>NZ_JBXBCF010000094.1:0-51178 GCF_056784235.1 Kovacikia sp. CALU 1929
GGCTGCTAATTCTTGCTGGCGTTGCTCTAAATCCCAGAAACCTGTTTGCCCCATTGCTGTTCTCGGATAGCCTAACTGCCGACATTTTAGCTGCTCATTCTCAAGTTGAGACACCCATTTTTCGATTTTTCGAGGTGCCCAAATGAATCACTTGAGTTGCTTGCTGAGCAAATACATTGTTTTCTTAAAAGTCAGACCTAAAGGATAAGAGCATAACAACCGCGCTGCACCGGAACGTACCTATATGGTCGGTTAAGCTGCAAAGGTTATTTGCATCCGGTGAGCGCGATCGTTAGACCTCAATCCCTTTAACCAATTGTATTTGTTTCGATCCGCTGGATCGTGGGTAATACTAGACAAAACTGATGTTGGCAGTACTATGGCAAATTTGCTCCTCTTTACTTGGGTCTTCTTAATTTTTTGGTCTATTATCCTCATTTTTTCCAATGGTTTATGGGCATTCCTGACATTTATACTGTCTTGTGTTGTCCTAGCAGCTTGGTCTAATACTCCAGAAGCTAAGGCGATTCGTGGGAAGCAAGAAGCCGAGGCTAAACGTGCTGAACTTGCTGCTGCTAAAGCCGCCGAAGGGTTAGAGAAAAATTTTCAACAATTGTCTAAAGACCCTACCAATACTAAAGCATTAGATTATGTTTTAGAGGTGCTTGAGGGTCTCAACAAAGAAAAGCTTAAACCTCTAATTAGCAGCATAGTCTTACCGTTGTTGAAGATTAAACCATTAGATGAGCGCGTACGTGCTGTGGTATTTTCGTGTGCTCAAAGATCTATTTCTCGTTCTGCTTTGTCCACTCAAGTTCCATCTAAAGTTTTTTATGATGCTGCTCTCGATATTCTTCAGCAGCATCCAGAGCAGATATCCCTTAAACAATATGCTTTAGAGGTTGGTCGTTGGCATTACTCGATAGCTAGACCAGATGGCAAGGTCACAATATACGATGAACAATCTATACAAAATGACATTCTTGTTAGATCAAGATAGCATCCTAAAAACGTTGGCTTAGAGCTTTTGGTCTATATTGAAGATCTAAAGGAGTGATCTGTGAAAGCGCGTGATTTTATCAAACCTGGTGAAAACATCTTAGTTATCTTTACTCATGGCATTCACTTTGAACTCCATGATGACAGTACAGGTTCAACAGGCGAATGGGAAATTGATGCAACTCGTCCAGTTGATCGAGTTATTATCTATCACCGAAATGATGAGTTGAAAACCAATACTTTATATATTGCTAATCATGCTGGTGTAGAGCCAGCTAATAGGCAAGGACGACATAACATTCAACTCACTCATGTTCAATACATCGGGGTAACATCTAAAAATTGGCTTGAGTTCGCTGAGGGTGGGCAAAATCCAATTCGGTATCTTCCGTAAACTCAACTCAGTACCGATGAATTTGGATAATAGGCGACGGTCTAACAACCCGATTGGAGCGGACTGTTGCTAGATCCAGGTGAAACTGCAAAAAATACTCACCGCCGCTCAATCAGAACGTTAGACCGCTTATCTTTCGGTGATGGCAGTTCTTCCAGACCTCTAACAAATATTGAAGTCAGTTCCTCAAAGAATTAGCAATATCCCATATTTGAGGAATAGTTTAGGAAGGGTTATATTGAGCGTTCCGATAAAATAGCATTTAAGCCTAATGATAATTGGGATGATTGGTGGATGAGTAAAAGCACAAAAAAGTCTAAATTTGATTTTGATCCCGAAGGCGATTGGGGGTGTCTTTGGCAGGATAAATATGGCAGTGGTGGAAACTTAGAATTTTGTCTCGATATGGTTTCTGACCACATCGAAAATGATGACTGCGATATAAATCAAGTTCGCTATCAGTTGCTCAAAGAAGGGCGTGCTAGTGGCAATTGGTGGTCAATTTGGTATGAGGAGGTTGAGGATGATGAGATCGAACTAGAAGATAGTTCTGATTCTGAGCAAGAACCATTGTGTTATTCCTATGAGGATGTTGATTAGGTTCTTAATATCACCTGCGGGTTATCAGATTTGACAGCAAAAGCTCGGTCTAACAATTCGGGTGCAGCGGATTGACCGAAGCCGCTTGGGTGAGATGCAAGGGTATTGGCAACCGCTGACCCGAACCGTTAGCAAGACCTACATAACCAGAGAGTTGAAGTTATGCTTCATCTCCCTGGGCGCACAAGGCTTATCCTTAAAACTCTAGTGTAGGGGCAGAGTGCGATTGTAATAGGCGGTTGAATCCAATCCGTCGCCATTCCGTTGGTTCGGATTAATGCTCTTTTCTAAGGCTTCAACCCGATTTTCTGGGTCAGGGTGAGTACTGAGGAACTCGAGGGGTGAGCCGCCTTGATCCCCTAGCTTCTGCATGAAATCTGGCATAGCCGATTGAGCATAGCCAGCATCACCGATCATGCTCAGGCCCCGTTGGTCTGCATCATACTCATCCTCACGACTGTTGGGACGCCTTAGGAGAAGTTCTACACCAATCTGGGCGATCTTACCAGGGTCGAGTCCGGCAGCCGTCGCAAGTCCTCGACGAACGGCATCCGCACGAATTTGTTGTAACAGATGCTTTCCGTCAATGTGGCCGATTTCATGGCCGACAACACCGGCAAGTTCAGCCTCATTGTCTGCAAGCTTCATGAGACCTGTTGTGATATACACATACCCCCCCATTGTGGCAAAGGCATTAACCTGATCATCGGCTATGACTTGAAAGGTATAGGTTAACTCATTAGCCCGATCGCTATGGGGCACCAAACGTTTACCAATCTGTACGACATAATTCTGAATGCCGGGATTTCGGTAGAGCCTAAACTCACTTCTCAACAAATCCCGATTCATTATTTGACCTATTTTCATCTCCTGTTCAGGAGATATGCGATTAAGCTGAATCCTTTGGTTGGTCTGAGTGCCGCCTCGAATTCGATCGCGCACCCTGGATGCCTGGGATACCTGGGCTTGACTAAGCCAAAGGCTCATTGCGGTGAGAACCGCTAGGAGAAGGTATCCCAGCCGCTTTCGCAACACGGGGGACTGTCTAAGCACTTGACAACCGAAACTGAGTTGAGATTTAAGAGTTGGAGACATGATAATTGAGATGATCTAGAAAGAAGGGGAACCGTTCGCGTAGCGTGTATAAAGCGCAAACCAACAATGGGTTAGAAGTCCCCCCTTTTAAAAAGGAATGCCAGTTGTTACCAATCCAAATCCAGATCTGGCAGGCGATTCTTGAGGCTGTAGGGTTCATCAATGACTGGATCAGTGATGTTCAAATCCTCGCGCCATTGACGCACTGTTTTATCCCAACCATCTTCCCATCGCTGAGCAATTAGCGGCTTCTTCATTTGGATTGCCATCCCCATGCCTCTCGCTATTTGCTGCGTTATATCTGGAAGTTTTTCCGGTTGTTTTTTCAGCGCCATACCGATGCTGGCAACCTGAAGCATTACACCCATTGGATAACCAATTTGCACTGCTTGAGTAGAGAGCACACCTAACTCTCCGCCTGTGGGGCCAAACCCCGTCACCAGGTGAACGAGATCGTGGGTTTTGCGAAGGCGCATGGTCAACCAGTCTTCATCCGTTTCGATCTCGCGATGGCGGAAGAAATTCGGGTCAAAGCCCAGTGCCTTCATCACCGTGGCATAAGTATGGCCCAGGGTGCCGCGAGACAATTGAGATAGGGCTTCAAGATCGATCGCTGGACCCAGATAACGACTTTCCATCATTGCGCGCGCTTCAGGGCTTGCCTTGACCCGATCGACACAGACTTTCATCTGATGGCTGCCCCGAAAGTTATCTTCAATGTCAAATACGCTGTCAGTATTCTCCCCCATTGATTTGAGTAAATCGGTAACGGAATGTAGATTGCGGACGGTACGGCTCAACTCTTCAAATCGTTTCAGCATTAGTTTCTCCTGGATTGTAGATTTGGTGATTGGTCAGACTGTTGAGGACATGCTGAGTTTGGCATGTCGGCAATGCCAGCGGACAGGTCGGGGAACCACGACATTGCGGCACCAGTAACCCCGGAATAGAATCAATCAGCATCGGCTTGGTTTACCTGCTTTTGAGACTTTGGCTTGATGCGACTCATGGCGATCGCAAAGACTAGATTCATCGGAGTCAGCAACACACTAAACCCAATCATCATCGCCTCAGCATTCTGATTGACCACACTGCTCGTAGCGATTAAGAAGCAAATTGCCACATTTCTCATGCTGGTACTGATTGCCAACACCTTACGATTTTCTAGTTCCGGTCCGCCCAATTGCCAACCGATGAACCACGCCATCCCAATAAACACCACGATCACAGCCAACCCATTCCATGCCAGTGCTTGAGTATCCAGAACTTTGAGCTTATATGTGAGAACCGTCAATGTAATGAACAGGACAATCGATAAAAAGGAAGATAGCTTTTGCAATTTCGTGGCGATCGACGCTAGCCAATGTTGAATGACCTGTCCTGCCAGAAACGGAGGGATAATCAAGAACAACAGGCGACCGATGAGTGACACAACAAATCCATCCGTTGCGGCAATGCTAGGAAAAATCAGATGAATCAGCACCGGTGTAATGACGATGGATAGGAGCGACAACAGAAAAATCAACCCCACTGCATAGGCAAGATTGCCTTTGGCAACACGAGCAAAATGCAGACACAGCATCCCTCCAGGAGCAAGGGCAACCATTAGAAAGCCCACAGAAATATCGGGCGGTAGTCTGAATAACCAAGCTAAAATCATGCCCAAAATCGGCAGTGGAATGAAATTTGCAAACAGCGATCGCCCCATCAAGCTTGATTTCATGAGCGCCAGAATTTCTTGCTTCGGTTTCTCTAGCGCTACGGACAAGAGAAATGTAAACAGAAACCAGAAGATGACTATTTTGATGGAACTAGGCAGAGGATTATCAATCATCGCTTCCTCCGATACCGCGCTCTAAGATCCGGACGAAGTCGTCTAGAATTTTGCTAATGGCATCCTTGTCTACATCAGGGTTATCCTTAACTAATTGATTTACATCTATTCCTAAAACGATCGGAATAAAGCGTCTGAGTTCAATGCCCAAGGTGACAATCATGAACGCAGCAATATTAGGATTGATCTGAGCTGAAAGTTGCCCTTGGTTAATGCCCTCTTGCACGCACCGTCGCATAAATTCGATTAAGCCAGCCTTTGTTCGCCTAAAGACTTCCTCCCGAAATGGCACATCGCCATAAAGAGGTCCCCGAAACAGAATCTGAGTAAAAGCTGGATTCGCCAATTGAAACTCTAAATTTGCTTGAAATAAGGCTCGCAAATACACGAAAAACCCAGCTTGAATGCTCGGAAGATTGGCCGTGGCAATGAAGGCTCTCCTTACCTCCAGTACCCAATCAACCAGGTAGAGATACAAGTCTTGTTTATTTTCAAAGTATTGGTAAAAACTACCTTTGGCGATTTTCGCTTGGCTGACAATACTTGAGATCGACGCCGCTTCATAGCTATGGTTGGCAAACTCCGCGATCGCCGCGTCAATAATGACTCGCCGCTTCACATCAGGCAGATTGAAGAAGGTTTGGGATGGCATAATTTCCACTAAGCAGTCATATGACTGACTGGTCACATGACTGCTTAGTCACATCCTATTGTGAGCACTTGCAATTTGTCAATCCCTTGTCTCGAAACCTCATCTGGTTATGGGTGAAGGGGCGATCACCCCCAGCCGAGAGGTTGAGTTCATGGAGGTTTTCGGTCAACATTAAGCGTCCCAAAGAATTTTCTGTCTTCAGTAAAAGGTTGAGTACAACGATAGTGGTTATGGGAGGGAGGTTAGGAGAGGTGTGGTGGTGACGATCGCCGGACAACGCTGGCTAACAACCCAAATGCAGCGGACTGTCGAGAGACACCTGTGCTGAGTTTGAGATGTGGGCAGCCGCTGATTTGGAACGTTAGACCGCTAGGCGATTAGTGGGTACTTTATAGGCATTGCTCTTTGAAGTTGCCTAAAGGTGGAGAAAGCGCGATGAGTGATTTTTATGAGTTCGCTTTGTTGCTGGGTAATGTTCTAGACGTGTGGTTCTCAAGTTTAGACTGCCCTTCCAAACTCAAATCGATTCATGAATAACCCCAAACCAATGTCGTGCATTCTGACGGACTTGGAAGCCGCTTCCACCCGTTGAACAATCGTGACTGAAGTTGGCTTCAACTGCTGGATTAACGGTTCATTCACTGGACGAATGCTCGTTCTTGGTTTAAGTCCCTCTGGGACTGTCTTTCTATGGACACAACTGGACTCGAACCAGTGACCCCCACGATGTCAACGTGGTGCTCTAACCAACTGAGCTATGCGTCCGGGACGGTATAACAATATAACATACGATTCTGGGATTAAAACATCTATTCGCTTAAGACATAAATACTGGTGCCCTACCCTTTTGCCCTACTCTTTAAGTTTCTCAACATTTTGCCACCTAATTGGTTAAACTTCGTTGCGAAGCCAAAACCTTGCCTCCCCGCGTGATAACTTCGTTTACGTTGATTCATAACCAAAAAGAGTTAGGAAAGGAGAACACTTTTGGATACGCGTTCACGGCAGGCTCTCGATTCCTCTCCCCGCGAAGACTTTAGTGAATACGTTGCCCATCTCCAGCTTCACATGTCTTTGCATGCACGTAATCTGGTTCCTACTCTCACGCAAACCGCTGATAGCCGGGAAGAGCTTCTGCACCAGACCCAGGCGACCTTTGAGAAATTGGTTTCTCGTCAGGCTCTTTAGCCGTATTAATTCTTTACTCGTCTATTTACTTGAATCAGAGCTGAGTTCCAGCTCTGATTTTTTGTAGTGAATTGGGATTGAATCTTGTCCCAAACGTTTTAGTCTCCCTACCGGAGGGGTAGAAATCAAGCCCCAAAAGTGTGGAAAGTTCGCCATAAATTCTGCCTTTGAGGGCGGGCAAAGGTAGAGACATAGTGATTAACTGGAAGAAGTAGGCTGAGTTTTGGCGATTTTTGTGCGTAACGGCTGTGTATTTGTGGGAATAAAGATGTGAATGAAGGCATTTTTGCCCAAAAGTCTATCGCTCTATACACGGCTAATCCCGAAGCCTCTTGTTACAATGCTTTACATAGCTGTCTCACCCTTGACTGCAACCCCATGAATGCCAAGACTGCAAACCTTGAATCGGTTCCCTTTATCTCAGATACGCTTGCCGTCGAGACTCCTGGGCAGGACTACCCTGAGCTGGTTGAACCGTCTGTAGCTCCAACCATGACGGTTGAAGGAGAGTTGCTGTCTGAATTTGAAGACCAGTTAAAGTCCGCTCAGCCATTTTCTGGGCAGGTAGATACCCCGGCTTTACGGTACGACTCGGAGGTCATTTCTGCTTACTATCGGCGACGTCCTTTTGCCGTGATGGGAAGAATTTTTCAAATCTTTTTTCCCTTTTTCAAGTTTGGGCTGAACTGGTGGTTGAGCCGGGGTACTACGATTAGCGAACAGAAACGGCGGCAGCAAGCAATTCGTCTGCGCGAAATTTTGACCCGGTTGGGGCCTGCATTTATTAAGGTGGGGCAGGCGCTTTCAACTCGTCCTGACTTGATTCATCCAACCTTTATGGATGAGCTTGCCAAGTTGCAAGATCAGTTGCCTGCTTTTGACAATGCGGTGGCATACCAGTTTATAGAAGAAGAATTGGGAGGCTCTCCTGAAGCAATTTATGCTGAGTTAACTCCAGAGCCGATCGCCGCCGCCTCTTTAGGGCAAGTCTATAGAGGCAAACTCAAAACAGGCGAGGAGGTTGCTGTTAAAGTTCAGCGACCTGGACTAGCTCAGGGAATTGCCCTGGATATGTATATCCTTCGGACGCTGGCCCATTTGGTGAAGACGCGGGTGAAGTGGGTGCGGAGTGACCTGGTTGGCATTATGGATGAATTTGCCACCCGCATCTTTGAGGAGATGGACTACACCCAGGAAGGTCGCAATGCTGAGCGATTCGCTCAACTGTATGGCAATATTCCAGACATTTATGTACCCCGTATTTACTGGGAATACACGGGACGACGGGTGCTAACAATGGAGTGGATCACAGGCACCAAGCTGACTCAGCCAGAGGCGGTTCGCGCTCAAGGGGTAGATGCTAGCTATCTGATTGAGGTGGGTGTGCAGTGTTCCCTGCGCCAGCTTTTGGAGAATGGGTTTTTTCATGCTGACCCCCATCCTGGGAACCTGTTAGCCACACCGGATGGCAAACTGGCTTACCTGGACTTTGGCATGATGAGTGAGGTGAAGCCACCCCAACGCTATGGGCTGATTGAGGCGATCGTCCACCTGGTCAATCGGGATTTTGAAGGACTGGCAAATGATTATGTAAAGCTAGAGTTTCTCAGCCCTGATACGGATCTGACCCCGATTATTCCTGCTTTTGCGGCGGTATTTAGCAATGCTTTGGGAGCCAGTGTGGCTGAAATCAATATCAAAAGCATTACTGATCAGCTTTCAGCGTTAATGTATGAGTATCCGTTTCAGGTGCCTGCTTACTATGCCCTGATTATCCGATCGCTGGTAACCCTGGAAGGGATTGCGATCAATGTCGATCCGGAATTTAAAGTCTTGAGTAAGGCTTATCCCTATGTGGCAAAGCGGTTGTTAACAGACCCAGCCCCCGAACTGCGGGCATCCCTACGGGACCTTCTGTTCAAGGATGACAGCTTCCGCTGGAACCGGCTGGAAAATCTGCTCCGGAATGCCCGTAGCAGTACAGATTATGACTTGGGACAGGTGGTGGATCAAACCTTAGATTATCTGTTCTCGGAACGGGGAGAACTGATCCGGCAAAAGCTGGTGAATGAAGTCGTCAAAAGTGTGGATACTTTTGCAGTGAACACGTTTAACCGCTTTAGCCTCACCCTCAACGAGCAATTGGGGTTAACTGTTCATCGTTCCACGGTGTCATCTGACAGTCAAAAAACGTTAGATCACATCAAACGAATCTGGGGTATTTTGCAGGAAACTCGCGGTTTTGACCCAACCAAAATTCTGCCAGTAATTCCGCGTTTGTTATTTAACCCGAATGTCCACCACATGGGGCAACAAATTGTCGGTGGATTAACTCAACGGGCGATCGCTCGGTTTATCCGTGAATTTCTCCTGGCTGAAGAACTCGCTTCTGCCACTGACCCACTAACCAATCCGTTGCCATCTAACCAACCTCGGCTTTCTCCGGCTGGGTATGGTAAATAAGGTGTGAGGTGCTAGGTGTGAGGTTCCCCAGCAACTAGTGGCTTGGACGTGATTCTCCGCCGAACGGTCGGGTGTCAAACATAAACGTCTTCTACCTTTAACCTTCCGCCTTCACCCGAAAATTTGAACCGAAAATTTGAAACCTCTCAACCTTCAATTGGTACAGGGTATCAATCTTCCTGCCTTAGTTCCCTGCTTGTCGCCAGTCCATCAACAAACGCCTCAAACCTCACACACCTGCACACTCGACAAACGGGACTCCATCAGCCGATTCATCCAGGATTCCAGATATACCCGATTTTGCTGCTGCTGTTCTGGATCGGTTGTGTCGGATGGAAACGGCATCAAGCCCAGGATGGCGGCTGTCGTGACGCAAAACATGGATTTCTGGAAACTGATACAAATTTTTACGCGCAGATCGTTTTCACCTCTGGGGGGACGTTGATAAAAGGTGTGCAGGTAATCCGGTAAAAAGTGGGTCATGTCCTGCATCAGGAGGGTGGGCGGAATACCGGCTCCCCCAATGGGTAGTGGGTCAGCATAGAGGGCACCGTAGGAGAAAAGCTCCTGCTCCGGGGGGATTTGCCGCGCCTGGGCGTTGTAGGATACCGTACCCATGAAAGGAAACGAACGGAAGAAAACCGCTTCAACGTAGGGTACAGCCGTGTCCATCAGAAAAGTAAGCCCGGCAGATTTGGGAATAATTTCATACTCCTGACCACGAATATTAATCGCATAGGTGATGGGCTTATCAGCCGCAGCAACCAGCCCTTGCAGGACGTGATTCACCACATCGGGAATGGTTTTGATTTCGCCCCGGTCGTAGCGATCGGACAGAGTCAGAAACATATCGCTCATCACTCGCCAGAACTGCCCTAGCCCGCTATAGTAAGCCATTTGTCGTACCTGTTCAGGCAGAAAATCAGGGAACCCTGTGGCTAACCCCTGCATCAGGAAGTTGCCTTGTAGCTTTGCCTGAATTGCCTGTTGTGCCCGATCGCAAAATTCCGGTGTATCCAGATAGGTATCTAGCTTGCCACCCCCATGCCAGAACATTGCTTTCATGCAGTACTCGGCGAATTCGTAATTGATGCGATCGTGCCACCAGTGGCGCAGCAGCTTACCCGGCGAAATTTCACCATTGAAGTACTTAAAAAAGGGAAACAATACCAGGAATTGATGCTCAGAAATATAGAGCAGGTTACGCCAGTAGGCATCCAGAACCACTCCATAGCTCTTGAGAATACCTACTACTTCCATAACATTTTCAGGTGAATCTGGTAGAAGGGCACCGCCAGACTCCAACCGAGCAATGATATCTGCCAGGGGATGGTTTGAAGAAGGGGTTTTGCGAGTGCTGACCATAGGGGAAGAGGAGAGTTGAGAGTTGAGAGTTGAGAGTTATGGGCGAAGGCAGAAGGTAAAAGGCAGAAAGTAAAGGGCAGAAGGCGGAAGGTTGCCTAAGATCTGACACTTAACACCTGACCCCTCACTTCCTACCACCTACCACCTTCTAACAACCAACAATGCTTTATCCTTTATCCTTCACAACTAACTGTTGATCGGTTGCTCCAATAACGGGATAGGAGATAAGCATGGCGGTTGTGGTCGGTTCAGTCCATTTCAATAACCAACTGGGTTGTAACCCCAAAACGGCAATCAGGACAGCGAGAATAAAGCCAGGGATGCGTTCTGACCATTGAACGGGGGGCAACGTCGAGAATTGCACGGGCAGGCGACCGAAGAAAGTGCGGTTGACCAGGAGCAAAAAGTAGACTGCCGTTAAACCTGTCCCAATCATGCTGAGTAGGGTTTGGACGGGAAATACGGGAAAACTGCCGCGAAAAATAATGAATTCGGAAATGAAGCCCATCATGCCAGGGATTCCGGCACTTGCCATGACCCCTACGACCATTAAGCTGCCAATAATCGGTAATCCCCGTTCGGGCGTAAGCAGTCCACGCAGGATGTTGATATCGCGGGTGCCTGTTTTGTTATAAACCACGCCAACCAAGAGAAATAGGAGGGCAGATATGAGACCGTGGCTGATCATTTGGAACAATGCTCCCAGGACGCTCAGGGGGGTTGCAGCGGCGGCAGCCAGCAGGATGAAGCCCATATGCCCAATCGAGCTATAGGCGACCATTTTTTTCATATCATTTTGGGCGATCGCTGTAAGCGCCCCATACAATACAGTCACCACCGCCCAAATGGCTAACCAGGGAGACAAAACTGACCATGCTTCTGGAAACAGCCCCAGCCCAAACCGCAAAAGCCCATAAGTTCCCAATTTTAGCAAGACCCCTGCCAGCAATACGGAAACGGGCGTAGACGCTTCAACGTGCGCATCCGGTAGCCAGGTATGGAGGGGGAACAGCGGAATCTTGATACCAAAACCAACCAGCAAAGTCCCCAATAGTAAGATCTGACTTGCCAGCGGTAGAAACTGGCTGCGGGTCGGATCATACTCAAAGGAGGAGGCTCCGCTTAACCAGGTCAAGCCCAGGAATGCAATCAGAATTAAAACCCCAGAAATTGCGGTGTAGATCAGGAATTTGGTCGCTGCATAACCCCTCTTTGCTCCACCCCAGATTGCAATTAAAAAGTAAAGAGGAATCAGTTCAACTTCATAAAAGAGGAAAAATAGCAGTAGATCTTGTGCCAGGAAAGCGCCAGCCACTCCGGCATTGAGCAGCAGAATCAGCGTGTAGTAAAGCCGTGGACGCTGAACCGAGTCATCGGTACTGTAAACGGCAATCCAGGTCAGGAGTCCGTTTAGGACGATCAACGGTAGGGATAAACCATCCAGTCCCAGTCGGTAAGTTAAGCCGAGCGAATCAATCCAGGGCAGGCTTTCTATGAATTGTAAATTAGTGATGCCAACATCAAATTTGATTCCTAAAAGAATTGACCAGAATAACGCCAGTACCGTCACTAGCAGAGCAATGGCACGGCTATAGCGGGGTGCGATCGCACCAGGCAGCAGGGCAAGCGCAATGGCTCCTAAGAGGGGAATGATGATCAGGGCGCTGAGCATAGGGAAGGGAGGGAGGAAGAAGTGATGTGGTCAGTGGTCAGTGGTCAGTGGTCAGTAGTCAGTGACCATAAACTGCAAAACTCTTAATTCATTACTCAACGTCTACCACGCTAAGAATGTCAGGAGTGCTCCAAAGATGCTGACCCCAACCAGGATGGTTAGCAGGTAGAACTGGGATTGCCCCGAAATACTGTATTTCAAACTTTCGCCGCTGAAGATGGAAGCTAATCCGACAAAATTAACGACTCCATCCAGGACGTAGCGATCGAACCAGGCATTGAATCGGGAAATCCGGTCAACCAACCAAACTACAGTGACTTTATAGAGGATATCGATATAAAAATCGTATGCCAGTAAATCCTGAGCAAATTTGAGGGGTATCTGAATCGGGCGTGCCCAGGTGCGGTTCAGGTAAATGGTTGAACCAATGGCAAGCCCAATGACGCTGGATAGCACCAGTAATGCCACTGCGGCCCAGTTCAGGTAGCTCCAATCGGGCAAAATGTACAGACGTTGGAGCATGAAGGGAACCAGCAGTGTGATGATCGTTAATGCCACCATTGGAACTGCCATGGTCCAGGGAACTTCTGGGGCGCGTCGGGTTTTAGGTTGAGGCTGTCCCAGGAAGACCAGGCGAAACACACGGGTCAAATTGAAAGCCGTCAGAATATTGACGATTAAAAGCACAGCTACCAACCAGGGCTGACCATACCAATAGGTATCCACCCCTTCATAAAGCGCCCAGAAACCTCCCAGGGGCAGTAGACCAACCAAGCCAGCGATTCCGACGATGAAAGCAACGGTGGTTGCAGGCATGCGTGACCATAGCCCACCCATTTCGGTAATATCCTGACTGTTAGTCGTAAGAATGACCGAACCAATGCTCATGAATAGGAGTGCCTTAGCCATGCCATGGGCAAACAGAACAAGCAGTGCCACATCTGTCCATTGCGTTCCTATGGCAATGAATACGATTCCCAGGTAGGCACTAGTTGAGTGGGAAAGAACACGCTTAATGTCGATTTGGGCGATCGCCACCAGGCAAGCGCCGATCGCCGTCATTGCCCCAATCGCAATCAGAGTCATTGATGCCACAGGTGATAGCACCAGAATTGGCTGAAGCTTAATCAGTACGTAAGCACCACAGGCAACCACGACTGAATTCCGTAGAATGGATGCCGGGTTGGGTCCTTCCATTGCCTCATCCAGCCAGAGGTGGAGGGGAAATTGGGCACATTTCCCAATCGGTCCTGCAATTAATGCCAAGCCCAGTAGGGCTGACACCGTGGGTGACAGTTCAGCAGTTTCCGCCCACTCATAAAGTTCGGGAAAATTGAGGGTGCCAGCCATCGTTCCCAGGGCGACGACACCCATTAGCAGCAAGACATCCCCTACCCGTTTGGTTAAAAAAGCATCGCGGGCGGCAGTCACGACCAGGGGTTGGGCATACCAGAAACCTACCAACAGGTAGGTCGAAAGAGTCAGCATTTCTAATAGGGCATAGCTCAGAAATAGCGACTCACTCAACGCCAAACCACTCATGGCAGCTTCAAAAAATCCCATCAAGGCAAAGAACCGTGCCAGCGCCCAGTCCTTTTCCATGTATCCCAGGGAAAATAACTGTGCCAGTAAGCTCAATGCCGTCACCAGTTCCACAGCCCCCATGCCGACGGAGGAAACATCGAGCATCAGGGTCAAATCCAGGTCAGCAGCTTGAAACCAATGGATGACGAGCGGCTGCACATCTTCTCCTAGAGTGATACGGAATACGAGGAATCCGTGCACTAGAGAAATAATCGTCATCAATAGGTTTAAGTAAGCAGCCGGTCGTGGTCCCGTGCGACGAATAATGCCGGCGGCCCACGGTAATGCCACAATTGCGCCAATCAGACCATAACAGGGGATCCACCAACTGTTCTGGAGGAGAAACTGTTCCATTAAAAACGACCCTTTTAAAATTTCACAGCGATTAAGTTAGCAAAAAATTCCCCAAACCTAATCTTTGGAAGGCTTGCAAACCTTTCTGGTATTGGAACCTAATGCATATTAAATGAATCTTAATTCTATTTTCAGCTTAAACCCAGTTCGACTCAAAAAGTAGACTGGTTCAGTTAGAAAAACATTTGTGGCGAATCACGAATTTTTATGTATAACCGTAACTTATATTTTATCAAGAATCCAATTATACCGATTGAAAAGAGTCTATGATGATTGAGGCAGAAATTTTGAGACCGATCGCTCCGGCATATTCTCAGCGATCGCGATTTAAATTAATCTTGAGATAGCTACTTTTCGAGGATCCCAGGCATTTGGCTGGAGAGTTCGGGTGGTAATCTGGGTTTCTTCAAGCCATCTAAAACCATTCAACAATCTAGGTTCGAATGTTCAAATCATAGGTTCGGTTCAGGTATAACTTCGATTAATGACTTAAATTTATAACTATCATTGGTCTTTATGTTGTCAAGCGTCATCGACCATCCTATTCTTAGGTGAGGCAATGTAAAAACCTTCATAAAGCTTGGAATAATGGCGTTTTCGCCCAAATTTTCATTCCTTGTTTTTACGATTAGTTTCACTTATCAGGAGACCAATAATGCCGATCGCAGTAGGAATGATTGAGACCAGGGGCTTCCCCGCTGTTGTAGAAGCGGCTGATGCTATGGTGAAGGCGGCTCGTGTGACTCTGGTTGGCTACGAGAAAATTGGTAGCGGTCGTGTCACCGTGATCGTGCGGGGGGATGTGTCTGAAGTGCAGGCTTCCGTTTCGGCAGGCGTTGAAAATGTGAAACGGGTGAATGGTGGCGAAGTGTTGTCCACCCACATCATTGCCCGTCCTCACGAAAACCTGGAATACGTTTTGCCGATTCGTTACACCGAATCAGTTGAGCAATTTCGTAGCTAGTAAAGGCGTTTCACCGAAACGTCTTTACCTGTTTGTTTTGATTTGACCTCATAGTTCATGGAAGGGAGTAATTACGATGGCAATTGCAGTTGGAATGGTTGAAACCCTGGGCTTCCCCGCTGTTGTAGAAGCGGCTGATGCCATGGTGAAGGCGGCTCGTGTGACTCTGGTTGGCTACGAGAAAATTGGTAGTGGTCGCGTCACTGTGATTGTGCGGGGGGATGTGTCTGAAGTGCAGGCTTCTGTTGCCGCTGGGATTGAGAATGTGAAACGGGTGAATGGCGGACAGGTGCTTTCTACCCACATTATTGCTCGTCCTCACGAAAACCTGGAGTATGTTCTGCCCATTCGCTACACCGAGGCAGTTGAGCCTTTCCGGGAGAGCGTTAGCGGTATTCGTCCCCTTAACCGCTCATAGTAGAAACTAATGCAGATTGCCAAAGTCCGTGGCACCGTCACCAGTACCCAAAAAGAACCTAGTCTCAGAGGGATTAAATTTTTGGTGTTGCAGTTGATGGATGAAGAAGGGCAGCCACTGCCCATGTATGAAGTGGCAGCCGATAGCGTAGGGGCAGGGGTGGGTGAGTGGGTCTTGGTTAGCCGTGGTAGTGCTGCTCGTCAAGTTCCGGGTAGTGAGCAACGACCAGTCGATGCCGCAGTGATCGCCATTATTGATACGGTCAGTGTGGAGAATGGTCTGCTTTACAGCAAAAAAGATCAGTATTGAGGGAAGGGTTTGGAGTCGGAGTTCAACGTTAGGAATTGAGAGTTAAGCGTTCTGGAACCATAACGAATCCAGGCACTTTGGCTGTTGTCTCCCAACTGCTGATTTCCACCTCCTGCCTCCTTCGCCATCCCCCCTTGTCACGGCTACCCTGCATTGCGTTTTAGTTTGGAGAGAGTTCTATGGCAGTCCGTAGCAGTGCGGCTCCGCCGACTCCCTGGTCGAGAAATTTAGCCGAACCTCAAATTCATGAATCGGCATATGTGCATTCGTTCTCGAACCTGGTTGGGGATATTCGCATTGGTGCCAATGTTTTAATTGCTCCGGGGACATCGATTCGAGCAGATGAAGGGTCTCCCTTTTATATTGGCGAAGGTACGAATGTTCAGGATGGCGTTGTCATTCATGGTTTAGACAAGGGTCGTGTGCTGGGGGACGATGAAAACTCCTATTCTGTTTGGATTGGGAATAATACCTCGATCACTCACATGGCTCTGGTTCACGGTCCTGCCTATATTGGATCTGACTGCTTTATTGGTTTCCGTTCCACGGTGTTTAATGCCAGAGTGGGTGATGGCTGCATTGTCATGATGCATGTGTTGATCCAGGATGTGGAAATTCCGCCCGGTCGGTATATTCCGTCTGGTTCGATTATTACCAATCAGCAGCAGGCGGATCGGTTGCCCAGTGTGAAGGAGTCAGATATCCAGTTTGCGACCCATGTGGTCGGTGTCAATAATGCGTTGCGATCGGGCTATCAGTGCGCTGAGAATGCTAACTGCATCACTTCCGTTCGTGATTCGAAAAATCAAACCAGTACTTCCGGTTGGTCAGAAATGAATACTTATTCTTATAGTCCGGCGAACGGTAATTTAGATGCCAACGTCGTCAACCAGGTGCGGCAATTGCTGGCGCAAGGTTATCGCATCGGTACGGAGTATGCAGATGAGCGGCGTTTCCAGACAAGTTCCTGGAAGAGTTGCACACCTATCCAATCCACCCGTGAATCTGATGTGATAGCAGGCTTACAAGCCTGTATGTCTGAGCATGGTGGTGATTATGTGCGCCTGATTGGGATTGACCCGAAGGCAAAACGGCGGGTGCTGGAAACTATTATTCAGCGCCCTGGGGGTAAGCCAGCGCCGGTTTCCCACAATGGATCGAGCTATGCCAGTCAGTCGGCTCCGTCTCAGTCGAGCTACCGTCCGGCACCCAGCAATTCTAACGGGCATACGGGCAGAGGATTGCCTGGTGATGCCGTTGAGCTAGTTCGCAACCTGTTGGCGCAGGGCGCCAGGATTGGCACAGAACATGCAGATGCGCGGCGTTTTCAGACAAGTTCCTGGTACACCTGTAGCCCCATTCAATCTAACCGGGAATCCGAGGTTTTGTCGCTGTTGGAAGGCTGCATGGCAGAACATGCCGGTGAGTATGTCCGATTGTTTGGCATTGACCCCAGAGCAAAGCGCCGGATGGGTGAGTTGATTATTCAGCGGCCCAATGGCAAAGGCACCGGATCCAGTTCTAACGGTTCTACTAAATCCTACACGGCTCCCAAATCCTCCTACACGGCTCCCAGTTCATCAGTGTCGGCGGGTGGTTATACATCAACCAGCCGGTTAGCGCCTGAAGTCGTGCAACAACTCAGCCAGTTGATTGGGCAGGGCTGCCAGGTGGGGCTAGAGTATGCAGATGAGCGCCGGTTTAGAACCAGTTCGTGGAACAGTGTGCCACCCATTCAGGCACGGCGGGAGTCGGAGGCGATCGCCGCTCTTGAATCTTTCCTGAGTGAGCACAGCAGAGATTATGTCCGGCTGGTCGGCATTGATCCAAAGGCAAAACGGCGGGTGCTAGAGCTGATCGTTCACCGTCCCGGTGATAAGTCGACAAGTGCCCCTAGCTCCTCGTATCAGTCCTCTGCGGCATCAGCCGGTGGATATAGTAGTTATGCTCCCAGTAGTGGTCGTTCCACGGGAGGATCGGTTGGGTCTGAAGTGAGCCAGCAGGTACACCAGTTGCTAGCGCAGGGCTACCGGGTCGGGGCTGAGTATGCGGATGAACGTCGCTATAAAACAAGTTCCTGGCAGACGGGAAGCATTCAGGGATCCCGGGAAGCGGAGGTGGTGTCTTCGCTACAATCCTTCCTGGGTGAACATCAGAATGACTACGTGCGGTTGATCGGGATTGATCCCAAGACCAAACGGCGGGTGGCTGAAACGGTGATTCATAAGCCAGCGAAGGCAGCGGTTCGTTAATTTTAAGCAGTCCCAGCACTTGGGGCTGCTTAATTATTAGCCGCGCAGTGGTTGAGAGGTTTTTTTGTTGATGTCTTTGCCGCCCCTCCAGTTGCGACCGATTAGTACATCCCACTATTACACCAGTGGCGATGTAATCATTCATGATGGAGCCGCGATCGCCCCTGGGGTTTTGCTTCAGGCAGATCCGGGGAGTCGTGTGATTATCAAAACCGGAGCTTGTATTGGCATTGGCTCAGTGCTCCATGCCAGCCAGGGCGCGGTGGAAGTGGGAGAAGGGGCAAACATTGGGGCAGAGGTGTTGCTGATTGGCAATGTTTCGATTGGTCCAAACGCCTGTATTGGGGCTGCGACAACAATTTGCAACTGGTCTATTGAGTCTCGACAGATGGTTCCCTCTGGTTCGCTGATGGGTGACACCAGTCGGCAGGCGGAGCAGCCGCTTCAGGTGACGGAGACAGTGCCATTGTCTTCCCCCGAATTACCATCGGAATCCCCTCAGAATGGACAGGCACCGCCGGAAGCTAGTTCGGCTGAACTAGCTGCACCCACCGAAAGTTCCGGGGTCAATGTGTATGGGCAGGTTTATGTCAACCAGCTTCTGGTCAAGATGTTTCCCAATAGCCACCGGGCAAATCAGCCTCCAACCGGGTCGAGCAAGCTATCTGCTTCGGATGATCCCTGGGAGGATTAGTGTTCCGTCAGGAAAATTTTGACGGGTCGAAGACCCGCGAAATTTAAACCCAATCAATAATTTGGATTTTGGTTACCCATCAATCATTGATTGACTTACCACTAGGGCCGATGGAATGATACTGACACCTAACACCTGGCACCTGCTATAGGATAGGAGTATTCACAACACCGCCAGTTAGAGAGCGAATGAGCCGCCGAGAAGATTTTACGGATACCGCATTAGGGTTGGTTTCTGCCCAGAGTTTTCCCGCTATTGTCGGGATTGCAGACCATATGTTGAAGTCTTCAGGGGTGACCCTGGTGGGCTATGAAAAGATTGGCAGTGGGCACTGTACGGCGATCGTCCGGGGAGGCGTAGCGGATGTGAGGCTGGCGGTGCAGGAAGGGGCAGAGCGGGCGCAGCAGTTTGGACAAGAGCTTGCGACCCTGGTGGTGCCGCGTCCCATGCCTAATTTGGAAGCAGTATTGCCGATTGGCAACCGATTGGCACAACTGGCTACCGGGCGTGGGCACAGTAAGTTAAGTAATCAGGCAGTTGGGCTGCTGGAGACACGCGGGTTTCCGGCAATGGTAGGTGCTGCCGATGCCATGATGAAGGCAGCCGATGTGGTCCTGGCAGCTTACGAGACGATTGGAGCGGGATTGTGTACCGCCATCATTCGAGGTTCGGTGGCGAATGTTGCTGTGGCGCTGGATGTCGGCATGGTCGAAGCGGAACGAATTGGCGAACTCCATGCGGTGATGCTGGTACCTCGTCCCCTGGAAGACCTGGATCAAACGCTGCCTCTGGCAAGTTGCTGGATTGAGGAATTGCAGCCGCTGAAGATCCCGATCGCGGTTAAGGAAACTGAGAAACAACTGATCGCTTTGCCGGAGTTGAAGCAACAGCAAAAAACGCTGGCAATGGCGGAACAACCTGCCATGCCAGAAGTAGAACCGCTGACCGTGGAACCCGTGGTAGAGCTGGTAGAGCTGAATGAGCTGAATGAGCCAGCCAGCTCTAAACTGTCCCAGGCATTGCCTGAGCCTGCTCCTTTGGAAACAACGGCAACCGAAGACCCCAGCGATTTAGACTCCTCGATAGACTCAGAGGATGGAGAGGTACCTAAACTGAAACGAAAGAAAACGAAAAAGCTAACGGGTGGCGCTGAATAGCTGTGGAGGCGAACTTTATTAGATCGCTACTACTCAGTTTTTCTAAGCTTCTCCACGAAAATGGCTTGTACCTCCCCTTCAGGATCAGCCAGTTCAAAGGGATAGGGTTGATAGGGAGTACTTGGATCACGACGACTCATGAGCACTTCCAAAGCTGACCTGAATGCCTCTTCATCGTTTCGGCGTGCTGAAATATACTGCTTTAGTTCAGCATTGGTCATTTGGTAAAGGTTTTGTGTCATAGAACAAAATCCCAATTGCCATCTTCAATTATTAACGCAAGCTCATCAGCTATCCTTAGCTTGAACGTTCGCGCTCACCGGATAGCGATAACCTTTGCAACTCAACCGACCCCTATTGGAGCGTTCCGGTGCAGCGCGGTTTTTAGGCTGTGAGTACTGCTCTGTATTCAAATATCTAGCTAAGATTGTATATTAAACTTTCTGTAAAGCATTTTCCTTAATTCGTCACTACCTCGTTTCACAAATTCATCCTCAGATTCATTCTCTAGAGGTTCACCAATTTGATCACTGAACTCAGATAAAAAAGCTTTATCTTGAACTAAGCTAGATACTTCTTCTGAAAACTTCTGCTGCTCACTACTAGGGATTGAAAACGGTGCTAAAAGCCCACCAACAGTTGTTTTTAGTCCTAATTGAATTGCTGGAAGTGTTGTATTGGATGCTAGTAGGGCTTTCGTAGGTGATTCTTGTACTTCATCCATAAACTCTTCGAGGTTACTCATAATTTACCTCCTCTTTGCTTCCACCATTTGTAAAAAGCACGAAGTATCTCCTCAAAAGCCTTAACAACCGCTTCAATAATTAATTTTTTAGTCCGATCATCTAATTCGTTCCATACCCTGAAGAACCATCGAAGTAGCAGCGCTCCAACTCCAAGTATTCCACTAAGTAACCACCACAAAGGAAAAACCATCTATACACTCCAGAATCTTGAGTGAGTAAATTCCGATAATTTGTAACCTTGAACGCTGGTAAATACAGTTATTGCACCTCGATTAATAAAATATAACTGCTGCATTACCAGCATTAGATTCAATTGACTAGCCATTAAAAGCACGATAGATGCCATAGGTAGCTAATCCTGCCAACGCCCCTATACCTGCACCAACAGGACCCGCTGCTGCACCAAAACCTGCACCACCGCCAACCATACCAGCCGCGGTCACACCCGTTGCCGCAACGACTCCATATCCTGCCGCTGCCCCTGCCGCTGCTGCCCCTGCCGCTTTTGCTCCTTCGTTGTTACTCATAACCAGTATCTCCAAAGTAAACTTGTTTCAAATTATACTCAGCCTATTTTGAACCTGACAAAGAGTGTTTCCCGTACCTTGTTTGTTCGTAGTCAGTATGAGGTAAACAGTTTATTTGGTGGTAAAGAGCGAAAACAGATGGTAGACTCACTACTTCGTTTTCAGGACAACTCAACTGTAACTTAGCGTTGAAAAATGAAAGATAGCCTTGAAGAACGTCCTCACCGAAAGATAAAGCAGCCTAACATTGGAGTTTAGGCTATAGATGAAGAAAAAAGGCAGGGGAAAGAAGTAGTGAGGGGGTTTTTAGTTTTTAGTTATTAGTTATTAGACTTCATCCTTTATCCTTCCTTCGGCCCCATAACTCACACCGGTTTGGCAAACACGATATTGGTCAACACCTGTTTGAACCCAACAGATTCGTAGAGATGTTTTGCTCCAGAGGGGTTTTCGGTATCCACTCCCAGTCTGGCGATTTCCATGCCTGCGGCTTTGAGCCGGTGTAGACCTGTCAGCAGCATTGCCCGTCCCAAACCCATCCGGCGAAACCCCCGGCGGCTGCCTAACAGGTGAACTCCTCCAATCTGTTGCCCTATGTGAGCGTTGTAAGTGGAATCGATTTCGCTATAACAAAATGCGGCAAAGGTACGATCGGGGGCGATCGCCACCAGGTCTAGCTCTGGTCGATAGTTTGGATTGTGCTTGATCCAGTGGAGGCATTCTTCCAGAGTCAACTCATGGTGGTTCCAGTGATCAATAAAGGACTGGTTAAACATCTCAACCCAGGGCTGGAGATCCTGTTCGCCGTTCATCTGGTAAAGCGTAAAACCCTCTGGAAAATTGGGCGCAGGAATGGGTTCCTGAAGCGATCGCTCCATGCGGAAGAAATAGCGGATTGGTTGAAAACCCTCCTGTTCCAGAAAAGCAATCCGGTTGGTCAGGGTTTCCCGCGTAGCCGTATGAAGACTGGTGGAAACGCCTCGCTCCTGACCGATTGACCGCATCACGGTGGTTGCCCAACCAATCATTTCCAGTTCCAGTCCGCGATCGCGAGCCTCTGGATGCACATTGAACCAGAGATTTCCTGCCGAAATTTCACTGGAGTCTGGAATCCATAGCATGGCAAAGCCAATCAACCGACCGTCGTCGTCTTCCCACAGGCGCAGGTCCCGCGCTGGTTGAAAGGAGGGAGCCTTGAAATCAGCCCGAAGTTCATCAAGCGAGACAAATGAATCGGAAATCTGATCGGCGATCGCACAGAGGTTGGCGAGATCGGCGATCGCGTGTAAATCCTTTTCTCCCTGGTAAGGACGAAAGGTTAGCATATTCATAAAAATTATCCGAATACTTAAATAGGCTTCTACAAATCACAGGCAAAGCACTGGGTTAGGAAGTAGTTTGGACTGACCAAAATTAACCCAAATGCTTTGCGCTAGGGCGCGTCATCAATTCCTCACCAAAAGCTTGAGGGAATAAGCATTAGCGCGCCCTTCCAAATCAAACAGGCTAGAGGCTGTAACTCTTTCTGCCGATTGGAACTAGCCGGTAATTGATGACAGCCCCTAGTGGTTTTAATGTTTCAGTTCAATTGTCAAGCAGACAATTTTTAGAGGAACAGTCTCCGTTCCAGATGATAGGTTGGTTGAATGTGATTGATAGGTTCCCTTGCTCCATCCCGCCGATTGTGTTCCTGGATTTTGTCATCCAGAGGAATTTTTGGTTGATTAGCGAGTTCAGCAGATTCAGGTTTTTCACTGGTTCTGGAAGGGAACTGGAATGGTTTGAACAGAGGAGAGTAGAGTAACACCATGATCTTTACCTTTTAGATGGGGGGCTGTTTTAGCTTCAGCAAACCATTTTGTTATTCCGCATTTAGAGAAATCCGTGATATTTCTTTGGAATGGATGACGGTTGCTGATAGAGAGTTCGTTGCTTTGGTCGCATTTGGAGCGAAACACCAGGTTACGAGCTAGCCAGAAGCACGACTTAAGCAAAGGTACTACAAATACTACAACTATGTTTCAAGGATTCCAGAATTCGGCATCGAATTGCTGTGATCTCTATGGTTCAGCCCTCCGAAGTTTTTAAAGACCTCGGAGGGCTTGGGAAAGAGCGATCGCAGCATAACTTCCGGTAATCGAGCGGTAAATTATGGAGGAGCCTTTTCAGCGAATGGAGGAGAGCCTGAATGCGCCGCTCAAAAATTCAAAGTTCAAAATTCAAAATTCAAAATCAAGTTCTTCTACCACTCACATTTTTCCTGGGCAATTTTGCATTTTTAATTGCTCCCCTCCCCTCCACGCCCCATCCCTCCCCTCCCCTCCTGGCACAAACCCTGGAAGACCGCAAAGCTGACGCAGATCGCCTGTTTGAGCAGGGAACCCAGCAGCTTGGAAAAGATCAGTACCTGGAAGCACTGGGGTCTTTTGAGCAAGCGTTGATCATCTACCGGAAGCTTGAGGAACGGCTGAAAGAAGGGCATACCCTGCGGAGTATGGGCAATGTTTACTTGACCCAAAAGGATTACCCCAATGCCGTTGTTTACTACCAGCAAGCCCTGGAGGTTGCCCGCTCCATTAAGGACACTGATTTGGAATCAAGGGCATTGAATAACCTGGGTCTGGCTTATCGGGACTCTGGAAAATTGGTACAGGGGATGGAGTACCTGGAGCAAGCACTGGCGATCGCGGAGCAGCACCAGAATCCCTTTATGGAGCTGGTCGCCCTCCAGAACTTAGCCGTGACTTACCGCAGTTTGAAACAACCGGAGCAATCGATTAAAACCGCCCAGCGTCTATTGACCAGAGCGCAGGAACTGAATGAAACCTCCTTTCAACTGGAAGCCTTGTTGGCAATCATCAATACTTACAACACCCTGAAAAATTACCCCAAGGCATTAGAAGGCGCTCAACAGCTTCTAGAACTGGCAGAAAAAGCTGAAAATCACCGCATGATTGCCATAGCCCTATCCTCAGTGGGGGATTTTAATCGTGCTCTGGGACAGTACAAAGCAGCCGTTCCCTACTATCAACGGGGAATAGAAGTGTCTCGCAAAGCTTCGGAACCCACCTGGGAAACTCAAAATTTGGAGGGGTTAGCTCGCGCCTATTTGGGATTGAAGGAATTTCCAAAGGCGATCGCAGCCGCAGAGCAAAGTTCAGCCGTTTACCAGAAGCTAGACAGCAAGCCAGGACAGTTGAGTGCTCTGGATGTCATGCTTGCCATTTATCAGGCGATTGCCCTGGATGCCCATCACCGGGGCGATCGCGTACAGCTCAATCAATCCGCTGGTCGAGTCATTCAATTGGGTCAACAAAAACTTGAACTTGCCAAAGCCTGGAATCAACCAGGTGAGGAAGCCAATACCCTTCTACGCTTGGGGGATATCCATAAACTAATCAGTGATGAGGATCAACGGTTGGATAACCTGACCAAAAGCCTGAAATTCTTTGATCAAGCGCGGACCCTTTACAAAACCCTGGACGCTCCGGCAGGACAGGTCAATGCCCTGCTGGGAGCAATGCGAGTACATACATTAATTGCCAGTTTTGCCCGGGATCAAAAAAATCACCCGGAAAGGCTTCAACAGGCAAATCGGGTGCTGACCCTGGCGACAGAGGCATTGCAGATTGCCAGAGGATTAGAAGACCGAGATCTGGAGAAACAGATTTTGGGACTGAAGAGTGATGCTTACACGACCATTGCAGCGGTCTACAAGGAACTACGAGACTTTGGAAAAGCAGAGGCATCAGCTCAAACGGCAGTTGATATTGCCCATAAATCTGAAAATTGGCGAGCACAAAATGGGGCATTGGGAATCCTGCAAAGCATTTACGGTCAGCAGGGGGAGTATCGCAAGCAGATTGAAGTGGAACAGCAGACTTTGGAAATTGCCCGTCGTCAAGTGGACCCGGTGGGAGAAGTCTTTGCTTTAGCTGGAATCGGCAGCAGTTATGGGCTGTTTGGCAACCTGTCTCAGGCAATTATATATAGGCAACAAGCCCTGGCTAAAGCAGAATCAATTGATTTAGCAACATTGCCGTTCAATGTCCGACCCCATTTGCGAATTGCCCAGATGCGGGCACTGTCGGGGTTGAGCCTGGATCATCGACTGATGGGAGACTATAACAGGGCACTGGAGTTTAGCCAGCAACACCTGGCTCTGGCGCGCAGGATGGCTGAACCCGGGGAAGAAGTTATGGCGCTGATGGATTTAGGACAGACCTATGCCAGCCGTCAGGAGTTACCCCAGGCGATCGCCTCTACCCAACAGGCGTTAGCGATCGCCCAATCCAAACCATCTTCAAATATCCCTAACCAACCCAAACTGGAGGTGGATGCCCTGGCTCAACTCAGTCAACTCTATGCCGCGCAGGAGCATTATCCAAAGGCGATCGAACTGGGACAGCAGGCGTTGCAGATTGCTCAGAAAAGCGGCGAACTTGAACTGCAAACCAAAGCTCTTAAAGCCCTGACTAAAATTTATGGAGCGCAGGGAAAAACTCCCCAGGCACTAGAATTTTTGCAGCAAAGCACCGAACTGAGCCGAAAACTGCCCAGTGCCCTCACCCGCTCCCTGGCTTTGATTACCCTGGGCTATACCTATGTCACCCTGGGTGATTATCAAACCAGTCGTACTCTCTATACAGAAGCCCTTTCTGAGGCTCAAAAAGTTGGGTTTGTTCCCGTAGAGGCTCTGGCATGGCTACAGTTAGCTCATGTCGCCTGGGCGCAGGGTGAGGCTCAGAAAGCCGTCGAGTTGGCTGAAAAGGGGGTGGCAGTTGCCCAGGATAAAACCCCGCCGTTAGCGTTAAACAGCCATTTTATTCTCAGTCTCAGCTATGGTGAGATGGGGAATGAGCAACAGGCAGTGGCAGCCGCCAATACAGCTTTAGCAATCAGTCGCCAATTGCAAGATACAAATAACGAGAAGGGCACGCTCACCCTGTTGGGCAACCTGCACCGTCGATTTGGCAGATTTGAGGAGGCGATCGCCACCTATCAAGCAGCGCTATCGATCAGCAAAAACCTTGAAAATTCCAGAGCTGCTATTGCTAATACGGGGATTTATGCCGGGTTAGCCCGCACCTACGCCGATCGCAACCAGCCAGAAGTGGCGATCGTCTTCTATAAACAGGCAATCAACGGCATTGAAGATAGACGCTCTCAAATTAAAGAACTTTCCACCGATTTACAGCAATCGTTCTTGCAAGCCACCTTCGATTTTGATCAGGTCAAAACCGCTGATATTTATCGCCAACTGGCTGACCTGCTGATTTCCCAGGGACGAATTGGAGAAGGACAGCAGGTGCTGGAACTGCTCAAAGTCCAGGAATTAAACGACTTTACCGGGGGAACTCGCTCCTCCACCAGACTGGCTGAACTTGCCCTCAGTGAAACGGAACAACAAATTCAGCAAAAGTATCAAAGTCTGGTTGCCTTTGGTCAACGGGTCAAACAGTGCCAGCCAGCAGAGTGTACCCCCCTCAGGGAGCAACTGAGGCAACTCCAAACCCAGTTTGACCAATACATTCAGACGGTACAAACCCAGATCAAGGACGGAACCATTGTCCGAATTGATCAACGCAGTCGAGACTTTATTGCCAGTGCCAGCAAAATTGTCGATGCCCAACCGGGGACAGTGATGATTTACCCCCTGGTCATGGGCGATCGCATCCATCTCCTGTGGGCATCGGCAGGAGGAGTTTTGAGTAGTGCCACCTGCCCAATGGGTGAAATCCAACTCAACCAAACGATTGCAGAATTTCGGACTGCGCTGAGAATTCCAGGAAATCCCACCAGGGTTCAGACGTTGGGCAAAGAACTGTACGACTGTTTAATTAAACCAATTGAAACGAAAGGCAACTGGCAGGCAAATCAAGTCCGAAACCTGGTGATTGCGCCCGATCACGCCATTAACTACATTCCCCTGGCAGCTTTATTTGATGGCAAGCAGTACCTCATCCAAAAATACGCTGTATCAAATGTGCTGAATGCTGGGTTAACGGATGTCAGCGATCGCCTGCCCTCCAACCCCAAAATACTGGGATTGGGTATTTCGGAAGCCATCGAAGGGTTTTCTCCTTTGCCCCATGTGGAGAAAGAAATTCAGGCGATCGTCAAGGCAGAAGGCAACGCCCAGGGAATTTATCCCGGCACGGTCTTTATGAATGAAGCGTTTACGGAAACCAGCCTGGAATCAAATCTCAGGGGCCGCAACATTGTCCACATCGCGACCCACGGACAATTTGATTCAACCAACCCGAATGATTCATTTCTGCTGCTCAGTAGCGGCAAAACAGGTGAAGGAGAACGCTACGCCATTAGCCGGATCAAATTCCTGGAGGACTTAAGAGGGGTTCATCTGGTCATTTTGTCTGCCTGCGAAACGGGATTGGGAGAATTGGCAGCCAATGGTTTAGAAATTCAAGGCATCAGTTCCTACTTTGTGCAAGATAGGGCGAAGGCAGTGATAGCCTCTTTGTGGATGGTTGACGATGCCAGCACAAGCTATTTGATGCAGCAGCTATATAAAAACCTGGCACACGGAACCCCAGAGAACCCAATTACAAAAGCAGAGGCACTACGGCAGGCACAGTTAAGCCTGCTTCAAGCAAAAAAAGTATCCCCTGAAATCTCACGGGGGCTAGGTGTGGTGGCTGACTCCGCTTCTGATTCCAAAGGGCAACCAGAATCTGCGGGTGACTTTAGCCATCCATACTACTGGGCACCCTTTATCCTGATTGGGAATGGACTATGAGATTTTTAGCAATTCTCAGCTTTGTGAGGTACGTTTTTGGTCGTTCTTAATCATTGGTCATTGGTCGCCCACAAAGGACTAATGACTCATAACAAACCACTAGCTTGTACCGCATCAGCATGAGAACCGCTGTCATGCCTGGGATCTCTCCCCTTCTTCTCCCTCTCCCCTTCTTCTCCCTCTCCCCCCATCCCCCCATTCCCTCATCTCCCTTCCATGCTCACTAGCCTCCAAAACCCTCTGGTCAAACAACTACGCAAGCTACATCAGGCGAAGGAACGACATCGGCAACAACTTTTTCTGCTAGAAGGGACTCATTTAATAGAGGCTGCCCTGGCTGCTCATTACCCACTGGCAACGGTCTGCTACACCCAGGATTGGCAGGTGCGATATCCCCAACTTTGGGAGCAGGTAAGTCAACAAGCTCAGCGGGTAGAACTGGTCAGTCCAGAAGTGCTGCGGGCGATCGCCACCACAGTCGAGCCGGATGGAGTGGCTGCAACGATAGAACGAACTGCAACCCCTAAACCCGTATTCAAGACTTTGGGATTGGTCCTGGAAACCATTCAAGACCCTGGCAATCTGGGAACCATGATCCGCACGGTGGCTGCGGCAGGTGCCGATGGACTATTACTGAGTGCCGATAGTGTAGACCCCGACCATCCTAAGGTCCTGCGGGCTTCCGCAGGGCAGTGGTTTCAGGTACCCATCACTTCTAGTAACCAATTGGGGCAAGAGCTATCCCATTACCAGCAAGAGGGAATCCAGATGATTGCCACCCTGCCCAGTGCCACCCAAACCTATTGGGAAGTTGACCTCCGCCCCCCCAGCTTAATTTTGCTAGGTAATGAGGGAGCCGGTCTTTCCCCAGAACTGGCTGCCCTGGCTGACCACACCTGCAAAATCCCCCTCAGCCCAGGGGTGGAGTCGCTAAATGTAGCGATCGCGGCTGCCCTCATCCTCTATGAAGCGAAACGGCAGAGGAGTCAGCGGTAGCCGGGGTACGGGGTTAGAGGTGTGAAACCGGACAGGGGAGACAGGTAATCAACGGAATGTCCTTTTGAAGCCAAACCGTTGAAGTCAAACCGTTGAAGTCAAACTGTCAAAGCTCAAGCTGAGCGCTTCATGCCTCTTTTTTATAACGGCTCTCAATGAACTCCTCAATATCGGCTACTGCTTGTTCAAAGGTGTTCAGGTCAAACTGGAGGGATGGCGAGGCTTTGGATTCGCGTTGACGGATGGGCGGTTGAGCAGACTGATTATGCGGGGTTTGAAGGGTATCTTGCAGTTGGTCGAGCGATTCCATAAATGCCCTGGCTGCGGCATGACGCAGTTCTCGCTGATGCTGATCCATCATAGTGCTCGACTCCAAAATAGGGATTCCAGAAACCAGACTTTGCGCATTCTCAGGTTTAGTGGATTCTTGCATATCTGAACAATAAGCAAACAATTGGTTGTGACACTCCAAGAATAGATGGCTTCTGGCTTGAGGGACTGTCATTTACCAAAGCCTGATACTAGAGTTCCCAATCTTCATCAGATGCCTGCATTTTTGGATACAATCCGTTGAGAAGTGGCACTGAGAGAAGGGATACGGGTTAAGAGGCAGCGGGTACAGGCGAATTAAAATAGGAAGGAATTAACGGGAGAAATGATGTGAGTCAGTCATTTGATTACGATTTAGTCATTGTTGGAGCAGGGGTGGGCGGGCATGGAGCGGCTCTTCATGCGGTAAGTTGTGGATTGAAGACTGCCATCATTGAGGCGGCAGATATGGGTGGCACCTGTGTCAACCGTGGCTGTATTCCTTCAAAGGCACTATTGGCAGCGTCGGGCAAAGTGCGTGAGCTACAGAATGCTGGACATCTGAAAGCGCTGGGCGTGCAGGTAGAGGATGTGACCTTTGACCGACAGGCGATCGCCGACCATGCGAATATGATTGTCACCAAACAGCGGGAGGGCTTGATTGGTAGCCTGAAACGGCTTGGGGTTGATACCATCCACGGTCGGGCAAAGGTGGCTGGAATTCAAAAAATCGTCGTAGCCACGCCAGAGGGCGAAAAGACTATCACAGCAAAAGATATCTTGCTGGCTCCCGGTTCAGTGCCGTTTGTCCCACCCGGTGTAGAAATTGACCACAAGACAGTGTTTACCAGTGATGATGCGGTGCGGCTGGAGTCATTGCCCCCGTGGATAGCGATCGTGGGGAGTGGCTACATCGGTTTGGAGTTTGCCGATGTCTACTCGGCACTGGGTTGTGAAATTACCCTGATTGAAGCTCTGGACCAACTGATGCCAGGGTTTGATTCTGACATTGCCAAACTGGCACAACGGGTGCTGATTACTCCCCGTGACATTGAGACAAAGGTGGGGATGCTGGCAAAGAAGGTAACGCCGGGATCGCCCGTCGTGATTGAACTGGCGGATGCGAAAACAAAGGAAACGGTTGAAGTTTTAGAAGTGGATGCCTGTCTGATTGCGACTGGACGGATTCCCTTCACCAAAGATCTGGGTCTTGATGCCGTCGGTGCAGAGGTAGATCGGCGTGGGTTCATTCCCATTGATGACCATCTGGCGGTTCTGGCAGGAGGAGAACCCGTGCCCCATCTATGGGCGATCGGGGATGCCACCGGCAAGATGATGCTGGCGCATGCTGCCTCAGCCCAGGGAATTGCGGCGGTAGAAAATATCTGTGGGCGACTTCAGACAATCGATTATCACAGCATCCCTGCTGCCGCCTTTACTCACCCTGAAATTGGCTTCGTGGGGATGACGGAAACGGCTGCCCAGGAAAAGGGGAAAGCGGAAGGGTTTGAGGTAGCATCGGTGCGGACCTACTTTAAAGGCAACGCCAAAGCACTTGCTGAAGGTGAGACGGAAGGGATCGCCAAAGTCATCTACCGGAAGGATACGGGCGAAGTCCTCGGTGTTCATATCTTTGGGCTGCACGCCTCCGACCTGATCCATGAAGCCGCCAGCGCGATCGCCCAGCGTCAGTCTGTCCACTCCCTGGCATTTCTAGTTCACACCCATCCGACCCTATCTGAAGTGCTGGATGAAGCCTACAAACGGGCGATCGGAGCGCATTGAGGAGTGAGGAGTGAGAAGTGAGGCAGGGGAGAGGTTTAGCAGTCATTGGTCATTGGTCATGGGTACTTACAGATGACAAAGGACGAATGACCAATGACAAACTATTCCCCATTACCGCTTAACTCTTCACTTTCAACTTTCAACTCAAGACCTTTCACTTCTCCAAAAAATGGCTTTTTGTATACCTCTATACCTTTCCCTCCTGTAAATTTTCCTAATTGCGTTACGCTATCAAAGTAGTTTTGATGACAGGTCAGTCAGAGAGGTTCATACCTCCTCTTCTGGTGTCAGTGTTGAAATGCCTTAATTTACGGTCTGATTGCTCATGGAGATCCGTCGTCGTCCACCGAATCCGGTGATTGCTGTTGAAGAACTGCGCTACCAGGTAAAAGTTCCTGGTAGTGATCCCCAGCATATTTTGGAAGAGATTGTCTGGTACAAGGAGGGGGAAGTTGACCGAATGCGGCAGTTACAGCCGCTGGTTGAGCTACAAAAGCAGCTCCTGGATATTGCTCCCCCTCATGATTTTTTAGCCGCGCTCAAGCAGGGAAAAACCCAACCAGCGGTGATTGCAGAGGTTAAAAAAGCATCTCCTAGCAAAGGGGTGATTCGGGAGGATTTTGACCCGGTGGCGATCGCCCAGGCGTATGAGCAAGGCGGGGCAACCTGCCTTTCTGTACTCACCGATCAAAAATTCTTTCAGGGCAGTTTTGCCAATCTCTCCAAAATTCGGTCTGTTACCGACCTGCCGCTGCTGTGCAAAGACTTCATCATCTACCCCTACCAGATGTATCAGGCGCGGGTAAACGGAGCGGATGCCATTCTGTTGATCGCAGCCATTCTGCCAGATAAAGACCTGCAATACTTTCTCAAAATTGCTAAAGCTCTGGGGTTGACTGCTTTGGTTGAAGTGCATACGCTGGAAGAGCTTGACCGAGTGCTTTCCCTGGATGGTGTCATGCTGGTTGGCATTAACAACCGTAACTTGCAAAACTTTTCAGTCAGCTTGCAGACGACCTGCGACATTTTGGCGCAGCGACGGGAGCAACTGCAAGCGAGAGGGATTTTAGTCGTCAGTGAGTCCGGGTTGCATACACCTGCGGATTTGAGCCTGGTGTCAAAGGCTGGTGCCAGTGCCGTGTTGATTGGGGAATCACTGATGAGACAACCCGATCCCGCCAGTGCGTTGTTACAGTTATTTGACGCGCCTGCCGCCCCCTCTTAAACCTGCGGGACGATATACGGGGTCCCCCTCTGTTTGGGAGTTTGTTCTTTGCTTGGCTGTGTTGGTTGATTCATCTATTGAGGTAGGTTGTCTGCATGGAACCCATTCCCCTTCCGTCGCACATTCACTATGAATTGCTGCTCCAATTGTTAGAACGCCAGACCATGTTTGCCACCAATTCTACGCCTGCCGTTCAGGAACAGGTACACCAGCTCATCATTACCTTACGTAAGGCACTTGCCCAGCAAAAACATCTGGAAGAAAACTGTCAACGCAAAAAGCTGCCCGTTGAGTATCGGTGGTCTTTAAATGATCTTAAACTGGGGCAACCAGTGCCTCTGGAACCCCCCAATTCAAAAACGACTGGCTTTCCCCAAGAGAGCGCATCCTGAAATTAATGCCTCTAACTTCCTAAAGAAGTTGGCTTTGGTGCCCATCCAGGTTGACATTTAGAAATGGGGTGGTAGAGTTTAGTTCCTTCCTTTGCCCTTTCGTTGTTTTTTTGCCCAGACCGTTTTTGGGTAGAGTTAATTTACAATATCGGCATTCCACCGCTAGGTCTATTAAGGTAGATCGAGGCTGGCAATGAAGTGCAAAATCCAGCCAGCATTTCGGGAGGTCCTGAGTGTCTGAGCCGAACATCGTTCATGATTCCTGGTCGGTAGAGAATGGTCATTGCTCCGACGAAGGAATTGCTGTGGATGAAAGGGGCATTCCTCAGGCTATGGAACAACTGGAGCTTTGTTTCGATCCCCCGCTGGCGTTGAACCCAGATCAATTAGAACCTGAGATTCAAGCAGCCATTCAGGATTTAAAGCAGCAGGCAACAGCGGAAATCAAACGCCAGCGGCGACTCTGGGAAACCGAGCACGGTGCCCTGCTAGCGGAGTTGGTGCAGGTGCGATCGCTGTCTCACGGACAGGTTGAACGGATCCGCCATCTGGAGCAGGCGTTGGATCAGTCCCAGACTTGTTTGAAGGAAATGCAGCATCAAATGATTGATCAGCAGTTTCTGGAAACCCAACTGGCTTCGACCGAAGAGATTGCTAATATTCAGCAGCAGGCGATTGTGCGCCTGAAGTTGCAACTGGCAGAGCAGCAGGCAACGCTGGAAACTCAGAAGACGGATAGCCAGGAGCGCGATCGCACGCTGCAAGAACTGCTGACAATGATGGAAACCCTGACCCAGACGCAGCAGACAGAGATGGAAAATCTGCACAGCCAGATTGCCCGAGATCGTGCGGAAGGTCAAATTTACCAGCAATCCTTAGAAAAACAACTGGCAGACTATCAAAATGCGTTTCGCGTTCAACAGCAGCGCATTTTAGAGCTGGAGTCCGAGGCGTTATCTACCAGGGTGCGGGCAGGGGAGTTGGAAACTCAACTGGAACAAACTCAGGCGCACTTACAAGACCTGACCCAAACCTTGAATGAGCGTCAGTCCAGCTTGGAACAATTAGAAATTGAACTGAACCAGGCACGCACGAATCTGGAAAATCAGCCAACTCTGATTGTGGATGCGCCCCAATCTACCCATAATTCCCGCCAGACAAAAGGAAAAGCTGCAACCGAACGCACGCAGGCGATCGCCCAGACCAAAGTTGAAGAACTGGAAGCGGAAATTGCCCGTCAATTGACTACTCAGGTAATGCTTCAACAAGCCTGCCAGGAGCTAGAAGAAGACCGGGAGCGGCAGCAGTCCCGTGCGGCAGAACTGGAAAGTCAGACCCACGAGATGCAGGAGCAAATTCTAAGGCAGGCGCAGCAGGCAAGTGAGTATGAAACCGCTGTTCAGCACTGGAAAGATCGGTATGTAAACAATCAGAGCCGGGTGGTGCGGCTCAAAGAATTGATGGAGCAAATCCTTCCCGATCCTCCGGCTGAATTGACTGACCTGTTGATCGCCATGCAAGCATCCACCAGTGGCATTCCCGATCCTGCCAGTCCGGCTCACCTTGCATCTTCCAATCCTGCTCATTCGACTAAGGTAGACCTGCCAGAGTTTCTAATGCGGCGGCGGAGTTATAAGAGTAGGCGATCCTAAGGGGGAGAGGAGGAAAAATGAATACAAGAGGAATCGGACCATGATAGAGAACAGGGTGGCTTCTGCAATGGGAAAGGGTTGTATTTAGCGATTAGCCAACAGCCAATTGCCCGGTGCTGCTATGTCCTACAGCGATTTTCAGATGAGTAAACCACAATGGCGTGTGGATGAGTAGATGGGTGGATGTGTGTGTGGCTTAGACAAGCGGAAACGGCTGTAATAAATTTGCTTAGTGGCTTTTTATTCTTGATGAGTTTCTTGCTGGGGTTTAGCCCCGTTCTGCTGAACGACATGGGTTAATTCATGGGCAGTCAGGGCATCGTTAGCAGGGGATTTGCCAGATCCAAAATAGATGTCCTGCTTATGGGTGAATGCCTGGGCGTTGAGATCCTGGTTCATCTGAATTGCTTCGCTACCTGTATGTACCCGCACCTGGCTGAAATCTTTACCAAAACGGGGTTCCATAAAGGTGCGTACATCATCGGGCAAGGGAGCGCCATTACCCTGACTGCTGTTTAACTGACCTTCCAGATTGCCCCCTGCCTGCAAACTACCATCTATTTGCCGTTGCAGAGAGGGCTTCATTTGCAATTCTTCCTCTTCCGCCTCTGCTGCCTCTTCCCGTTGAAGGGTAGGGGTACCGAGAGATTTCATTTGCAGTTCTTCATCTTCCGCCTCATCATCATCAGCTGCCTCATCCCGCTGAATGGTGGGGGTACCGAGAGATTTCATCTGCAATTCTTTTTCTGGTTCCGGTTCTTCTTCTCGCTGGATCAGGGGTGTAATTTTGCCTGCCAGCGGTTTCATTTGCAGTTCCTCTTCCTCTGGCATCGCCTCTCGTTGAACAGGCTGCTGAGTCGCAGAACCCGGAGTACTCATGACCTGCTCGGCAACTCGGTCCGCTTCCTGCTCATACACATCATTGGGTGCCCCAACTGTGAGCTTGGCTTGAATGGTACTCCGTTGAGGTGCATGGGAGAACAGATCCACCTGGGAAAAGTCGTGTCCCGTATTCTGAGGTTCCTCGAAGTGGGGTTCACTAAAGAGACGGGGCTGAATTCTAGCAGAGAGATATTCGGAAGACTGCGTGTTGGTGCGGCGTTGGAGGTAGGAACGGGCTTTCATAGGTATTCACCACAGGCGATAGGTATAGCGAACCATGACCCTAGTAATGCGATCGTCTATGGTCTATGGTGCCCTGACAATCTGTCTAAAGTTAGCAGTTGACGCAACGAGAAACCGGGGAGCTCAGCTCCCCGGTTTCTCGTTGATCTACGTGTGATTGGCTGAAGTCAATGTCACAGATGCCGGGGATCTGGGGATGTCCTATACCAAATCAGTTGGGTTTATGCCTCTGCTCCCCAAACAAAACGGGCAACCCAAAAGCCAACTAAGCCCGCGATCGCCAACCAATCTCTTGACCGCAACTGAAACGGATACCATTCAACCCGATGCTGATTGGGACTGGTAAACCCACGCACGCTCATGGCGCTGGAAATTTGTGCTGCTCTCAGGAGTAAATTTTCGAGCAGGCGTTCTGCCACCAGCAACCAGACTTCAACACTGCGACGCAAGCCAAGTTTCCGCCAGTTAATCGCACGGGTACTGACGGAACGGATCAGGTTTTGCACCTCTTCTAATACCAAAGGAATGAAGCGTAGGGAAAGGGTGAGCGTCAGCGCAATCTCAGTAACGGGTATTTTGAAACGACGTAGCGGTTCCATCCAGTTTTCGATCGCGGCGGTAATCTCTTCGGGTGCCGTAGTGAGTAGATAGAGGTTCGCACTGTAGATCAGGGTAAACAGCAGGGTACTGAAGCGAATTGCCAGATCCAGCGATCGCCGGGTGACAGTCACGGGTCCCTGCTGAAACAGCACGTAATTGTAATCTGTTGGCTGCTGGAATGAAGGGTCGCGCTGCTCTCCGGGAAGCGGTGGGGTAGACGGTTGCCCAAGGCGGAAGGGATTCCAGGACTGTTGAGGGGGTGGAGGAGTAAGTTGGGCGGGTTGCTGCTGGAAAGCGAGTTCATCGGCAGGCAGACGGGGTTGAGATCGAGTTTTCAATCCATCTGGGAGCAGGGCAGTCAGGGCAAACACCAACACACTGAGGAACAAAAGCCAGACCATCTGCTGTCGCCACACCCGCAGGGGAATCATGGCTGCAAAGGTAATCGCAATTAGTAGAACCACTAGCAAAATCCGCCAAAGGGAATTTGCCAGCAGGGGAGCCGCCAGAAACGTCATCAGCCATGCCAGCTTTACGCGAGGGTCAAGCTGGTGCAGCCAGGTGAGGGGTTGTTCCAGGTAAAGCCCAATTGGGAGTGATCGCAGTAGATCCATGAATGACCCCACCTAAACCCGAGTTGCCCGGTTCACATTACCCCGTTCCATGTCGCGGACTTTTTTGCCCCGCCATAACAGACGGATGGGGGTTCCGGCGAAACCCAGGGATTCCCGAAACTGACGCTCAACATAGCGGCGATAGTTGTCGTTGAACAGTTCTGGGTCATTGACAAAGAGAGCGATCGTCGGTGGGCGGGTACTGACCTGGGTGCCGTAGTAAATCTTGCCCTGCCGTCCCTGGCGGGTTGTAGGAGGAGAGTGCCAGCGAACGGCATCTTCCAGCACTTCGTTAATAACAGAGGTGGTTACCCTTCGCTGATGCTGCTCCGCAGCAATATTAACCAGATCGAGAATTTTTTCAACCCGCTGCCCGGTTTTGGCACTGATAAAGATAATTTCTGCCCATTCGAGGAAATGGAGGCGATCGCGCGCTACCTTCTCATAGTCATAAATCGTGTAGGAATCTTTTTCTACGGCATCCCACTTGTTGACGATAATGACGCAGCCGCGCCCTTCATCGGCAATTCTTCCAGCTAGCTTCTGGTCTTGCTCCGTTACGCCATCCAAGGCATCAATCACCAACAGCACCACATTGGCGCGGTTAATTGCTTTAAAGGCACGGTTAATCCCAAAAAATTCGGGTCCGTACTCAACATTTTTCTTTTTGCGAATACCCGCCGTATCGACCAACCGATAGGTGCGTCCGTCCCGTTCTACCACCATGTCGATCGCGTCCCGTGTAGTCCCGGAAATAGGGCTGACGATGGAGCGGTTCTCGCCGACAAAGGCATTCAACAGACTCGACTTACCCACATTAGGACGACCAGTGATCGCCACCTTAATTTCTTCTTCCTCTGTCACTTCTTCGGCAGAGGGCAAATGGGTAATTAGCTGGTCCAACAAATCACCCGTGCCACTGCCATGAATGCCCGAAATTGGGTACGGTTCTCCCAACCCCAACTGCCAGAACTCTGCTGCCTGGGTGACTCCCTGATCGACTGATTCGCATTTATTCACCGCCAGCAGAACAGGAACCGACTGTTGCCGCAACCAGGTGGCAATTTCCTCATCGGCTGAAGTCAGCCCCATCTGCCCATCTACCAGAAAAATGGCAACACTGGACTCTGCCAGAGCCGCCATCGCCTGTTCCCGAATCAGCGGTAGAAATTCAGTGTCATCGTCAAATACCAGTCCGCCGGTATCGACCACCAAGAATTCACGATCGCCCCAGTATGCCCGCTTGTAAGTGCGATCGCGGGTAACCCCCGGCTCATCGTAGACAATCGCATCCTGTACTTCCGCCAACCGATTGACGACTGTAGATTTGCCCACATTTGGGCGACCGATAATAGCAACAACGGGAAGAGGCATGGTAAGAAATAGGGAGATAGGTGCAGGGAAAGAAACCATAGGCGCAGCGCTTTCTGCCCTCTTGACCTGCCTGACTGTAATCTTTAACAATTCCCTATTCTAACGAACTAAAAATTTGTTCGTTAGCCTCACCAACTTAGAAACCCGTAGGTTTTCCTGGGAAAATCTCCAGTTCTCAACTTGAATGAGGTTTAATCACTAGTTGGTTGTCAACTTAATGTTTGTGAGTCTGGGAATAGGAAAGGGATGATTATTTGGGGGTTTTAAGTCCATAAAATAATTCTTGACAGACCAGCTAGTCAAAATAAAACAGCGTCACAATTTTTCGCTGCTCTTCGGCTTGGTGGCAGGTGGTCAAAAGCGTATTGCTGTCATGGAAGGCAAAGCAGATCAACTGCTGGCAGCGGGAAATGATTTCGGCATTGCACAAAGCACTTGCTTCCGCCAGGGAAAGGGTGTCATTGCTGGGATTTTCTACCAGATGCATCACCTGTTCCAGTTGGTCACGGGACTCGCGCGGTTGGCGTTCCAACCCTTGGGGCAGAATCACCGTCAGCAGCGTTGGATCTGCCCTGAGTGCCCCTCGAATCGCAGCAAAATTTGTCCCGGTCGCCCCGGAAGTAATCAACCGATTACCTTCCAGTACCAGAGCATAGCTCATCATCTCAATCAGGTTTTGGTGGGTAATCGGGACGTGACGGGAACCCAGCAGCGCAATGCGCTTGGAGCTGGTTTGCTGAATGCTGGCAAATTCCTGTAGAAGCTCGTCTACCCTGGGTATATCTATCGATTGACTCAACGGAAGGTATCAGACTGAACAACCCAAATATCTTATCAGACAGAATCCTTCTTGCGGCATCTATTAAGTCTGTTAAGGGAGTTTTGTCAACCGGAGTCAGACTCCTGGTGGTTGATTAACTCTAATGCTTCATCACACCAGGCTATCCAGTCGGTTTCGTAACGGATACCTCGACGCAAAACCAGGTAATGCAACTGGGCAGCAAATGAAGGAGCATTACAGGCTTTGAAGGATTCCGCTTCAATCCGGTGGTAGTTTGCCAGCCGTGCTTGATGGATCTGTCGGTGGCGTTCAATTTCTTGCTGGATATTCTGGACTGGAGCCAGAGTCCCGACAAACACCTTAACCAGCAATTCTTCTTTAACTGGTGAAGCGTCACAGGGTTCCGCAACCCACTGTGCCAGATTTTCCTGCCCCACTTCAGTAATTTGGTAGAGCTTTTTGTCGGGGCGACCCTCCTGGGGAATTGTCTCCGCTTTGACCCAACCCATCTCTTCCAACTTGCCTAGCTCCCGATAGATCTGCTGGTGAGTGGCTTTCCAGAAGTTGCCCACTGACCCGGCAAAGGTTTTGTTCAGGTCATAACCGCTCATGGGTTCCTGCACCAAAAGCGCCAGAATTGCGTGCGCAAGTGCCATTGTCACCACCTCTTAATATATGCATATTTTTGAATATGCAATAGTTGACATATGCAATTTGTTCAATATAATCTTAGTATGAAATGCAAAAAGTTGCATATTAATTGATTTGGTAGCGGAAGGATTTTGGTCATTGGTCATTGGTATCGCTGGCTATAAACCTGTGACGAGAACCTGTTACCCATTCATTACTCCTTACCTAATGCCTCTTTCCCTTTTGGCTTGAATCACAACAGGACTTACAGTTTATGCAAATATCATCAGTTCAGAAGCTGAGGTTGACTAATCGACAAATCTGGATGGTGATGGCGGTAGTGGGGGCGATCGCCACTGGTTCCGCCATTGTATACACCATCTCTCATTCATCAATCGCAACTCCACCTTCTCCTACCCCATTACCTGCGATCCAGGCAGTGACCGCTTTGGGACGGTTGGAACCCCAGGGAGAGGTGATTCAGGTTGCCCCTTCCAACCAGGGCAATCGAATTGGTCAATTGCTGGTGAAGCAGGGCGATCGCGTCAAAGCTGGTCAGGTGATTGCTGTTTTGGATAGCCGCGATCGCTTGCAAGCTGCCCTGGAACGGGCAAAGCAGCAGGTTCAAATTGCCCGTTCCAGGCTGGCTCAGGTAGAGGCAGGGGCAAAAACGGGTGAAATCAATGCCCAGAAAGCTGCGATTCAACGGTTGCAAGCCCAGCTAATGGAAGATACCACCGCCAGGGATGCGATTGTTGCCCGGATGGAAGCGGAAGTGAATAATGCCCAACTGGAATATCAGCGGCATGAGTCCCTATACCAGGAGGGAGCGGTTTCTGCCTCTTTGCGGGATGGGAAACGACTAACCCTGGATGCTACTTCAGAACAACTACGAGAAGCGAGAGCAAACCGGAATCAGACTAACGCCACGCTTACAGCCCAACTGAACGAAGCAAAAGCGAACTTGGATCGGATTGCAGAGGTTCGTCCGGTTGATGTCAGTGCTGCCAGAGCAGAGGTTTCCAGTGCAGTGGCAGCGGTGCAACAGGCGCAAGCAGAGTTGGATCTGGCATACATTCGGGCACCCAAAGCTGGGCAGATTTTGAAAATTCATACCCGGACGGGAGAGATTGTCGAGGGTCAAAAAGGAATCGTTTCCCTGGGACAAACTGACCAGATGTATACCGTGGCAGAGGTGTATGAAAGTGATTTGCCTAAAGTCCGAGTTGGGCAGGTCGCTCGCATTATCAGCAATTCTTTACCGGCTGAATTGCAGGGCGTGGTGGAAGAAGTGGGATTGGAAATTGCCAAGAAAGATGTTCTCAATACCGATCCAGCGGCGGATATTGATGCCCGTGTGGTAGAGGTCAGAATTCGTTTGAATCCTAGCGACAGTCAGCAAGTGGCAGGGTTGACCAATATGAAGGTGAAGGTGGCGATCGGGATTTGAGTAGGTAGCAAGGAGGGCGGTAGTGGGGTGGATGAGGTTTGAGGTTTGAGTGATTACTGACTGCTGACTACTGGCTGCCTACTAAAAACTTAAGAACAAAAACTAAATCAATAGGAGGAAAACATCATGGCACTGGTTTCTGTGACACGGTTACGGTTGCGATCGCCCCTTTATCTCCCACTATTTCTGATCCATGCAATTCCAAGTTTTGAGCAGGCAAAGAAAGCGGTTGGGAATTTGGGGGTTCAAACCAGGCAGCAGACCGGAAAAACATTTTGGACTTTGAGTGTCTGGGAAGATGAAGCGTCCATGCGAAATTACATGATGAGTGGTGCCCATCGTCAGGCAATGCCCAAGCTGATGAAGTGGTGTGATGAAGCGTCGGTTGCTCACTGGCATCAAGCCGGGGCTGAAATGCCAGGTTGGCAGGAAGCGGAAGAGCAAATACGCAAGAGTGGTCGATTGTCACGGGTGAATCACCCTTCTGCGGATCATGCGGCGGGAGTGATCAAATTATGAAGCGTAAACTTCCCTTAGCGTGGCTGCAATTGTCGCGAGAGAGAGCCAGGATGCTGGTGGCGATCGCTGGAATTGCATTTGCGGATGTGCTGATGTTGTTGCAGATGGGTTTTCGGTCTGCCCTATTTAATAGTGCCGTGCAAATGCATTCTCATTTGAATGGTGAAATTGTGTTGATTGGTGGTCGCTACAAAGCCCTCATTTCCCTCGATCCATTTTCGGAACGACGATTGTACCAGGCGCTTGGCTATACTGGCGTGCAATCGGTCAGCCCGATTTATTTGGATTTTGTGCAGTGGAAAAATCCTGCTAACAAAGAGGTCTGGAGGTTATACGCCATCGGGTTTGACCCGCAGGACACGGTTCTAAACTTGCCGGAAGTGCAAGCAAGCCAGAACCAGCTTAAGCAACCTGATGTGGTTTTGTTTGACCAGGGTGCCCGCCAGGAATTTGGACCCGTCGCCCAGCAGTTCCTTGCAGGACAGGTAATTAAAACGGAGGCTGGCAATCGCCTGGTGGAAGTTGTGGGCTTGTTCAAATTGGGAACCTCCTTTGGTATTAACGGTCATCTCATCACCAGTGACATTAACTTTCTCCGTATGTTTGGGCAGCAACGCCAGAAAGGACTGATTGACATTGGACTGATCAAGCTAGAGCCGGAAGCCAATGTGCAACAGGTATTAGCTAACTTGCGGGCAGGGTTGCCCAATGATGTGGAAGTCCTGACCAAACAGGAGTTCATGGCTCAGGAAAAGAACTTTTGGAATACCAGTACGCCCGTTGGGTATGTCTTTGATCTGGGAGCCGTGATTGGTTTTATCGTCGGTGCGGTGATTGTTTACCAAATTCTCTACAGTGACGTTTCTGATCACATGGCAGAATACGCCACTCTAAAGGCAATTGGATTTCGCGATCGCTACCTGCTTTCCGTTGTGTTTCAAGAAGCCCTGATTCTCGCTGCCCTCGGCTTCATTCCCGGAATTAGTATCTCAATGGGTTTCTACCATGTCACCCGTCAGGCAACTCTGTTGCCAATGTTGATGACTTTTGGACGGGCAGGCTTTGTGCTGATGTTAACTGCATTCATGTGTACGATTTCAGCCGCGATCGCAATTCGTAAACTGCAATCGGCGGATCCAGCGGAAATTTTTTGATGGATAATGACTCCGAAGTTCTAGACCTCGGAGGTTTTGAAAACCTCCGAGGTCTAAGCCATCCCGACTCTAAAAACTATCTATTACCTGAAAATTTGCTATGTCTCTTACGTCTTTTTTCAATTCTCTCTCTACTGCAATTTCTATTAGTCAACTCAATCACTTCTATGGTGAAGGCTCATTACGCAAGCAAGTCTTGTTTGATGTTGAATTAGAAATTAAAACTGGTGAAATTGTGATTATGACGGGACCCTCCGGGTCAGGTAAAACAACTTTATTGAGTTTGATTGGCTGTTTGCGATCGACTCAGGTAGGCAGTCTCAAAATCTTTGATCAGGAACTCTGCGGTGCCAGTCAACTGAAACTGGTAGAAACCCGTCGCAACATGGGTTATATCTTTCAAGCACACAATCTGTTAGAGTTTTTGACCACCCAGCAAAATGTAATGATGCCGCTGGAATTGCAGGATATTGCCTTTGCACAGGCTCAAGCCAGGGCGGCTGAAATCCTGAAGCAGGTTGGTTTAGGCAATCGGTTGAATGACTACCCGGATGACTTATCGGGTGGGCAAAAGCAACGAGTGGCGATCGCCCGTGCCTTGGTCAACCGTCCCAAACTCCTACTCGCCGATGAACCCACCGCCGCCCTTGATAAAAAATCAGGACGGGATGTAGTTGAACTGATGCAGTGCCTTGCCAGAGAACAGGGCTGCACGATTCTTTTGGTGACTCATGACAACCGTATTCTAGACATTGCCGATCGCATCGTTCATATGGAAGACGGTTATCTGACGGGGGATAGTGAACGACTCAGTCTTTCCCCATTTGCGGCTTAATTTCAGATCTCGCAGGTTTTGAAAGACCTCGGAAGTTTTGATAACCTCCGAGGTCTGAAACTACAGCCATTTTCATTTGTGTATGCCTTTAGATCCACTGTTTCCCATGGATCTAAAGGTATCACCTGTGTGGCACCCGTCTGAAAACCGCTGTAAGTTGACCGGAGTTGGTCTAGCATCGAGGGAGGTTAGGGAGACTTTTTCCAATGATTACCACTCATTCATCAATCCCAACCCGTGCCTGGGCAAAAAATGTCCTGCATACGGCACAGGGTTTCAGTCCAACTCCATTGCCAGTTGTCGCCGGAACCCTCCCGCCAGGACTGCGGGGTTCCCTGTACCGCAATGGTCCTGCCAGGTTAGAACGGGGAGGACAATCGGTTGCTCACTGGTTTGATGGGGATGGGGCAATTTTGGGCATTCATTTCTCAGATGGTGGCGCAACGGGTGTGTATCGCTATGTAGAAACAGAGGGACTGCAAGCGGAAGCAGAAGCCGGAAAGTTTTTGTTTTGGGGCTATGGGATGATGCCTGGTAGCTCCTGGCTAGGGCGCTTCACCAGAGCGGTTAAGAATGCGGCAAATACATCAGTCATTGCCCTGCCCGACAGGTTATTGGCACTGTGGGAGGGTGGACCGCCCCATGCACTGACCCTGGACACGCTCGATACGATCGGACTCGACCCCTTAGAAGGGTTAAAAGGGCTGAGTTATTCCGCGCACCCCAAGCGCGATCCACAAACGGGAGATATTTTTAATTTTGGAGTCAGTCCCGGTAAGGACGCGGTTCTGCACCTGTATCGCAGCGATCGCACTGGCAAGATTCAGCAACAAGCTGCGATCGACCTCCAGGGGGTTCCTCTCATCCATGATTTTGCTCTGGCAGGCAGATACCTGGTCTTTTGCATTGCTCCGGTGCGCTTAAATGTGTTGCCCGTTCTGGCTCGGCTCAAAAGCTACAGCGATGCGTTGGAGTGGCATCCTGAAATGGGAACAGAAATTTTAGTCATCGATCGGGATACCCTGGAAGTCATCAGCCGTGCCCAGACAGATTCGTGGTATCAGTGGCACTTTGCCAACGGTTGCGAACTAACCGATGGTTCACTCTCGATTAGCCTTTTGCGCTTTGAAGACTTCCAGACCAACCAGCACTTAAAAGAAGTTGCCAGTGGACAGATTCAAACCCCCGCTAAGGGAACTCTTTGGAGCCTGCGGTTAGATCCTACATCTGCCAGAGTGTTGGAAATGGCTGAAGTGGTAAGTCGTGGCTGTGAATTTCCCACAATCAACTATCAGGAAATGGGACAGCCGTGGCGCTATACCTATCTGTCAGTGCGGCATCGGGACCGAGCGGAGGAGGCTGAGGAGTTGTTTGGTGCGATCGCCCGCTTTGACCATCAAACGGGAACGTTGACCGAAACAAGCAACGGCATCAACCTTTACCCCAGTGAACCGATTTATGCCCCCGATGCTGATCACCTCAATCGGGGATGGGTTTTAACCGTTGTCTACGATGGCGATCGCGACACCAGCGAAGTTTGGATTTACGACTCAGACCACCTGGAGGAGCCGCCCGTTTGCCGCTTGCGCTTACCCGAAGTCATTCCCCTCGGATTTCACGGCACCTGGAAACCAGGGTAGAACAATCGGGTACCAGATATTGAGTAGCAGGTGTGAGTATTGTGCTTCCCCATCAAGATCTCGCAGCAGTCCGCTCCAACTGAGTTATGCTGCGATCGCTTCGTTAATAGCCGTCGCTATCATCATTCCCCACAGCCAATCGATTTTATATTTTTCAACTGAAACTTTGGCGAATCCTTCATCTTGAAGCATTTTCTGGCATTCATCTACGCCATATGTCCGAAAATGACCGCGATTGGCTAAACGCAAGAAAATATCACAGATACGACAGGTTAAATAATCATCGCACCAATCTGTAATCACTAGATGACCATTAGGCTTGAGAATCCGCTTTGCTTCTTGAATTGCCTGGGAAGAATGACGGAAGTAGTGAAACGCATTGGTCGAAATAACCAAATCAAAACTCTGGTTTGAAAATGGAATATTATCTGCACTACCAACTCGCAACTCAACGGACTCTGGTAATTTCTGTCGAGCTACACCCAGCATCTCGGCAGAAGGATCTAATCCGATAATCTCTTTTCCTGGAGCCAGGTATAAAAGATGCTGAATCAGAGTCCCTGTTCCGCAACCAAGGTCTAAGATACGCTTATGCGAATTGATGTCTAAGCGATTCATTGTTTCCTGAACGGTCGCATTCACATAAAATGACCAACGGCGATCATAGCGAGGCGCAAGATACGCATATTCGGTTTGAACGGGATCAGAATGCATGATCTTTATATATCGGCTATATCGACTAAATGAATGGGCACCTCGACAAATCGAAAAATGGGTGTCTCAACTTGAGAATGAGCAGCTAAAATGTCGGCAGTTAGGCTATCCGAGAACAGCAATGGGGCAAACAGGTTTCTGGGATTTAGAGCAACGCCAGCAAGAATTAGCAGCCAAGAGTAGCACCTTAGCAGATTTAGACCAGTTAATTCCCTGGGAATCGTTTCGTGCTCAACTCGAAGTGATCCATGACAAACCTCGCAAGAGCAAGGCTGGACGAAAGCCAATGGATGTCGTGATGATGTTTAAGCTACTGGTGTTGCAGCAGTTGTACAACATCAGTGACGAAGCATTGGAATATCAAGTGAAAGACCGATTATCGTTCATGCGATTTTTGGGGTTAGGGATGGAAGATCCGGTGCCCGATGCCACAACGGTGTGGTTATTCCGTCAGCAATTGCAAGCGCATGAGTTGGTGGAACCCTTGTTTGAGTCGTTTGGGGAGTACTTAAGCGAACAGGGCTATCACGCGCAAGGGGGGCAAATTATTGATGCGACCCTGATTCCGGTACCCAAACAGCACTTTGACAAGGATGAAAAAGCGCACCTGGAAGCGGGGAAAATCCCACCCCAGTGGCAGGCGAATCCCAATCAGGGGGCACAAAAGGATAGCGATGCGACATGGACGAGGAAAAACGGCAAGAGTTACTTCGGCTACAAAGATCACGTCAGCATTGATGTCGAGCATGGCTTTATTCGGCGCTATGCAGTGACCGATGCAGCCGTGCACGATAGTCAAGCCTTCACAACTGTGCTCGATGCCGACAATGAAGACGATAAAGTATGGGCTGACAGTGCTTATCGGTCGGTGGCCCTGGAAGGGTTGCTAGCCGTCTTAAAATTCATCAGCCACATCCATGAACGAGCCTATCGCAATCGCCCCTTGAGTGAAGAGCAGAAAGCGGCCAACCGAGAGCGGTCTCAAACCCGTGCCAAGGTCGAGCATGTCTTCGGGGCATGGGTGATGCAAATGGGCGGCAAACTGGTGCGCTCGATTGGGTGGGAGCGGGCAAAGGTGCAGTTAGGGTTGAAAAACTTGACCTACAACTTGCTGCGCTTAGTGTTCTGGCAAACGCGCCCACTTGAGGGATAGATCTGCCCAAAATCGGGTATTGAGTCAGGTTAGACGCTCTATGCGCCGCAAATTTTGCTGGCAGAAGCCCAGCAATTGACCATGAGACTGTTATGAGACTGAAAATTGCTAGAAAACCAATTAATCGAGGTGCCCAATAGTTATATCTCTTTTTAACCTAAAATAGAAGTTCCAGAAATCTTCGCGGCTTCTAATAGCTCCCATTTTTTGATAGAAAGCACTAAAACCTGGATCTTCAAATATTAAATTTTCGATTTCAGACTCTTCTTTAAATCCAGCCAGCCATTCCTTTTCTAATTCTTCTTTAAAGGCATCTTTGAAGGCATCAATTTCTTTCATAAGGTATCCCTTTTAGAAAAACTGTATTAATAATAACGTCAAGTGCGATCGCTGATCTTGTAGGGTGCGTTCCCTACTGCAACTCCTTCTACCCCGCCGATAGATTGCTGGGAACGCACCATGCTCATGCATTCTTTAAAGCAAGCTGCCGCAGTCTAACAACGCCCATGCACACCGACCGCCGAAAGTTGATCGGTTATGATGCAAAGGTTATCTGCGGCGGGTGATGGGCACCGTTATGCGACTGAAGTCCCCGGTAAAGGCAATCCCTGTTAACCCTCTGTCAGCATTAAAGACTGCTCTTTCACTGCTCTCCAGGTAAGCGGTATAGGATGGTAGCAAGGAGGGCAATATGAATATTCCTATCATCGATGAAGTCGTTGAACAGTTGAAAGCTATGCCTCAGCCTTTGCAAAGGCAGGTGCTTGAATTCGTTCGCTCTCTGGTAAAAGCGGAAGTTCGAGGTACACCAGGGCAGCAATTGTTGCGCTTCGCTGGTTCAATTCCCTCTGATGACCTTCAATTAATGCGTGAGGCGATCGAGCAAGATTGTGAGCGGGTAGATATCGATGAGTGGTAGGTTTTTGCTCGATACCAACATCGTTGATTGCGCTTTTTTCAGATGAGGCGATCGTCAAAGACAATCTTGCTCAAGCCAGTGAAGTTTTCATTCCAAGCATTGTCATTGGTGAACTGTGTTATGGAGCCAGAAAGTCAGGACGAGTTGAATCAAACTTAGCAAGAGTTGATGAATTAGTTGCTGGCAGCACAATATTGGTATGTGACGCTGAAACCGCACGGCAATACGGTGAGGTCAAAACCAAGTTAAGGCTCAAGGGTCGTCCGTTACCTGAGAATGATGTCTGGATTGCAGCCCTTGCACTGCAACAGGCTCTAACTTTGGTAACACGCGATGCTCATTTTCAAGAAGTGGAGAGTCTGCAAACGTTAGCGATAACCTCAACCTTCATCCTTAAGTCGATGTTAATTCTGAGGTAACAACCTAACCCACCCGCTTTGGGTAGGGCGAACGAATTACCCACTATGCCATGACAGACCAACTCAAACTTTTCAGCACTGCTGACCAAACTGCTAGTGATTCGAGCCAGTGATGAAGATCGGGAATTGGCAGAGCAATTAGCAGCCCAGTATGACCTGTCGATGAGTGATCTCATCCGAGTGTTGTTGAAGCAAGTAACTCAGCGATCGCGGACGGCTCTCAGAATGCGGAAGATATCAGAAAAATTATCCGTCCACAGGGATGCTCGATCTGTTGGAATAGCCTGCCAGCGAGGATCTTGCCGCAACGAACCAAAATCCTCTGGATGGCGTGCCAGCAGTACCCAATGGGAAGGGGATTTCCCCAACTTCCGCTCAGTATCGGATACGGTCAGCTCCAACTGGCGCAGGCTGGCAAGCCCCAGATCGTTTGCTAACGCCCCCAGAATTGGTTCCAGGTCAAGGTAACGGTTTGAGATGTTGATGATCAACAATCCATGCTGGGTCAGCTTGCTCAGGTAAAGCTGTACGGCTTCTCGCGTAACCAGATGAACGGGAATAGAATCTGAGCTAAAGGCATCCATCACCAACAAATCGTAGTAGTTAGCGGGGGCCTGATTCACAGCCAATCGCCCATCGCCCAAGACCACCTGGGTTGGAGCCGGAGAGTCTTGCAAATAGGTGAAATACTGCTTTGCTAACTCCACATCAGTTGGATCGATTTCATAAAAAGTCCAGTTCTGATCCGGGGTAGCATAGGCAGCCAGGGCACCAGTTCCCAAACCCAAAATGGCAACATGGGAGAAGTTTGCTCCCAATGCTTGAAACACCTGCCCAATCGGTCCACTCGGAAAGAAGTAGGTCAATGGTTCGCGGTGCCGTGCCGGATCCAGACTTTGCTTACCATGCAGGGTCGTTCCATGCAACAGGCTGTGGTAGAGGTTGCGTTCGTTTACCACCCGGTAAACGCCAAAAAAGCTACGTTCTGTAGCCAGTAACCGTCCCAGTGGATTCAACGAAAATTGGTTCAACAGAACCACCAAAATTAGAGCCAGAATGAACCGAAAGGGTTTAATTGCAAACACCCATCCAATCCCTGCGGTTAGTCCCAGAGACAGAACGGCACCGACTAGGCTGACGTTGAGCAAACGAAAGTTGAAGCCAACCAGAAGCACCGCCAACAAAATGCCAACTCCAAAGGGGAGGGTGCGGGCAAGCCGGAAGCCAGCCGTTTGCTCTTCCAAGGTTGTCTCAGATGCTAGCTGTTGCAACAGTAACAGGCTGAGAAGCAGTGCCAGTGGATATTCTAGAATCGTTGAGAAGAGGAGGGGAGCGGCGATCGCATTAAACCATCCACCTAAAACACCCCCAAGTGAAATCCAGAAATAGAATAGGGTCAGGTATTGGGGATCGGGACGAGATCGGGAGAGTTCTCCATGAAAAAGGCGGGCAATCACGAAAAAGCCCAGCCCATGCAGCGGAATTAACACCCAGGCGGGTTGAGTCACCTGGAGCAAAAACAGAACAATCAGTGCGGTCAACACCAGGGGTAGCAAAGCCACCATTTCAGGTGCGGGCAATTGAGGTTGACGGGCAAACGCCAGAATAAAGGTCAACAGATAAAGCGCCAGGGGCACTGCCCAGAGAAACGGAATTGAGGCAATATCCGTTGTCAGGTAGGTGGTCACGCCCAGCAACAAACTGGATGGCAGAAACGCCAGCACAACCCACCTCGCCTGATGCAAAGGGGTTGGTGGAACGGCTGTTGCAAGCGAACTAGAGCCTTGCTCAGTCCCTGCCAATGTTTGAATACTCTCATCTAGAGAAACGTCTGAAGCACTGTCCGATTCTCCAGTGGAGACGCTGCGCGATCGCCACACCTGCACCGCACATAGCCCGACCAAACCAATGAGTAACCCATACCCCCATGCCCAGAGCCAACTTTGTCGAGTTAACGGCAGCATCGGTTCAACCAATAAGGGGTAGCTGACCAGTCCCAGCAGGCTACCCGAATTACTGGCGGCATAGAGAACATAGGGATTGTGCCGGGAGGGGTGATCCGTATGGGCAAACCACTGTTGCAACAGCGGAGCAGTGGTCGAAACCATCAGGAACGGAAAGCCTACCGATCGCAGCAGTACCACCAGCACCCAGAGAATAGGATTTACCTCCTGAGTTGGTATCCAACTGGAAGGCATGGCAATGGGCAAAATCAGCAGAGGCAGGAACAGTAGTCCGACATGCAAAAGCGTTTGATACCGCAGTTTCCACCAGGTCGTGGTGAGATGGGCATAGCTATACCCAACCAGCAGCAGGAACTGAAAAAAGAACAGGCAAGTATTCCAGACCGAAGGTGCCCCTCCCAGCAGCGGCAGGATCATTTTGGCAACCATCAGTTGCACCCAAAACAGCAGAAACGCGCTGATGAACAGGGTAAGGGCAAACAGACTCAGCACTGGGGTAGTAGGGGAAAAAGATCCCCGGTTTCTCGTAGGATATGGTTTAATTTACCGAATAATCTTCACAGAAACCGGGGATCTGTTAAGTTGTCGCAGATTGCGTTTCCGAATGAACTGATCAGTCCTTGACGATAGCCAATTTCCCTTGAATGAAGCCTTTCTCAATCCCCGCCTCGCAGCTTTTTGACTGGCTAACGTCTCCGGGTCAGGTAAAACCTTAGTCAATTACATACTTGAAACACCAAAAGACTGACCCTCATCCCTTAACCCCTTCTCCCATTGAGAAGAAAGGGAAATGATCAAAGTCCCTCTCTCGCTCTGGGCTACTGTGTATACACAAGTGTGAAAGTTGAATCGGTAGGTGATCGCAGAGTCAACGGTGAATGCCAAAACCCTGCTTGGGGGG
>NZ_JBXBCF010000095.1:0-44820 GCF_056784235.1 Kovacikia sp. CALU 1929
CCATTAGGTCTTCGGGAGTACGATATTCTTTGAGCAACTCGTCAATGAGTTCCGGTCGAAAGGTCATAGTTTAGTGCCTTTGTTCATTAGTTCATTAGATCTTGTTTTTTGACCTTTGACACAAACTAATTTACAGTCTCAACTGGAGCATTTGATCGGGTCTTATCTTATCTTTCGATTTAAAAATCAACTGAACTTCCTGTCCTTCAGACAACTCTGGCACTTTTAATGGACGAAAGATGCCGTTTTCATAAACTGCTTCTACAATCTGTTGCATATCATTACTCCCTCCACTTTTAATTTTTCATTTTGCTTTTCTAATTGTTCCTGTGCCCATTCTCGCAGTTGCTCATCGGGGTCATTGATGGCGCGATTCTCTACGAGACACTTCGCGATCGCGCAGCAGTTCAAGAGTTGTAGGAGTGGTGCGATAGGGGGCACAGATCATGATTTATAGACATCCTTGCGATGCTTACACTGCAACAACCGAATTGTTTGTGTTGAGTCGTCGATTTCATAACGAACGCGATAATCACCGATACGAATACGGTACTCATTATTAGAGCCTTTCATCTTGACCACTCCATCAGGGCGTGGGTCTTCAGCGAGTTGTTGGTTTTGATAGCAATGCGATCGCAAACGTCATCAGGCAAGGTATCTAGCTGTTTTTGCACAGCTTCGGCATGATGATGGCGTAGGTCATGCCGATCGCTCTGCCCGTTGTTCCGTGTATTCATCAAAGGTCATGTAATCGCCTGCTTTGTAGTCAGCACGAGCCGCTTGAATTTCAGCAATGTCCTCGGTCGAGTCCTCATCATCGGGGAACAATTCGGCTTCCAAAAGTTCCCAAAGCTGATGCTTTTCAGCAATCCCTAAGGATGAGACTGCTTCTAAAAGTGACTGAAATGAAATATCTACTTTTACAGGATTCTCTGCCATTAGAATCTGCCTCCATTGTGAATCAGGAAATCTCTTCCAACTCAGGAACATGTTGAGCTTCATAATTCTCGATTAAAACACCAATCACATCCATCATCGAAGCAAGAGGATGAGTTTCATCTTCACCAACCTGATCGATCAAACTGTCTAGCAATTCAACTAAATGTTCGTATTCCTGCTCTGTGTGAGGCACGAAAACCGTTTCAGCAATAGAAGACCATGCTTTAATTGTTTGATCTGAATTGAGACTTGGCATTATTATTTCCACCTCTCTTCGTCATATTCTGCGTGAGTTAATACAGCTCGAATGTAAACTTTTTTCCGGTTGTAATGAATTGCTGTAATGAGTCTAACCTTGTTTCCTCCAATATTAAAAACTGTTAATTTACCTACTTGATCAGCTGATGGAAATAATTCACGCAGTTCAACAAATGAAACGAATTCATTCTGTTTAATGAGTTTGTACCACTGAGCCAGAGCATTCTTAACATCTGGATGAAGTTTGGCAAATTCGTTGAGTCGTTTGCGAGTAATCACATGCATATTGACTTGCTCATGCCTCCTCCATCTTTAATTTTTCTAATTGCTTTTGTGCCCATTCTCTTAGTTGCTCATCGGGGTCATTAAGGGCGCGATCGCGCAACAGCTCAAGAGTTTTTGGGTGAGTGGGATAGTTCTCAGTGACTGCTGTGAGAGCAACTAGACGTGGATTAACTAAAACTGTAGATGCACTTGAATAATGTTTATCTATATCAGCATTAACTGTAATTTCAGAAAGGATTTCCAGTCCCGTTGTATTTCTCCAACTCTTACCTATTTCATTTATTATTTCCTGCTTTACCCATACAGAAGTTTCATCTTGAATATATATTTTAAGCCATGTTGATATATCTGAATCATTTCCCCAATTTCTAACTACTGTTTTTGCAAACTCTGCACGTATCCATTCATCTTTATCCTGCTGAATATAGAGCTTGAAAAGCGATAGAGTTTGCGATTCGATATTATAGCGACTAGTAATCATCCTTGCGGCAATCACTCGTAAATAGGAATTTTTTTCCTCAACAATCAATGCCCTAAACCAAGACAATGTATCAGGATGATCATGGAAGAGTTGACCGATGGCTTGAACAGATGCCTGCCTCAAATAACGGTCTCCATCTTGTTGTCTTACAATATTTTTAAGCCAAGGCAAATGTTCAGGAGTATTTCGAAAAAGCCTTACTATAGCTGTAAACGCGGTCCAACGTACAGGCCCACTGATATCTTGTTGAGAACGAGATTCAAGCCAAGGTAAAGTATCAGAATTCTCCTTAAATCTCTCTGCAATTACATAGACCGTTGCCTCCCGCATACGCCAGTCATCAATTTGTTGAGCATAGTTCTTGAGCCAGGGCAATATGTCCTTACTAGAGAGGCATAAAAGGATTCGATTTAATATGGCTTCAGTTGCCTCAAATGTTAATGGAATCTCTGGATTTTGAAGTTCATCCTTGAGGGTATTAAGTAATTGAGAATTTGCTAAAGGTACAAGTTGTGGAGTAGACATCTCAATGCAACAGTCAGTTGCTAGAATCAAATTTGTAAATCCTTCCGGTTTCAGACGTTTTTTATCCTCGTCATGCTTGAGAAATACACTACGATCTAACTCTCTAGTCATTAAAAACTCAATCAATTCACCTGTGAACTTAGGGTCGATCGCTCCACAAATCAACCTCAAAACCTCATGCCAGGTTTCGTCTTGCCAGTGTTGACCAAACACATCATCGCGTAATTGTTCAAAGGTGAGGGTGCGTTGTTTTTCAAAACGGTGAACAATTTCAACGGCACAAAAATATTCCAAAAAGGTGCGATGCATGAAGCCGTAGGTGTCGGCTCCGCGATAGCAGAGGATAAAGTTTCGTTCTCGCAGTTGTTGAATCAACCGATTGGCTTTTTCGCGGGGTTCGCTAAAGCCCTGATCGCGTAAATAGTCGGTCAAAATGCGGGTCAATTGATCAGCACTAATGAGATTTCCCTTCAGCCCGTCTTCCCCTGCCTGCATCTCATAGGCAATCAGACGCAGCATTTCCTGCTTTTCTCGCCGCCCGATCGCATCCATCGGTAACTGCAATCGCTTGTGATCCACATCCCAGTGGTAGAGCAACACCCGTGATGCCTGGTCATAGAGGTCAGATCTGTCGCGGGGTAACTCCTGCCGTCGATTCAGGATCGCCATCATCGTTAGTAACAGCGGATTGTCTGCCAGGTTGGCGATCTCTTTGGAATTGGCAAGGGCATCCTTCAAGCGCTGTTTCAGCCTTACTTTATCCGGATCGCTGCCCATTGAGAGGTCATACCAGCGATCGATGAATTCATGAATCTCGTCGGTATCCAGGGATTGAATGGTGAAGTGTCGGAAGCCGCTGTGCTGAAGGCGATCGGGGTTGTAGCCGATGATGCGAGATGTGACTAATACCTGGGCGTTGGGATATTGCTGGGAAAAGCGAATGATATCGTCAATGACGGTGGATTGGGTGGTGCGATCAAATACCTCGTCCAGACCATCAAACATCACCAGTGTGGGAAACGCCAGTAAATGCTGATGCAGTTGCTGCTGGTCAAACTGCCAATCCACACCCCGACCGCGATGGAGAAATTCGAGAAAGTTAGCAGACGGAGTAATGGCAAATTCTCGTAGCTCAATCAATAACGGTAGCCTTGAGACCTCGGAGGTTTTCAAAACCTCCGAGGTCTGAGACTCGACCCATTCCAGTGCCAGATATTGCAATAGGCTCGACTTTCCTGAACCCGGATCACCCAAAATCACCGCCCGTTGGGAGTCTGCGATCGCTTCTAAAACCTTTCGTGCAGGTTGCTGAAAATACTCGTGACGATAATGCTCTAAAGCTTCGAGGGATAAGTCTTTTTCGAGTTGCCCTGCTGCTTGCAGTTGGCGTTTCAAGTCCAAAGGCAGGTCGTAGCGCAGGGGGGGCAATGCCTCTCGCACCGTTTGCTCGATGAACATTGACCAGAGCTTGATGGCATCGACCCGGTCAGTGCTGTCGAGGGTGTACAGCTTGAGATAGCCATAACTCGACTGCAAACTGTCTCGGTATTTTTCAACATCAAATCCCGGTGAAAGTTGCGCCGTATTGCGGGCAATGTCTTCCATCAAGTCGGTTGTGAATAGCGATCGCAACTCTGGATTCGCTTTAACAATGCCTTTGACTTCATAGACATATTCTTTGCAGACACCCCGCCAGTCAAACTCCTCGGCGGGAAATTGCCAACCAGACCCTTGATATTGTTGGGTCCAGATTTGCTCTAACTGTGCGTAATCAATTTGCTTGCAATCCTTTTCAAAGGCTTTTCCTAGAATGGGACGCACCGCCTTATCCTGCACAAACTTCTTGATTGCTGCCTGATAGTGATGCTGAATACTGGTTTCAGGAACGTCATTAAGCTGAAGTTCTTTAATAAATCGCTTGATAAAGTAACCAATTGCTTCTGCCATTGGCGTTTTTAGCGTTGCGGCGTTGAGTCGAGCAACTCCACTATTCAAAGAATCTTTGAAAAAATCTTGAACATACTTCTCCAGAACAGGCTTACTCAAATTGAGAACCTGCTCAAGCACCAGCTTACCTAGCTCTATTCCTGTTGTGGCTGCCAACCATTCCAGCATACTGAGATTTCAGACGCGACCGAACACTACTAATATCGCATCCATGTCAGGCAGATGCCAGAGATGGCAGGCTCAGGTCCCAGCAGGTAGGGTTGTTATTCAAAGGGTTGCACGGTTGCACCGGAAAAAATAGCCACAAAAATAAGTGTCCCTAAAATTTTGCCCGGTAAAACGGCTGGAATTGATTTTATTTTTTCCAAACCAGTAGACAGATTCTAAACTGGCAAGTTCAGGAGAGCGATCGCCCTTGTAAAAACCTTAAAGTGACTCCATCAAATTGGGGATTTCTACCAAAAGACCAGGGTTTCTACCATTAGCTTCTAGAGAAGCTAGATTTTACTACTTGCACTGAAACGTATCATTGCAACCAATCGCTCGATCGCTTCCCTGATGATTAAAAGATTTCTAACCTGTGGCAAAAGTACTTAATTGCGCCTCAACAGATCTGGCTCAACTTTAACCAGTCGCCCTCAGGTAACAACAGCCGATAGGACACAGGCAGTAGAAAGCCCTATGTTCAACCACTACCGCCCTGCGCCTACAGAAATGCCAAGCGCGAATGCTTTTCATGGGTGCTGGTAAGCCAGTTTGTTGTGCCGTTACCGCAAGCAACAGGTAATAGACCGTAAGCGGCAGGAAAAAGCCTGCTAACAACCAATCACTAACAACGGTCGAAGCCTGACCTTTGTGGCTTTTGCCATGCAGTTTTGTGTAGGTGATCCGGAAAAATGAAATCTCCGGATCATTCATCAGCCTGTGAGAAGTCTGGCATCGGAGCGATCGCTTTTATATCTTCATCAGAGGTGAATAGATGTTTTGCAAATCAAGATCATCTGACTATTTCAGTTACTCCGGTTCTTACGGTACCTCTTCCCTGGCAGGCGCAGACCTGTCTAGAATTGCCCCAAAAGCTTTCAGCTCCGAACTGAGCAATGCCCTCTCTAGCGAAAGCCTGTTTCGAGCGAGCGCCTTCACCTCCCTCGTCACCCCTGACCCTGGAAATACCCGTGCCACTGCTTACAACGTGGGTACCCTGGGCAGCAGTCCAGTTACGCTCTCCGATTCAGTCGGCAACACCGACCGCAACGACTTCTACAGCTTTTCGGTCGGGTCTACTGTCAGCTTCAACCTGTCCCTCACCGGGATGACTGCCGATGCCGATGTGCAGCTTCTGAGTGAAATTGGGGCAATTATTCAGAGTTCAGCTAACTCCAGGAACCTGGATGAGAGCATTAGCCAAACGCTAAGTGCAGGTACTTACTACGTTCGGGTTTATCAATACAGCGGCAACACCGACTACACTCTCGCCCTCTCTGCCACAGGCTCTTCCGCTTCTTTTCCAATGCCTACAGGGTTTAATTCCACCTACGGGTATGGACTGGTGGATGCGTCGGCGGCAGTTGCAGGGGCGATCGGTCAAACTCCTTTTTCTGCCGTAGCCAATCTGGGCGGTAATAACTGGAACCTTGACCAGATCAACGCTCCAGAAGTTTGGGCAAGGGGCTATACCGGGCAGGGTGTAGTCGTGGCTGTGATTGACAGTGGCGTAGATTATACCCACCCTGATCTGGCTGCCAATATCTGGGTCAACACCCGTGAAATTCCCGGCAACGGTATTGATGACGATGGCAATGGCTTTATTGATGACATTCGAGGTTGGGACTTTGTCCAGCGGGATAATACTCCTACCGATCCGAATGGGCATGGTACCCACGTGGCTGGAACCATTGCGGCGGTCAACAACAGCTTTGGTGCAACCGGGGTTGCCTACAATGCTCAGATCATGGCGATACGCGCTCTGGATGCAAACGGCAGCGGCAGTAGTGCAAACATTGCTGCTGGGATACGTTATGCAGCCAACAATGGCGCAGATGTGATCAACCTTAGTCTGGGTGGGGGCTTTTCCTCTGAGATTCAGTCCGCAATTCAGTATGCAACCCAGGTGGGGGCAATGGTGGTGATGGCATCTGGAAACGAGTCTCAAAGTCTGCCTAGCTATCCGGCACGGTTAGCAAGCCAGTATGGAATTGCCGTTGGTGCAGTAGACCGTAACAATAAAGTGGCAAGTTTCTCCAATGATGCAGGCACATCAGCGCTGAATTATGTGGTTGCTCCTGGGGTAAATGTTTACTCTACGACACCAAACAATACTTACCGCAGCTTTAGCGGTACTTCAATGGCAACGCCCCATGTGGCAGGCGTGGCAGCGTTGATGCTAAGTGCAAACCCGAATCTGTCTTCAGCAGAAGTAACCACTCTGTTAGCCGGAACGGCGAAGCGAAGTGGAATTACAGTTTAGGTTAACGCTCATGTAAACGCGATTCGTGTCGCTTAGACCTCCGAGGTTTTCAAAAACCTCAGAGGTCTTGGGTGGTTTGTGCGATCGCCCTCTGGTACAAATTGCTCTCTTACCTATCCTTGAGTAACCATCGGGGGCTAAACCCACCTATTTTGGAAGTATTTCGTATAACACGCTGCCCAAGGAATCTTGCACCCGTTGGAGGATGCCAGAATTTCCTAACAAAATTACTCTCTGTTACATATAGGGCTTTCTATGCCATGTCTGCTGGAAACCCTAGGGACAATAGAGATACTCTTCACCGCTGCAATGACTATGCCATGCCATCAAAAGATTTGGGGCCCGCTGCTGCTCGTCGGATTGGGTTCATTCGGTTTAGGTGCCTGTAACCAGATTGCTCAGCCACATAAAGTCCATCAAATGGCATCTGCTATTCAGTCCGCACCCTTCTCAGAGCTTGCGCCTGCCCTACCAGATGTAATTGCCCAGGACTCAACGGACAACATTTCACCCCAATTCGATAGCGCCGCAGACTTTGCTGAAGGTCTGGCACTGGTCGGGTTTGAAGATACCTACGGTTTCATCAATAAAGCTGGGAAAGTGGTTGTGAAGCCTGACCTGGAAATTAGCGGCATGTCTTCCTTTTCCGAAGGATTTGCCGTAGTCCGGTTTGGCGGTGTCACTGGATTTATTGATAAAAAAGGACAACTGGTTGCCAGTCAATACGAGGAAGCTTCCAAATTTTCCAACGGGTTAGCGTTAGTGCGGCAAGGGCGCAAGTACGGCTACGTGGATCAGACCGGGAAGGTCGTGATTCCGCCCCAGTTTGCTATGGCACTGGCATTTTCGGAAAACCTGGCAGCCGTGAAGATAGATGGTAAGTATGGCTATGTCGATCGCAGCGGACAGATCGCGATCGACCCTCAGTTTGATGACTCCTGGGGCTTTTCAGAAGGGATGGCAGTCATTCGCCAGGGCAAAAAATGGGGTTACCTGAGTAAAAGTAAAAATGTGGAGATTGCACCCCAGTTTGATGGGGCATTCCGGTTTTCCAACTCCATGGCGCGGGTTCGGGTTGGGGACAAATGGGGCTATGTAAACCGGCAGGGGGCGATCGCCATTTCGCCCCAATTCAGCTTTGCCTCCGATTTTTCCCAAGGGCTGGCAGCCGTCCAAAGCATCAATCAGTGGGGTTATATTGACAAGTCCGGTAAGAAAGTGATTAATCGCCAGTTTGACTTCGCTAGTGACTTTTCTGAAGGGCTGGCAGCCGTTAAGGTGGATGGTAAATGGGGCTATATTGACAAATCAGGCAAACTCACGATTCCAGCCGTCTTTGACAACGCGGGACCCTTTGCCGAAGGCATGGCAAGAGTTCAGGTGGGGGATAAATGGGGGTACATCAGCCAGCGTTCTGCCCAGGGAAATTCTTAGTCGCATGGCATAAGGTTTTTCGCTAATCGTGTGTGGGGATGAGTGGATGAGCTACCCCTTTACCCCTCTACCCCTCCACCGTTCCAGCCATGCAGATCGTTCCATTTGGTTGAAATTGGGGAATTCTTCGAGCAGATCCGGATTCTCCAATTTCACTCAATCAGAAATTCATGTATAACCTGGCACACTTTACTCTCAGCGATATGACTGAGTGTGGAGCAGCTCTCCGTAAGATTGGTGGGGGAGCGACCACAATGGAAGAAGTTGCGAATCGAATCGTTCAGTATCTCTACAAGCATTTTATTGATCCTCAAACGGGGGGCAGATCCCTAGCCCTGGTGCGGTTATTCAAAACCCATGCCTATAGTGACTTGGATCCCGCCTTGCGCCTGGTAGTTGAGCGATCGCTGGGCAGAGAACCGGCTTCCCCTCAAATGAAAAGCCTGACCCTGCTGGCAACGGCAGGAGAACACCCTGACTGGAATATTAGACAGACATCCCAGGGACATCAGGCAATTCCTCTGATTAGTGCCGAACTGGTCGCCCAATCGCCGATGATCTCCCAGTTCATTCGCCAGTTGGGGTTGGAAATTGGCACCGTGCTGGAACCCGATCCTGATCTGGTGGTTGACCTTGAGCAAACCACCTTCAATGTCTTTCATGTCCCGCAGGCAGTTGGTAGTCCCTTCGTTCCAGCACAGGCTGAGTTCGTCATTCCCTACGGGGTGCAATCCGTTTTGGGATTTGGCGGAATGCTGGCTTCCGGCAATCTCTTAGCCATCATCATGTTCTCCAAAACGCCTATTCCACGAGACACCGCCGACCTGTTCAAAACCCTGGCGCTCAACGCCAAGATGTCACTACTGCCCTTTGAAGGAAAAGCTGTTTTTGCAACTGCTGCCAGCCTAAACCTATGACCCACAATAGCCTTGTAGACCAGACTGGTATTGAAGTCAGCCATGAAACAATTCAGGAATTGGTTCAGCTTCGAGAGCAGGTTGCAGCTTTAGAACAACTTCTGGAAGTCTATGAGCGTGAAACTCTGGATAAATCTGCCAAGCTGGAACAGGCTCTTGCTGTGGTTAAAGAACACGCCCAGCAACTCTCCAGATCGGAGGCACAATCACGCCAGCTAGCACAGCGCCAGGAATTGTTGAACCGTCTGGTAAGTCAGATTCGCCACTCACTGGATCTGGAAACAATCCTCAAAACGGCTGTAATCGAGATCCGTCAACTGTTACAGATTGATGCCTGCATTTTCTGGTGGTATTCCCCAACCTTACGGAGTTTTCAGGCAGTTTGCGAAGCCCATGCACCTGAGATCAGCCAAGATTTCCATCAAATTTACGTGGGCAGTCACCCCACCTGTCTAGAGAGCCTGTCTCTGACCACAGACATGCCCTTGAATGTTCTCCCCTATCCAGAAACCAGCCGCCTGAAGGCAGCATTTGAGGGCTATGACCAGTTCATTCTGCCTGCCCAAACTCGAAATAAAAAGTTGGGCGTGATTCACTGTCTCCATCAGCAGGCAGCCCGCGACTGGAGTATGGATGAAGTTGAACTGCTTCAGGCAACGGTTGATCAGTTGGCGATCGCCCTTGATCAGGCAGAACTCTATGAACAAAGCTGCACCGCGACGGCACAGGCACAGGCACAGGCACAGGCGCTAGAGCAAGCATTAAAGGAAATCCAGCGGACTCCCCAACTGGTTCAAACTGAAAAAATGGCAAGCCTGGGTCAACTGGTAGCCGGTGTAGCACACGAAATTAACAATCCAGTCAGCTTTGTGCATGGCAACCTGATCTATGCCAGTCAATATGTTGAGGATTTGCTAGATCTATTGCATCTCTATGCCACGGAATACCCCACCCCCACTCCTGAAATTCAACGTAAAATAGCCGCGATCGAAGTAGACTTCATTGCCGAAGATTTACCCAGACTGTTTGCTTCGATGCAAGTGGGGGCAGAGCGGATCCGCGAAATTGTGCGATCGCTGCGCACCTTCTCCCGCCTGGATGAGGCTGAAATTAAAGCGGTCAACCTGCATGAAGGCATGGATTCTACCTTGATGATTCTGCAAAACCGTTTGAAAGCCACCGCTAATAAACCCGCGATTCAAATCATCAAAGAGTATGGCAATTTGCCACTGGTTCAGTGTCATGCAGGGCAACTCAACCAGGTGTTTATGAACATTCTGGTCAACGCGATCGATGCCCTGGAAGAAAGTTTTGAGCTAAAAGTTTTCAGTTCCAGGTTAAATTCAACCCCAGCGACCACCCACTCTCCGGGAACGTCAAAAGCCACCCCCCCTCACCCCACTATTAAAATTTGCACCGAACTCAAAAGCAACGAAGTGGTTTTAGAGGCTGACTCCTGGATGCTCAATTCCGCCTGGGTGGTGATTCGCATTATCGACAATGGCCCAGGCATGGATGAAACGGTACGTCAGCGGTTATTCGATCCCTTTTTCACCACCAAGCCAGTTGGCAAGGGAACCGGGCTGGGAATGTCCATTAGCTATCAAATTGTTACCGAAACCCACGGTGGTCGATTGTACTGCAACTCAAGTCCAGGCAAAGGAACCGAATTTGTGATTGAGATTCCTGCACACCAGGAGATGGCAAGCTAAGTGCTAGACTATGGACTCTGAGCATATCGCTTGTGCCTGACTGGGAGTTTCTGCAATGGCGGTGGAGGAGCAAATAGCCCGGCTAAAACAGGGGGTTGACCACTGGAATGAGTGGCGATTAGGACATCCTAGAGTTGCTATTGATCTGAGTGATGCGGACTTGAATCAGGTCAATTTGAGTGGGATTAATCTCCATGCCGCCAACCTGGATGGCGCTGACCTGAGCTACGCCAATTTAAGTGGTGCTGACCTCCGCCAGGTTAACCTTCACGTGGCTAATCTGGAACGGGCTAACCTGAGCCATGCCAATTTGAGCCACGCCATTCTCTATATTGCCAACCTGGATCGGGCAGACCTCCATCTGGCAGACCTGAGCAAAGCCGATCTAAGATGGGCAGGGCTGATTGAGGCAAAGCTGAAACAGGCAAACCTGCATGAGGCAAATCTCCACGGCGCAAACTTGAAATCTGCTAATCTCGCTGGAGCCATCCTCACCCACGCTGACTTAACCGAAGCCAATCTCGCTCGCACCGATCTAACAAACACAAACCTGAAAGGGGCAACCCTGCCCGATGGAAGCGTGCATTTGTAGATGAAGTCGCACCTCACACCTCACCCCTTGCACCTTACACCCATGACCCACCCCAATCTAAAATCCGAAATCCAAAATCCAAAATCTGAACCCTCCTGGCAGCAAGGAGAATTGATCGACCTGGAGATCACTGACCTGAGCGACAGCGGAGATGGGGTCGGACGATATGGGGAGCGGGTAGTATTTGTGCCGGATACCGTGACGGGCGATCGCGTTCGGGTACGTCTGGTGCGGGTCAAACCAAATTATGCTCACGGTAAGCTACATGAGCTTCTAGAACCCTCTCCCCATCGGATTCGCCCCCGCTGCATCGTGGCGGATAAGTGTGGCGGTTGCCAGTGGCAACATGTGGACTACGCCTACCAACTAGAGGCAAAGCAAAATATTGTGATCCAGGCATTGGAGCGCATTGGCGGCTTTAGCAATCCTTCAGTGCATCCCATCCTGTCGGTGGCTGAACCATTAAACTACCGAAATAAAGCAACCTATCCCTTGCGGCGATCGCAAACTGGGCAGGTGCAGGCAGGCTATTACCAGAAAGGAAGCCACCAGATCGTTAATCTGAATCAGTGCCCCATCCAGGATACGCGCCTGAATCCTTTGCTGGCAGAGGTGAAACAGGACATTCAGCAGCGCGGGTGGGGTATTTACGACGAGACAAACCACCGCAGCAAACTGCGTCACCTGAGTCTACGAATTGGACGTCGCACAGGAGAAATATTACTCACGCTGGTTTCTAAAGAGGGCAACCTGAACGGGATTGAGGAACAGGCTGAGGCATGGATGGATCGCTATCCGGGGTTGGTTGGTGTGGTGCTAAATATCAACCCCGATCGCACCAATGCCATTTTTGGCAATGAAACCCACTGCATTGCCGGAAAGCCCTACCTGACAGAAACCTTAGCTGGGTTGAGCTTTCAGATTCGTCCAGATACCTTCTTTCAGGTCAATACAGAGCAGGCAGAAGCACTTTTACAAATTATTTTGGATCAGCTCAAGCTAGAAGGGCATGAGGTTCTGGTGGATGCCTACTGTGGAGTCGGCACACTTACCTTACCCTTAGCCCAAAAAGTAAAACAGGCGATCGGGTTAGAGGTGCAGGCGGAGGCGATCGAGCAGGCGTGGAACAATGCGATCGCAAACCAGATTCAAAATGTAGACTTTCAGATTGAAGAAGTCGAAAAAGCACTTCCATTTCTGAGTGTGAAGCCAGATATTGTATTGCTCGATCCACCCCGCAAGGGTTGTACTCCAGCAGTGATTGCAGCACTCCAGCAAATACAGCCAGAGCGCATTGTTTATGTCAGTTGCAATCCTGCTACCCTTGCCCGCGACCTCAAACTGCTCTGCCAATCTGGGGAGTATCACCTTCAGCAAGTCCAACCCGTCGATTTCTTCCCTCAAACCGCCCATGTTGAATGTGCCGCATTTTTAACTCGTCTTTAACCTCTCTTCAACTAGCTCAGGTCCCACACTCCAGCTATGTCAAAAAATTAGCGCTCATTCCCTGTTGGTAGTCTGTGTGCAGCCTAAAGTTAAGGTCAGGAGTCTGAGCATATTTGAAATACAAAATTTGATTACTGCTAATCTAGCTTGAACTAGAGTTTCAAGAACCAGCCAGTAAGAAGTCAGAACTGTTTCTTTCTAGAAGGAAGCCTACAATATTACTAATCTCGGTGTTAACGCTTTGAGGATCAGGTAAATAAATCTTAGATCGCTGAGATACTATCTCCTCACACATTTTCTCAAACTGGACACAAGCATATTCTAAGGATTTCTCATCGGAGGTGCTATTAGCTCCTGTTTGATACATGGTTCTTAGCCAATCAATATCAACAGTGGTTTTTACTTTTTCTATAAGTTGACTAATCTCTTGTTCAGTCAACAAAAAATCGCAAGCCACTTCTCCTAGAGATTTGTTTGCAAGATCTAACATACGTTTAGCATCATCTTCTATAAAATGGTCTAATACTGCTTTTGTACCGATGGAAGCAACAGTTCCTGTACCGAAAGCTCCAAAAAGCCCCCCAACAACCCCACCTACTGCGGTTCCAACAATAGGAACAAAACTACCAATAGCAGCACCCGCAGCAGCACCTCCTAGCCATCCAGCAACTCCACCAGCAACGCATGAAGCATTAATGGCTAAATTTTTACTAAATTGAGACCATGACATTCGATTAGATATTGCTGCTCGGTAGAAGTCAGGAGTGGAAATTATAACAGTTGCAACAACCGAGGTGATAACGTTAGATCTCAATAGTTTTGACACATGGTTAACCGCAGCAGCACCATAAACGGCTTTACCAAGCGAAGCCGCAGCAAGTTTTTCAACAGCAACTTTACCGAATTGCGTTTGGGCTGCTCCTTTAACTAGGTGTCTGGCAGCAATTGTTCCCATTGCTGCAACTTTAGTGCGAAGTACTTGAGAAGCTATAACACCTGTTATTAGCGAGGTACTCCCTATACTTACAGCGCTGCTAATTGCGTTTTTGAGGGCATCTTCGTGCGTTTGCCCACTCAAACGACATACAGAGTACTGAACAGCAAAAGAGATTGCAAATACATAGCTTGTCGATACAGCTTGCGTTTTTACATCGTACAGTAATGAGTCTACATTGCCAGCACGAGCAATGTTGCGGGCTTGTTTGTACGTAACTTCCCCTTTCTTTACAAAGCGTTCTGCCTCATTCGGATCAGTAACGCCAGGTACTTTCCCTTCTTTTATCTTACCTTGCATCAATCTCAGGCATTCATCGTACTGTTCACGAGGAACTTCTAAAACCTGCCCTTGATATCGGTATGTCCCACTTTCATTGAAAGCAGCATTAAAGGTGCTTCTTGAGTCAGGATAATATTTTGTCTGGATTGCAATACCATCTACAATTCTATCTGCACCATTCAACGAATTATCTTTACCTGTTATCTTCACATCCTTAAATTGAAACTTATCAGCAAATGCATTAGCCTCTTCTGCGCCGAAACCAGTACCACCTTTGGTATGAAACTTATTGATTTGGGTTTGCTCAAGTTGCTTGGCAATTTCAGCCGCTGCAAACCCTTCAAGCTCTAACTTATGTTTCTTTGATGGTCCCTCAAATTCTGTCATAACAAGCTCTCAATCACTCAATCAAGTAGAAATGGCATTAATACTTACACGAATAGTGTTCCCAATTCAGGAAAAAATCTCCAAATTTGGTGTATTCTATCGCACACAGTAATCCAGTGGCATCAAGAAGTTATCAAGCTGAGGATAATAGCGTAAAGAGTTGAGTGATTACTCAACTTAACCACTAGCAAGGAGCGCAAATCTCTTGGCTCAAATAGATGCACCAGCATGGCGTTGCGAATGATCAGTGGTGTGTCAAGAATGCGTTTGGCGATCGCATCGTACACGGTAATCTTCAATTCATTGTGCAATCACACCATTCGTGAGAAATGCGCCTGTAAGCTTTTCAGCAAGTTGTAGTCCAGAAAAGCAACGATATTTTAATATTTAGCCTGCTTGCTCTTAACAATTCGGAGCGTTTTGACTCTACCTGTTCGCCTGAAAACCTTTCTGGATAAACATCTGACGGATAACTCTTTTGTCAATGATTTTTAAGGTGTGCTTACCCTGAAAGAATCTCGAAATTTAATCCGACAGAAAAGTTTTCGTCAGAAGACTATAATGCTTTGATAAAAGTTCTTGCTAGATGAGTGTTGTGTTGCCAGTGCTGCCGTAAGCGAGTCTGAAGAATTCACTGGATTTGGTCTAACAGAGTGTGGAATTCTTGAATGAGCCAGGAATCAATATCTTGTCTTAACAGATGAGTTAAAACGGTCAGTAACATTTGCAAAGTTAGGAAATTGATGCGGTGATTTTAACTATCTCCGTACCTGGAATTGGACTGAAGGAACTAAGAGTGAGATAGAGCTAAATTTCTATGCGTGTTGTCATCCAACGAGTTATAGCTTCCCAGGTCGTGGTTGATGGCGAAGTGGTAGGCAAAATTGGACGGGGGCTAAATTTACTCGTCGGGATTTCAGAAGCAGACACCGAAGCCGAACTGGACTGGATGGCGCGTAAATGTCTGGAACTGCGGTTGTTTCCTGACGGGGAAGGGGGCAGGTTTGACCAGTCGGTTCAGGAAATTGGGGGCGAATTGCTGGTCATTAGCCAGTTCACGCTCTATGGAGACTGCCGTAAAGGTCGCCGTCCTTCCTTTGATCGGGCGGCGGCTGCGGCAACCGCTGAAGCATTGTATGAACAGTTTGTGGACAAATTGCGCTCCAGCGGCTTACGGGTTGAAACCGGAAAATTTGGAGCAATGATGCAGGTACTGATTCAGAATGACGGTCCTGTCACGCTTTTGCTGGAACGGGAGGTTTCAACCTAATCCAACTCATTCTCCAGAACATTCGCGATCGCTGTTTTTGCGTTGGTAATGAATTCTTCGACATTGACCCGGCTCAGGAGCCAGATCGCCACAATCATCGCCAGAGCTTGGATTAGAAAAACCAACCCATAGGAAAGTAGCGGTTCTGAAAACAACGTTCTACCCAGGTCCAAAAGGGCGGTGCCACTAATGGTTGCAAATCCTCTTGCCCAGGCTTGGGATAGCCCCCAGGCACCGATGAAGGTGCCTGCTGTTTCAGCAGCCGTCAGATCCAGCATCAGGCTAATTGCCCCGGTGGTTGTGATCCCGGCAGCCAGACCAAACAGCAGCATCGAAAATTGCAGCAACCGTGGATCTCGGGTAAAGCCTGAGAGGATGAGTAATCCGGCACACAGTCCAATCAGCACGCAACCCAAGCGAGTGGTCAATGGTTTGCCCAGACGAGGCACAATGAAAAACCCGGTCGTCGTCATAGCAACGATCGTGCCAATTCCAAAGAACACATTTAGCAAGGTCGTTTCGGCAATTTTCATGCCAAAGACTTCACCCCCGTATGCCTCCAGAACGGGATCTTGCATAAACAGCCCCATCGTCATCACGATCAGGAAGGTAAAAAATAGCCCCGTCTGGCGAGAAGCTGTCAGAATTTTCCAGGAACGTCCCAGGGTAATTTTGTTTTCCTGGTTCACCAGCATCGATCGCGATGTGTAGCGAGAGTACTTCTTTTCAACATTCAGCGTGGACAGGATCGCCAACCCAAATACAACCATGGGAATGACGACAAACAACCGGGTAATAGAGGCTTGCAACACCTCCGGCGGAGCGTTCGTAGTCAACCGACTCAACGCCCCAAAAATTCCCCCTGCTCCAAGTACCGTGCCAAAAATCAGCATCGCCCAGACCACTCCCACCAGTTTGGAGCGGTTGTCCTCATCCGACACATCCACAATCATTGCCGCAAAGGGGGTTGAACAGGCGCTTAGTGCCAGCCCATACAGGGCAAAAACCCCTGCCAGCATCAATGCCCATCCCCGGCTCTGGCTGCAAGGAGCTTCCGTAAAAAACTCTTGTAGGGCATCTAACCCGGTTGAGTCAACCGCGCAGCCTCCAGCCGCAAAACTGTTGCCCAACTGCCAGACCACTTGCACCGCCAGAAAGGAGACAAACGCCATCACGGCAGCCCCAATCCAGACATATCCAGAGCGATGCTTACCAAACAGCGGCTTAGAATCTGACATTTGCCCGAACCAGACGCGGGCAGGCGCGACAAAGTAAGGAACTGCCAGAATAAACCCCACGATGGTAGGGGCGATCGCCAATTCCTTAATCATCACCCGGTTCAGTAACCCTAGCGTCAGAATCGACATAATGCCCAGCCCCATCTGAAACAAGCCGAGCTGTAGCATTTTGGGCAATTTCACCACAGGCAGTTGTTCTGGCATGGCATCATCGTCGAGTGGAGAGTTTGAGAATTTACTGGTCGCCATAGCTGCTTAAAAAACTTTCTGTGAAATTGGTAATGGGGTGATCGGTGATTGGGAAGTGGGGAGTCAGGGGTTGGGAGTCAGGAGTCAGTGGACAGGAATCTTTTGCCTTCTGCCTTCCCTATTCCCCATTGCCTATTCCCAACCCAATGGTTTCATACTTTCTAAAGATAAGCCGTCAGGGATTCAGAATGAACCCATGTCACCGTTTGAGTTGTGTTTTTCACAGGAATGATGGATTAGCAACGCTTTCTATGCCTGAGGAGAGCCACTGATGGCAGATTGCAACGCTACAATCCAGGTATGTAACAAACTGTGAATAATCATGTTGCAATCCGTTCAAACAATCAACCTCGGTAAAAACGGTCCGGCGGTCAAACCGCTGGGGATTGGTGCCTGGGCATGGGGCGACAAGCTTTTTTGGGGCTATGGTCAGGACTATGGCGCACAGCAGGTGCAAGAAGCTTTCCATGCGGCACTGGAAGCGGGCGTTAATTTCTTTGATACAGCCGAAGTTTACGGTCCCGGTGAATCAGAACGACTGTTGGGGACCTTCATGAAACAAACGAACCAACCTGTTCAGGTTGCGACCAAATATTTTCCCTACCCCTGGCGCTTTAGCGCCCAGGCAGTTGCCGATGCTCTGACTGCCAGCTTAGAGCGACTTCAGGTTGAAAAGGTTGCCCTCTATCAGGTTCATGCCCCCATCGACTTTTTCGTTGGGCAAAAGGAGCTAATGGATGCCCTGGCAAATGAAGTAGAAAAGGGCAGGATCGAGGCAATTGGTGTCAGCAACTACTCGGCTGAAAAGATGCGGCAGGCTCATAAGTTTCTCGCAGCCAGGGGCATTCCACTGGCTGTGAACCAGGTGCGCTATTCTTTGCTGTCTCGTAAGATTGAGACCAAGGGTGTTCTGGATGCTGCCCGGGAACTGGATGTAACGATTCTGGCATACAGTCCATTAGCGCAAGGCTTGCTGACCGGCAAATATACAGGCAAAGGCGCGCGATCGCCCCAGGGGGCACGGCGGATTGATCCCAACTTCAGTTCCAAGGGGCTGCAAAAGGTGACTCCTCTGGTTAACACCCTGCAAACCATCGCAGAAAAGTATCAACGCACCCTCGCCCAGGTTGCCCTCAACTGGCTGATTGCCCAGGGGAATGTGATTCCGATTCCGGGGGCTAAAAACGCGGAGCAGGCAAGGCAAAACGCTGGGGCTTTAGGCTGGAGCTTGAGCACGGATGAAGTGGCTCAGTTGGATGAAATGAGCCGTCCCTGGAAGTGAGGGAAGGGTGGGGAGTTGAGAGTTGAGAGTTGAGAGTTTTGAATATTGCAGGTTACTGTACCTCGCTTTTATCCTTCACCCCTTCACCCCTTCACCCCTTCACCCCTTCACCCCTTCACCTCTTCACCCCTTCACCCCTCTACCCCTTCACCCCAATTCCCCACAATGTTGGAGATCTAAACTAATTGTGTGAATTAAGGAGTGATACGATGCCTGAGGTGGATCGATTGGGCACTCTGTAGTCAGTAAGCATTTAAGGAAACAAACGGGGCGATCGTGTAGCCTTTCTTGAAGGGAAAGTCTGCTAAAGTCCACATTTTGGGCTTGGAAACACGCTAAACTAGCCCTTTATCTGCCTCCAATCACTGAGCCAACCGGGAGTATGACCACTGTTTTGATTGTTGACGATAGCCATACTGTACGGGAGATGATCTCGGATCAGTTGAAGCGGAGCGGCTTTACAGTCGTTGAAGCGGCAGATGGTGAAGAAGCAATAGAAAAAATCAAGGTCAGTTCTCCTGATCTGGTTGTCACTGATATTGTGATGCCCCGTAAGAATGGCTACGAACTCTGCCGCTGGATTAAGAACGATCCCAAGACTAAGCACATTCCCGTGGTGATGTGTACGAGTAAGAGTGAAGAGTTTGATGTCTATTGGGGTATGAAACAGGGAGCTGATGCTTACATTACCAAGCCCTACCATCCCCCCGATATGCTAGAGGCAGTGAAGAAACTGTTGAGTCAGGCGAGGGGATAGGTGAGGGGTGAGGGTTGTTTGTCTTTACCCCAAAGTGGTGTGAGATAGCATCCTTTGCTGTGTTTCAGTCGAATATTGGTAGGTAGCGGGTGAATCGCACGATTGTCTGGTTTCGGCGCGATTTGCGTCTGGCGGATCATGCGCCCTTGTACCGGGCGGCGATGCGGGGTGCAGTGATTCCCGTGTTTGTGTTTGACCGTGCCCTGTTGCACCACCCGGAAACTGCGGTGGCAAGGGTCGAATTTATGTTGGCGTGTTTGCGATCGCTGGATCAGGACTTGGGCGATCGCGGCGGGCGGTTGATTCTGCGGTATGGCGATCCCGTAGAGGTGTTGCGTCGGTTGATCCGGGAAACTGGGGCAGAAGGAATTTATGCCCACATTGACTTTGAACGCATCTATGGACGTGTCCGGGATGCCCACCTGAACCAGGCGCTTGCCCGCCAGAACCTGAAGATTCGCTGGTTTGAACCACCGGGCACGGTTCCCGATCTTATCCCCTATCCCCACTACCGGGAACTGTGGTATGCCGAAATGGGGGCTGAACGGATGCCTACGCCTGGTCGAGTTGTGGTACCCACGGAGATCAACAGTGAACCCCTGCCAACCCTCAGCGATTTAGGCATGACACCGGACGGTAAACCCATTCCTGCGGGTGGAACCCAGGCTGCCCGGGAGTTGCTGCAAGAATTTTTGGCAGAAAAGAGTGATCGCTACTACTGGCAGCTTTCCTATCCGGCAGCAGAGGCAACGACCGGGTTGAGTCCCCATATTAAATTTGGTGCCATCTCGATTCGAGAGTGTTACCAAACGGCTCAAGCTGTGGAATCTTCAGACTCACGGGTTCAACGGAGTTGCAGCCAGTTAATTTCCCGCCTGCGGTGGGGCAGTGGCTTTGCCCAACGGTTCCGCTATTTACCCCAGTTAGAATTGCGATCGCTCTACAGTGTTTTTGACGAAGACGGCTGGTACTTTGATCAAGCCTTGTACCAGGCGTGGCAACAGGGGCAAACCGGCTTTCCGATTGTGGATGCGGCTGCCCGCTGTCTTCAGGCAACCGGGGGTTGGAAAGAACTCAACTTCCGCAGCCGTGCCCTCTATGCCAGCTTTCTGAGTAACCTGCTGGGAATGGACTGGCGCTATGGGGCGCTTCACTTTATGCGGCACCTGATCGATGGTGATTGTCCGATCGACCATTACCAGTGGGCGATGCAGTGTGGAGTCACCCACTGCGTCGATAAAACCTGGACCCGCATTTACAATCCGCAGCAGGTTGCCGTTGATCGCTGCGACCCAGAGGGAACGTTCATTAAACGCTGGGTCCCCGAACTGGCACATCTGCCGCCCGCCTGCCTGGGTTCTCCCCCTGCTGTCAAAGGCTATCCTGCCCCCATCCTGGACTACCAGAAAGCCCGCAAGCAGCGGATAGAAACCTTAGAACGGCAGCGCCAGATATTTCTCAATCAGGAGAATGTGGTACCCTATCTCGCCCGTCTGACCTCGGATGTTTTACCCTTTGGCGCAGACCCCTCTTCCAGTGAGGTTAGCTGGGCATCGACACCCCAGTCTGAGCTATTTCCGCCCCCCCTCGATCTGGAATCCTTAAGTTTGGAGCAGGCAAAGGCACTCCGTACCTGGTTTGTCGCTCACGTCAGTATTCCCCCACCCCGCAAAACTACTCGACGCAAGCCCAGAGTGTCTGAGGATGGGCAGTTAAGTTTGCTGTGATGCTAGATGCTATATGAGGTGGATGGGTGGAATTCTCAGACGAGTGCGGTACAAACTAAGGTCAAAAATCCCTGCTAAATAAGAAGTTTGACCATAGCCACAAATGGAAATTGCTGTCAACTATTTGCCACTGTAGTAAAAGGCGACTTCTTTCTCCTTCAACGGGGCAAAGTCAGCCGCAATCAGCATTTGGTTCAGTTTATCTTGGGGGATGTGTTTTGCGCCAATTCGGACAATCCGCGATCGCATGGTATTCGACACCCCGCTTCGTTGTCGTCCCGCTTCCAGCCCCATAACTTTCTGGTAAAGCTCCAATTTGGCAGCCGGAATCGGTGATCCGTCAAAATCAATCCCACGGGCGATCGCTTCATCCACTGCATCCGCCCCGGTTGTATCCGGTGAATTTGTCTCCAGAGTCATCGCTAGTAATCTCCTTTGCGTCTAGGGAATTTTATCAGGTGTCAGGGGGCAGGTAGGATCTTGACAGTACGATTCCTGGAGTTTTGCTATGCCAGTTGAGAAGGATAGCGATCGCACCCCATCCATGCCCGAACCTAAAAAGTTCAGCAGCAGCTTGATTGGGTTGATTACTTTTTTGATCCTGTTCAATTTTTTGTTGATTCCAGCCCTGCGACCGGGTCCAAAACGGGTTCCCTATAGCACCTTTACCCGCCAGGTGAGGGCGGGAGAGGTCGCTCAGGCATACATTACCCAGGATGAAGTTCGGTTTATTCTCAGGCAAGATTTGCCTAAAGACGAACAAGCGCCAACCGCGTCTCCTACACCGACGGCAAGCCCCACTCCCCGATCGCCCTTTCAGCCAGGAAGAGTCCGCGATCGCCCCCCGATTTATTCCACCGTTCGGATTGCGGCAGACACCCCTAGCCTGGTGACCCTGCTGGAACAAAAGGAGGTCGAGTTTGGTGCCGCCCCCCCTGACCAGGGCAACATTTTCACCACCCTGATTGGCTGGGTCGCGCCGCCCTTAATTTTCGTTGGTATCTGGCTATGGGCAATGCGCCGGATGCAGGGAACCGCCGGATCCGCCCTGACGGTAGGTAAGAGCAAAGCCCGCATCTACGCTGAAGGTGATACGGGCGTTACGTTTCAGGATGTAGCAGGAATTGAAGAGGCAAAGGCTGAGCTGATTGAAATTGTTGATTTTCTCAAAAGACCAGACAAATATACCCAGATTGGGGCAGCCATTCCCAAGGGAGTCCTGCTGGCGGGACCACCGGGTACGGGTAAAACCCTACTGGCAAAGGCGATCGCTGGGGAAGCAGGCGTTCCTTTTTTCAGCATTTCTGGCTCCGAATTTATTGAATTGTTTGTGGGGGTGGGTGCTGCCCGTGTGCGCGATCTGTTTCAGCAGGCAAAGGAGAAAGCCCCCTGCATTGTTTTCATTGACGAACTCGATGCCCTGGGCAGATCTAGAGGCAGTGGTCAGTTTGCCGGAAGTAACAGTGAGCAGGAACAAACCCTCAACCAGCTACTGACGGAAATGGATGGGTTTGAAAGCAATACCGGGGTGGTGATTCTGGCAGCCACTAATCGCCCAGAGGTGCTGGACCCGGCACTCCGTCGTCCCGGACGGTTCGATCGCATTGTTCTGGTCGATCGCCCCGACAAACAGGGACGGGAGGCAATTTTGCGGGTCCATGCCCAGAAGGTACAGTTGGCTGAGGATGTGATGTTTGAACTGCTGGCTGCTCGCACTTCTGGCTTTGCCGGAGCCGACCTGGCAAACCTGGTGAATGAGGCGGCTCTGTTAGCCGCTCGTCGGGGAGAACGGGTGGTGCAGATGCAGGACTTTAGCGAAGCCTTTGAACGGGTGGTTGCTGGACTGGAACGTAAATCGCGGGTACTGAACCTCCAGGAGAAAACGACCGTTGCTTACCATGAGGTGGGACATGCGATCGTCGGTTCGCAAATGCCGGGAGCCGATAAGGTAGAGAAGATTTCAATTATTCCCAGGGGGGTGGGTGCTTTGGGGTACACCCTGCAACTCCCAGAGGAAGACCGCTTTTTAATGTCAGAAGATGAACTGAGGGGACGGATTGCGACGCTGTTGGGGGGGCGATCGGCGGAGGAAGTGGTGTTTGGCAAAATTTCGACTGGAGCCAGCGATGACATTCAAAAAGTCACCAGCATCGCTGAACGCATGATCACGATTTATGGAATGGATGGAGGACTGGGACCGATCGCCTTTGAGCAGATGCAACAGGATTTCCTCGGTGGACAAACCACTCGCCGTCCGGTCAGTAGCGAAACCGCCGCCCAAATTGATCGGGAGGTGAAAACCATCATCAACAATGCCCATACCGTGGCGCAAAGCATTCTGACCCAGAACCGGGATTTATTGGAAGAATTGGCGCAGCGCTTGCTTGAAAAAGAAGTCCTGGAAGGGTCGCACCTGCACGAATATTTGCAGCGGGTCAGGGTTCCGTCGGAAGTGCCTGAATGGTTAAGAACGGGAAAACTGTAGCGGTTTAACCCAATCTGAAGCAGAGCAATGATGCGATCGCTTAATTTTCCCAGCGGTTACGGTTTAGAAAAACCCAGGAACTATCTAGATGAAGCAAGACAGTGACCTCTGCAATAATCTGAAGCAAATTCGGCTGCGCCTGGGCATGAGTCAGCAGGATTTAGCGGCGATCGCAGGGGTATCTCGACAGACCATCGGTGGGGTGGAAGCGGGACAGTATGCTCCGTCAACCACGGTGGCACTCCGATTGGCAAAAGCATTGGGCTGTCAGGTCGAGAATTTATTTTGGCTGGAACAAGACACGACCGAAATTGAGGCAATTCCTACCCAAAATGCCCCTGAGGGTGAACTGCTGCGAGTCAGTTTAGCGCGGGTGGGTGGGCAGTGGATTGCTCACCCACTGCTGGGTAATCATGCTTTTCGCCTGGAAATGATTCCAGCGGATGGGGAGGGAATCTATGAGGCAGACTCACCCACGATGCGAGTCAAATTACTGGATGACCTGGAGAAACTTCATCACGCCGTCGTGATAGCAGGTTGCACTCCAGCACTTTCACTATGGGCGCGGGCAGCAGAACGTTGGCATCCTGACTTGCGCGTGCAATGGACATTTGACAACAGTATGAGTGCCCTTCATCGGCTTTGTCGGGGGGAAGTTCATCTGGCGGGAATGCACTTGTACGATCCGCTAACACAAGATCATAATGTCCCTTTTGTGCAAGCGGCTTTGCAAGATACCTCAGCCGTTTTAATTAATTTGGGCAGTTGGCAGGAGGGCTTATTAATTCAGCCGGGGAATCCGTTGAACCTCAACAGTGTGGCAGATTTGACCCGACCTGGAGTAACCATTGTGAATCGAGAAGAGGGGGCTGGTAGCCGTCAAGTACTGGAGCGATCGCTTCAGCAAGCAGGCGTGGATATTCAATCTGTCCAAGGGTTCGACCAGATTGTGTATGGACATTTAGAAGTCGCTCATGCGATCGCAACTGGTGAAGTCGCAGCAGGAATCAGTACGGCATCCGTTGCGGCTGCCTTCGGATTAGAATTCATCCCCCTCCATCGCTCCCGTTACGATCTGGTCGTCCTCAAGCCCTATTTAGAAGAACCCCCTGTGCAGCAACTACTGAGTACATTAGGACATCGCCGCGTGTTGTCACAACTGGAAGCATTAGGGGGCTATGACACAAGCCAAACGGGTGAGGTCATTGCCACAGTTGAGCCGATTCCGTAACTCCTGGCTCTCACCACACCTTTCCTCAATCGAAAACAATCCGTCTAGTAGAACTAGACGGAAATATTTAGTATTCCTGACACCTGACACCTTTACAAGGGTTGCCGAACTTACACCACACAGCCGACTAGAACATCTACGCCTCTTCATACCCCTAGCCTGGTTGTCATTGTACCAATCGTTCGGTACAGTTATATTATGCCAGGGCAATAATGCAATGTCTGCAAAGATTAGCTAAGGGGATTAATCATGATTCAGCTTTATGGGCATGAACTTTCTGGCAACAGCTACAAAGCCAAATTGATGTTGTCCTTACTGGGTTTGGAGTACAAATGGATTAAGGTTGATTTGATGGCAAGTGAGCATAAGCAGCCTGCATTTCTGGGACTCAACCCCTTTGGACAGGTTCCCGTTCTGGTTGATGGCGAGACTGTGCTGGCAGATGCTCAGGCGATTCTGGTGTACCTGGCTCGCAAGTATGGTGGGGAATCCTGGTTGCCATTAGAAGCAGAACCACTGAGTCGGATAGTACGCTGGCTCTCAATCACTGCCGGGGAAGTGCGCCAGGGACCGGAGTCGGCTCGCCTGTACCATTTGTTCAAAGCCACCAGCATCAACCTGGAACAGACAATTCAAAAATCAGAGTTTATTCTGACTCAACTGGAGAATCATTTGGGAGAACGGGATTGGTTAGAATTAGGGCATCCTACGATCGCAGATGTAGCAGTCTTTCCCTATGTGGCTCTGGCGAGTGATGGCAAGATCGATCTCACTCCCTATCCCAGGGTCGTTGCCTGGATCGATCGCATCAAGCACCTTTCCGGTTTCGTCGGCATGATTGGCATTCCAGAACCGATTGCAGCGTAGGAGAATACCATGCCACGCAAGTTTGGTGAAATTGCTTTTACCCCGGAAGTTAAGGTTGTTCAGGAACAACGCGGATCCCGTCAAACCTATGAGACCTACATTGCAAATGGTCCTGCTAACGATACGATTACTCCCAAAATACAGGAATTCATTGCGCAACTTGATGGGTTTTATTTTGCAACAGTCAGTTCCACTGGCTATCCTTACATCCAGTTTCGTGGCGGACCCCCAGGCTTCTTGAAAGTCCTGGATGAGAAGACTGTGGGCTTTGCTGACTTTTCGGGAAATGTGCAATACATTACCGTTGGTAATTTATCCGGTAATGACAAAGCATTTCTATTTTTGATGGATTACCGTCATCGCAAACGAATCAAAGTTTGGGGTAGAGCTGAATTTGTGGAAGGTGATTCGGCATGGACTGAACGATTGCGGGTTCCGGGTTATCCTGCTGCAATTGAACGCGCAATTCTTTTCCATGTCGAAGCCATTAGTGAAAACTGCCCCCAGCACATTCCCATTCGCTATTCAGAAACCGAAGTAGAAGCCATGCTGGCTCCTCTACGAGATCGCATTGCTGAGTTAGAGTCGATGGGGCATTCAGGGGCGGAGATGTCAGCAGAGAATTAAGCGAAACATAGGTCAATGACAAAACTTTTCAAGCTCATCTAACCTGTGCTATCAGCGCTTCTGAAAGCGGACGGTATTCGGCAAACTCCATTGCAAACGTTGCCATGCCCTGAGACAGCGATCGCAACTCAGTAGCATAGCCAAACATCTCAACCAGCGGCACCTCCGCCCAAATGATGGCATCCTGGTTGCGGGTTTCCGAACCCAGCAATAAGGCTCGTCGAGCTAGCAATTTGCCCTGAATTCGTCCGATAAATTCACTGGGTGTTTCCACTTCCAGCTTCATCATGGGTTCTAAAAGAACGGGATTTCCCCTGGCAAAGGCATCCTCAAACCCCTGTCTAGCCGCCACTCGAAATGCGATCTCGGAAGAATCAATCGGATGAAAACTACCGCCTTCTAAAACCACCTTGATAGAAATAATTGGATACCCTTTTAGCCACCCTGTTTTCAAGGCATCGCGGCAGCCCTGCTCACAGGCAGCAATAAACTGGTTGGGAATAGCTCCTCCCACAACCCGGCTTTCAAACACAAATGGACCTTCCCAGGGATCCAGGCGACCGATGACATGGGCAAACTGTCCGTGTCCACCCGTCTGTCTTTTGAAGGTGTAGTCGAATCGAGCGGGCTGGGTAATCGTTTCCCGAAAAGCAACGGCGGGTTTGCCAATATAGGCTTCCGCGTGATATTCCCGCTTGATGCGCTCCAGATAAATTTCTAAATGGAGTTCTCCCATGCCCGACAACAGGGTTTTGTCAGACTCTGGATCAACGCTGACATGCAGGGTGGGGTCTTCTTTGACAAACCGTTGCAGCGCTTTTGCGATGCGATCGCCGTCTACCTGACTTTTGGGCGTGATTGCCAGGGTTATCACAGGCTCTGGGATGTACATTTCTTCTAAGGAAACGTTTATTCCTGGAGTACAGAGGGTATCTCCAGACGCACACTCCATCCCCACTAAGCCAACGATTTCTCCAGCCGCGATCAACTCAAGCTCCTGGCGGCGATTGGCTTCAATCCGAATGATGCGAGTGACGCGGGCTGACTTTTTCGTGCGGGAATTGTAAAGGCGATCGCCGCGTTTCAATGTGCCCGCATACAGGCGAGTGTAAGTCATCTGACCATACTCATCATCCGTTAGCTTAAACACAAAACCAACGACAGGTTGGCTTGGGTCTGGGGGGACGGGTACGGTGTCTTGGGTGGTGAGATCAATGGCAGTCACCACCTCCCGTTCTGCTGGAGACGGTAAGTAGAGTTCAATCGCATCCAGCAGGTTTTGGACCCCTTTGTTTTTGAAGGCAGATCCCATTAATACGGGGGTAAATTCATGGGCTAGGGTGCCTTCCCGCACGGTTTCCCAGATCAAATGGCTGGGTATGTCTTCGCCATTGAGCAATTTAGCCATCATTGCTTCTGAGCGTATCGAGATCTGATCTAAAAGTTGGTCTCTGGCGATTTGTGCTTCTCCCTGCCACTCATCAGGAATAGGACGCTTGACCCAGTGGTCGCCGTTCTCTCCTTCAAAGTAGAAGGCGGTCATTTCAATCAAATCAACGATGCCTTCAAACCGTTCCTCTAAACCGATGGGATACTGGAGTACAATCGGCTTTAAGCCTAGCTTTTCCCGAATCGCGGCTACAACCCGAAACGGATCGGCTCCGACCCGGTCCAGCTTGTTGATAAAAATAATTCGTGGAATACGATAGCGCTTCATTTGCCGATCAACCGTGATGGACTGAGATTGTACGCCTCCCACGCCACACAGCACCATCACAGCACCATCTAATACTCGCAGCGATCGCTCAACTTCAATCGTGAAATCAACATGACCCGGTGTGTCAATTAAATTAATTTGATTTTCTTTCCAGAAGCAGGTGATGGCGGCTGAAGTAATGGTAATTCCCTTTTCCCGCTCCAATTCCATATAGTCCATCGTGGCACCATCCTCATCGCCACGAACTTCATGCATTCTATGGATCTTGCCCGTATAGTAAAGCATCCGTTCGGATAGCGTCGTTTTTCCAGCATCAATGTGGGCAGAGATGCCAATATTACGAATATGATCCAGAGTATTCATAAAATCATTGAAAGAAAAGCGATTAATTGACTGGAACAGCAAATTAGAAATAAGTCAGGAAATTGTGAAGCGGAACATTGACGCAACCACTCTGCTATAGCTTCCGTTCTGTGGGGTATGAAGCTATAGCAGGATATATCAAGCGACAGCAGGACAATGGATACTGTTCAAACACCCTCTTAAACCCAGCCATAAAGTTTGGGAGGAGATCAAATTCATAATCCATAGTCCTAATCAAACCAAATAGTTGATGAGAACCTACCTTAATTGTCACAGAGATTTACGAAAAGAGTTGAGAACTTTAAGCTTTATTTGAAATTGTGTTCAATATTACTCAACGTTGTAGAATCCAGGTATCCAGAGTGTCTGGAGATGGATTATGCAAAACTACATGGTTGCTGTTGTCAGCAGCGCGAAGGCAAAGCTTTTTGTGCTTGAGTCGGTTGACCTTCCCGAATATGAAGCCAGTCCTAAGCTAATTGAAGTTGAAGAGCTACATAGTTCTACTCAGGTGCTTCAGGGGCAAGATCTGTGGTCTAATACCAAACCTGGACGCAATCGTGGTACGACTGGTCAGGCTCATGGCTATGATGATCACCGTGAAAACCATCGGGTTGAGTTTGAGCGCCGGTTTGCCCAGGAAATTGCCGCAAAGTTGGCTCAATTGATCAAATCCAGCCACCCCCACCAACTGCTGCTGGTTGCAGAACCTCAGATCTTGGGGATAATGCGCGAAGTTTTAATTCCAGATTTGCCGAAGAACTTGAAGTTTAATGAATTAACTAAAGATTTATGCCAACTCAAAGCCCATGAGTTGCATGAGTATTTGGCAAAAAAAGACCTTCTCCCTGTACAAAGCAGACCTAACTAGTGCTCTGTCAAATTTAATTTGACAGGTAGCAAATACCCAGGAAGTTAATGATGGCTAAATTTTGAGGTCTACGACCCATCAAAATTTTCCTGACGGAACACTAGAGGAAGGTGCAACCACTGGAACCGTGTCCTCACTGTAGACACTGGAGGACAGTTTTCTGAACGGCGCGATCGTTCATCATGAAGGTGTGCCATACCTGCAACTCGACAATCCGATCCTGGTTGGAGAGCCGAGTTTCGCTCAGGGCAACAATTCCATCATTAACTTCCATCCCAAACGGACTGAGCAAGCCTGTCGGTCCACTGGTTCCCGCCACAATGGTATAGGGAGTCTGGAGTGGTGGAATAGCGGCATAGAATTCGAGACAGGTCAGATTAAAGCCACACTGACCAGCGAACCATTGAAATGGAGGCAGTTGCCACGCATGAGCCGCCAAGCGGGGCGGTTGATTTGGGGTTCCCAGCATCACGATATGGGCAGGGGGGGCGATGTTGGATAAGCCCAGCGCCGATCGCGTGAGCAAACCACCCAGAGAATGAGCAACTACACCATAGGTTCCCTGGTCTGCCAGGGTTCGCAGGCGCACCTGTAGCCGCGCCACAATGAGATCGTAGGATTCCATGAAAGCGGCATACCCAAATTGCTCGGTAGCGTGTCCAGCTTGCTGTAAACGCCATCCAAGATTGAACAAGGATAATGGCGATCGCCCTAATCCATGAATCAATAGAACCTTCATTGAGAACCTTAACTGAGTCAGTTGCTCATCCTGCTTTAAATTATGACGCAACAAATTTGTCAATTACCAAAGAGTATTGAACCATCTATCGATTGGCTATAACTATTCAAGGGCTTTCAGCCAGTGGACTTCACTGGGATGCTCTCGATCTAAACACCGCATCGCAGTCAATTTTGGTTCAGATCTTAATACCGAATTAGCTGATCAAGCCTACGATGGGTGCATCAGCAATATGCGCCTCTGGATACCACAAGTAGGGCTATACACCTATCCAGATGTGATGGTGACTGCTGAGGAACTAGCCCTTGCAGAAGGACGAAAAGATACCATTACAAACCCATTGCTGATTGTAGAAGTTCTTTCGGAATCGACTAAGAACTATGATCGAGGCGAGAAATTTGAATTTTATCGATCACTCCCCAGCTTTCAAGAATACATTCTGGTTGACCAGAGTAGAGTTCACGTTGAGCATTGTGTCAGAACGGCTGATAACAAGTGGCTTTTGTCGGAATTCGGAAGCATGGATGCTGTACTGATCTCAGTTTCCATATCGTTTCAAATTGAGTTAACAACTATTTATAAAAAAGTACAGTTTTGAGCGATCGCTATTTCCACGTAAAAGCTCTTTGATTTCTGGGTTTCGCTGCACTCAACCCAACCTACAACAAGATGTGCCAATCTAAGTTGGATGAGTGGGAATACGATCGCACAGTAAATCAGTTAAATTGTTCTATTTTGTTAATAACAGAGCGTTAGGTTTCACAAAGTTCAATCCAACCTACAAGACTGGCGGTTAGCCCTCATTTCTTCGGGAGCCAAAGCTGTTGTTTAGGGATTTGTATGGTAACACCGGGTGCGAGTTCGACTTGCTCAGGTATTTCGCGCCATTCAGATTCATTCACAAAATCATTTTTCATCCAACGACTTAAATCTTTGATGTCTCGAAGCCTTAACAAAGTTTGATTAGTGTCAGCGAACCATTGTGCATCCGCAGTAAAAGAGGTGTTTGTTACGATCATGCCCATATGGAACGGTGCTACTCGTGAAGTAAGCACTCCATGAAAATCACGGACATCAGGAGCGCCTGTTTTACGACTGGTGCGATGATGTTTAGCTTGAACAGCTAGTAAAAAAGGGAAAGTAAAGCCCCCATTTGGATAAGCAATAATATCTACTCCGCCATCTTTACGATAGACATCACCAACTAGCTGAACACTCAAACCCATATATTTAAGTCGATCAGCAATTAAGTATTGAAACTTATCAGGAGGTAGTTGTTTTAGACGCTCCGTATCCTCAAGAAACCAATCGAGAAGAGCTTTAGAGAACTCAACAAGTTCTACGGTATAGGGTTCAGGGCTTCCCCATTTTTTCTTGGAAACCTCTTCAACCTGATTAAGTAGGTATAGCTGCATTGGAGCAGCTTTTTTGTAATAGGGATTATCAACTTCATGTACACGGAGTGATTCTAGATCCTTAGGTTTGAGACGATACTCGCCTAGTGCTCGTGTTTTAGTTATGTATCGATACTTATCTTGATGCTGGCGCTGACAGTTGGCACATAAATACATGTCAAGAATGGGATGCTTGCGAAGCGTACCTTTACCGCACTCGAAACAGAGAGTTTTTGTCTTCGTCGCCATTGTTTAAAGATCGATAAGCTATTCTGCTGTCAATTTTAAATTCGATTGCCCTGCAACTGCACTGAATCATCCCTTACGACTTTACAAAGATGTGGCTCTCTTTCAAAAAAGGATCTTTACGGTGGCTGAACTGGAACAGTAAGTAGGTCAGTACAATTTAGCTCATGTAAGTCAAGTTTTGTACAGTTGACTCCAAACTTGCTTAGACTGACGAATAGAGCGAAGGTTACATTTCGCAGTTCAGATGCGTTTTCCTACCCTTACCTACTTAATGTAGGTTAGGTAGAGCAGTAGCGAAATCCAACACCTTCAAATAGACAAAAATATGAAGATTTCAGGCTCTAATTTCCATCGTGCGCAAATTTCAAGAGTTTTAATGGGCGCTGCTAGACTCATCTCATAGATATATTTGCCAGAACCATGAATCGGGGTTGGATTTATCAAGATCAGGTCGATCGCGCCGGTACAGGACTCACAGTACTGGAGTATTACACCCAACGCTATCGCCACTCCACCCAGGCAGAATGGCAGGAGCGGATTGTCACTGGTCAGGTGTTGCTGAATGGCAAACTAACCACTCCCGAAACCTCGCTACAGCCAGAGCAGCGGTTATCCTACCACCGTCCCCCCTGGGAAGAACCTGAAGTTCCCCTCTCCTTTGAGGTGCTTTACGAAGATCAGGATTTGCTTGTGATTGCCAAACCCGCAGGGTTGCCAGTGCTCCCAGGCGGCGGTTTTCTGGAACATACCCTGCTGTGGCAGGTGCAACAACGCTATCCCCAGGAGACTCCTCTGCCGATTCACCGTTTAGGGCGGGGAACCTCCGGGCTGATGCTGATGGCACGATCGCACCTTGCCAGAGCCAGCCTCAGCCAGCAAATGCGCCAGAATACCCTGGGAGGAGGCGATCGCCCCCTCCGCAAAACCTATCGTGCCCTGGTAGGAAGGAGCGATCTGTCGGATTGCTTCACCATCACCCAGCCGATTGGCAAAATTCCCCATCCTGTTCTGGGCTATGTCTATGGCGCAACGGCTGAGGGACTGACTGCCCATAGCGAATGCCGCGTCCTCAACCGTACTGCTGACTCCACCCTCGTAGAAGTCACCATTCTGACCGGACGCCCCCACCAGATCCGGATTCATCTCGCTGCCGCAGGCTATCCTTTGATTGGCGATCCACTTTATCAGGTGGGTGGGGTTCCCCGACTCCAGCCCATCGCCGCCGAGAAACTGCCCGTCCCCGGAGACTGTGGCTACCACCTCCATGCTTACCAGCTATGCTTCACCCATCCCAGTACAGGTCAGGTCATGAGTTTCCTTTGCCCCGCCCCAAAGGAGCTATCCATTGAGCTACTACCAGCAACACCCACAGGCATTTCCCCCAACCTACCTGAGTGAATTGCAGGGGCAAATTCTGGCATGTCCTTACTTTGCCGTGAACAATTTGAACCGCGACTTTGTGGGCACAAAGGGGTTTTCTGTCGTATTCCAGCGATCGCACCTAGCGACCGTCGAACAACGATTTCCCTATTTCAAACCCTATCTGACCCAGGCATTACAACCGGAATGTAACGCCTTCTATCTCAATCCCTTGCTGCTAAAGGCAGGCTCACGGGTCGATCCCCACATCGATCGATCCCTCCGCTCCTACTGCAAAACTATCGATCCACCCGCCGTGGTCAGCGTCCTCTATGTCCAGGTGCCAGCCGACTTAGAAGGCGGAGAGCTGGTACTGCGATCGCACAAACGCAAAGTTGCTCAAATCCGTCCCCAGTCAAACCTACTGCTTTTTTTTCAGGGTGATCTGACCCACTCCATTAACCCAGTCACCAGTTCCGGCATTCGTCTCAGCCTGGTTTGTGAACAATACAGTTTGGATGAAGCGCAGCTACAAGACATTCCAGAATTCAAGCTGGAATCTAGAACCTTGAACTAGTAGTCTGCCAAGCAGATTATGAAGGATTGCAAACCCTTCATAACCCCGCAAATTGGTTTTTCTGGGTTTAGACAAAATGCCATCCACCTATCTAACCCATCTACCCATCCACTCAACTGGTGTAAAAAGGTGTAACAGGTGTTCATCTTTTCAATTCCGCTGTCCATACTTTAGGTAGACCTGAACACTCCCTCAGATCAAAGAAATACCCCCTGCGGGTACCCTTCTTGACAGATGCGGGTTAGTTAGAATGATTGTTATATAAGTGATGTGGGTTCCTTATCTATAGCTTGTTATAGGTTATTCATTTAGGTTGTTCACTTAAACATGTAGCCGTTGATGCAACAACGGCAGAATGAATCGGTAACAATCGACAACCAGTTTGGTGCTTGAAAAGTGGTTTGCGTTGAGTAGCTGGTTATTGTCTGATACAAATCATGCATTATTACTTACAGCAATTTTCATTTGTGTATGCTACACAGAACGTTGGTTGTGCCTTAATATAACGGCATTCATTGTGTGGCACTCGTCTAAAAACTGCTGTAAAGCTTATCTGCAAACTGAACCACTTTTTCCATTGGCAGTAGTCATTGCAGTCGTTGTCATTGCATCCAATCAAACTGACACCTGACACCTGTTTATCTAATTCAACCTTTCACCAGGAGGGTACGCAGATGGCTTCTTCAAATTACCGGATTGGTATCATTGGTGCGGGAACTTCGGGGGTCTATCTTGCGAATTTGTTAATCCAGCAAGGGGTTCAGGTCACTCTGTTTGAGAAAGCACCCTATCCCCGCACAGAGGGGTGTGGCATTCTTTTGGTGCAGGCAGGGATGGAAGCCCTTTACCAGGGCAACCCCGGCATTTGCAGCCAGATTATTCATGCCGGTTCCCCTGTAAAGCGGTTTGAGTTTCGCAATTTACGGGGTGGAGTTATCAGTTCTGAACCAGTCACCTATGCAGAAAATGAATTGCCAGGAATGCTTGTACACCGTACAGCCATCCTAGAAGCACTCCTGAATCCATTACCAGCAGACTGCCTGCACTTTAACGCTGATCTGCAATCCATTACCCAAACTACCAGCGGTATCACCGCCCACTTTAAAGATGGGAGTGAGTGGGAAGGCGATCTCCTTGTGGGGGCAGATGGAATTTTATCTAAGGTGCGCCAGTTTGTTGTTTCTGGGGTAGAGCTTTGCTATCTGGGCGATCTGGTCTGGCGGGGAGTCGTGGCTGACAATACATTCTGCCCGGAAGGCAACTTTATTGTTTACGCCCGTGGTCGGGGGATTTATGCCAATTTCTTTGACATTGGCGGCGATCGCACCCATTGGGGCTTCTTCATTGAAAAGAACCTGGAAGATAGCGCGATCGGTACCCTCAGACCCCAGGATTCCACTATTCCTGCGAAGGAACTGGCGAAGCTGCCCAGAGATGCCCGTACTGTGATTGAGGCAACCCCACCGGAACAAATCGTCAGCCGGTATTCCTATGACATCGATCCCTTACCCCGCTTGTGCAATGGACGAATCGTTCTAATCGGTGATGCCGCCCACGCCAAAAGCCCAACCCGCGCTCGCGGCATGACTGCCGGGTTTGAAGATGCTCTGTCTTTGGCGCGGCATCTTGCCTCCAATATTCAGCTTGAAGCGGCAGTAGAGACATATCAAGCAGAACGGAAGCCCATCGTGCATGAGTATCAACGCACCAGTCGCGAAATGAGCCAGAAAATCGGACGCCGTCATAAGCAAGCTGCTTAAGAAGTTGTTAGGTTGCAGAGTGTTCTAATTGTTGAGGTAAACAGTGAAAAACACAAAATTGATAGGCTCCGAGTATCTATCTGATCTGGAGCATAAGATACAGATACTGCCTCCTGACGAAGCATCACCCCTGTTGTTGGAAGCTAGCACAATTCTATTGTTTGCAGGTTTTCCTGAGCTTGCCTATCAAGGATTTATCAAGCTAACACAGGGGGAACTAAAAGTTAGTGAAGTAAGTTCCCTAGTTCATCCTATTAAAGCGATTACTCCTGCCCTATGCTATTTCATCAAGATTCCCTGCCCTAGGATTTTTTCAGAGCAGGAAATGTCATTTAGTGAGCTTGAAAAATATATCAATAGAAAACTTCGGGAATATGAGGGTGTATCAGGTATAGATCGCTGGTTTCATGTGGCAATGCCTTCAGGTGATTGGAGCGAAAATTTCTTATATGACCTTACACATCCAAAAGTTGATATTAAGGGCGATGACAGATTCAAAGTATATAGCTTTTTTCAGGATTTACATCGTGTACTCTCCCAATATTACGTCAATCGTAAAAAATGGCAGGAAGCCAGCAGGTGGTTGAAAGTTTTTGAGGATGTTCTTGATGCTTGGGAACTCGATCGCCTGAGCTATGTAGAGCAGGAAATCCTGGTGTTTGGAATACGTACTTATCTGCATCTTCAAGATACAAGTAATGCTGACAGATTCATCCAAAGATGGTGGCAATCCTTGGAAAATTTAATAATGGGTTTGTATCTTGTGGCTTACCTACCCGATCTCATGAGTAGGATTTCAGAAGGTGCTTTACAAAATAGTATTAATCTTTCCCAAGAACAAGCCCAAGATTTTCTCGATTCAGTGAATAGAAGGAACTACATCCCTATAAACATTGACTTTATTCCAACAGTTAATGATTGGAATAATTTCTTAGAGAAATGGAGTGAAGCAATATTTGATAATCTTAATGAAGAACATATGGATAACTATGAATTTCAATATTCAGATGTTTTGGAGAATAAATCTTGCCTTCGGATAGGCGCAACTGAGGAAGAAGTTTCTGAACTAGAGAAAAGATTAGGGGCAAAACTACCCATAAGCTATCGGAACTTCCTCCTTGCCTCTAATGGTTTTACGATCTTAAATGAATATTGCGAGTTATATGGTACAGACCAAATTAACTGGTTCATTGAAGAGAATAGAGATTGGGCAGAATGTTGGGATAATGGCGATGATGTTGAGGATGAGAAGTATTTCCAATATGGAGACCATCAAGACTGCTGTTGGATAAGAGGTCAGTACATGAAGACTGCTCTCCAGATTAGCTCTACTGAAGATGGCGATGTTTATCTTCTCAACCCACAAATTATAGACTCTAGAAACGAATGGGAAGCATGGGACTTTGGCAATAAAAATCCTGGAGCCTATCGATATCGTTCGTTCTGGGACATAATGCAGAAAGTGTGTAAGAGAAGTTTTGGTTCTTGAACAACCTAACCATTCAAATGCACAGACGGTTGCAAGCCTCTAGAAGTGAGTTCAAGATTACTTGCCGCCACTGATTTGAGTCGTTAGTTTTTAGTTGTTGGTTGTTAGATAGGGCAGCGTGGAGACCTTGCAAGTCTTGAGGTTCTAGCAAAGTGATGCGGTGAAGGCTGTACGGCTTTGCCGTTCCCGCAGGGTAGGATGTACGGCTTTGCCGTTCCCGCAGGGTAGGATGAAGGATGAATGCCAACAGCCAACAGCCAATAGCCAACACTAACCATTAAGAAAAGGGGTTGATTCAATGGCTGGACTGGAACAAAATGCATTTCCTTTTCAAATGGCTGAAATGGAAGGAATGGGAATTCCCAGTTTGAGTTATGACGAGTTTGAGGTTCCTCTCGCCTTTTTACGCAACTGTGGCACCTGGGAAGGAATTGCTCGTCGGATTAGCCCCACGGGTGAACTGATGGATGAGCATCTGGTGCGGGTTGTGATTGAGATAGATGGTGCCCGGTATGTGCAGACCAATACCGTCCGGATTGACACCCCCAGGGAAGTAACAGCCAGTTACTACGGGGACTTTCGGGAGGGAAAGCTGGTTTTTCCCCTAACGGATGAGGTGTATACCTTGGGGGGTGAAAAAGCAACCGCATTCTCTGGGGTTGCCTGGGCAATCAGCGATGACTTGATTGTTTATCGGGGAAGCCGCACTCTAGAGGGGCGCAAAACCTACTACAACGAAGTAATTGCCCTGACCACGCTCAATCATCGTGTGCGAACGACTCAATTGTTTGAAGATGGCGTCTATAAGTTAGTCACCATGATCGAAGAAACAAAAGCTTAACCCCCATCCCCCATTACTCCAAACCCTAAGTGGTCACACTCTCAGCCGTTTCCGGGACATCAGGCGTTACCGCTGGCTCTTCTTCCTGTCCCGGATGGAAGTAGTCATAAATTTGCTGTGCTAGCCGGGGACCGATACCGGGAACCTCAGCAATCTGCTTGGGGCTTGCTTCTCGCAGGTAATCGATCGAGCGAAAGGTTGCCAGAAGCTGCTTCTGCCGATGTTGTCCTAATCCGGGAATCTCATCCAGCCGCGATCGCCGCATTCGGTCCGAGCGCTGTTGCCGATGGAACGTAACCGCAAATCGGTGTGCCTCATCCCGCAGGCGACGGAGAAGCTGGACTCCTGGCTGTTCCGCGTCTGTACTCAGCGGCAAAGACTCCCCTGGCAGAAAAATCTCCTCCCGCTGCTTGGCAAGGCTGATCACCCGCACATCTTCCAACAGGTTCATTTCCCGGAGGGCATTGACCACGGCAGAAAGTTGCCCCTTGCCTCCGTCAATCATAATCAGGTCTGGAAAGTCCGAGGTAGCCGTGACATACCGATCCAGAACAGAACTTTCCTCACTCCGCACCTGTTCCCCTCGCTCCTTCATTGCCGCATATTTGCGAAACCGACGGGTGATTACTTCTGCCATTGAAGCAAAGTCATCCGAGTGCCCGGAGGTGACAGTAGGGTTTTTGATTTTGTAGTGACGGTAATGCTGCTTGGCAGGTAAGCCATCTACAAACACAACCTGAGACGCAACCGCATCTGACCCCTGAACGTGGGAGATGTCATAGCCTTCGATACGACGGGGCAGGTCGGGCAGGTCGAGCAATTCTGCCAGGTCTTGCATTGCCTGGGCGTTGCGATCAGCAAAGCGTTGGGTACGCGCCAGTTCATACTCGGCGTTGCGTTCCACCATCTCAATCAATTCCGCTTTGGTCTGCCGCTGAGGGGCGATGATGGAAACCTTCCTCCCTTTTGCCTCACTAAGAAACTCTGCCAGCATATCCGCTTCCGGTAATTCATGCTGCACCAGAATTTCCGCTGGAATTTCGACTGAATCGACCGTTTGAAAGTGTTCTTCCAGTACCCGTTGCAGAATGGCTCCCGGTGTCCCAGATTGAGCATCGGCAACAAAACCTAACCGCCCCACCAAGCGCCCTGCTCGAATCTGAAAAAGTTGAACGCAGGCGTGATGTTCGTCCGCAGCCAGGGCGATCGCATCCCGTGAAACGGTATCATCTGCCAGGGAAACCTTTTGGTCGGCGGCGATCGTTTTGATCCCGTTAATCTGGTCACGAATGTGGGCAGCCGCTTCAAAGTTGAGGGATTCTGCTGCTTGCCCCATCTGCTGCGTCAGAATATCCTCCAGTTCCTTAGTACGTCCCTGAAATACCATTGCTACCTTTTGCACAGTTTTGTGATAATCCTCTGGACTAATGAGCTTTTGGCACACACCAGGGCAACGCCCAATATCGTAGTTAAGACAGGGGCGATCTTTGAACAAGGGTTGCGGACGCTGGCGCAGGGGAAAAATCCGCTTAACCAGGTGCAGTGTGCGCCGTAGCAGACCCACATCCACATAGGGACCATAGAAACGGTCTTTGCCTTTCCCCTGTCGCCGTCTGCGGGTAATGAAAATACGGGGATAGTCCTCAGACCAGGTGATACAGAGCCAGGGATATTTCTTATCATCCTTCAGCAGCACGTTGAAGTGGGGCTGGTGCTGCTTGACCAGGTTCGCCTCCAGCGCCAGGGCTTCCGCTTCCGTATCCGTAACAATGAATTCAATTTCGACCACCTGCCGCACCATCAAGCTAATGCGAGGGGTGTGGTAGGGACCACTCTGGAAGTAAGACCGAACCCGCGATCGCAGCTTCTTTGACTTACCGATATAGAGGATCTGTTCATTGCTATCCCGCATCAGGTAAACCCCTGGTTCAGGCGGAATCTCTTTGAGAACACTATCCAAACGTTGAGGGTCTTTAATCAGCGGCACAGTCTTCGCAAATGTCACAACTGAATCAAGGGCAATCTAAGGGGCTTTATCTCAGGAAGGCAACTTTATAGCACTTACATCAATTTTAGATGAATCTCTACAGACTTCGATGGAATACCGGAATTGTTCTATCCGTAAGGGGAAGAATTAAACGTGTATAATATGAAACATGAGATGTGTGGATTTCCCTATGAATTTGGAAGAGTTTGAACTCCAAGCCCGTGACGTGCTCGAACAGACCCTCAATCATCTTCAGGCTGCAACACTGCTGGCTACAGAGCTGGAATCGCGAATTTCGGCAGCAGGACAATCCGTTCAAGCTCTCGGTCAATTGATTGAGACATTTGTAGCTGAGCAAAAAAATCAGCAAAGTTCGGATGATTAGCTGGTTACACTGAGCACAGTAGTATAGCGGCAGTACAGAAATCGTTAACGTTTGGTATTTATATACTTGCTTCACCCTAAATCCCTCTCCTAGAGCGGGCTACGGTGTATACAGATCTCGGCTTCGTTAGAAACTGGCTCTGGGGGACTTCCCCCCAGTCCCCCGCCTTTTGGGGTCCTAACTCCCCCAAACCCCCCGCAAGGCTCTAGCGTTGGGGCTTCAAGTCTAGCGCGACGAGAATCGGTCAACCATTGCCTCCGCTTCAAAAACCAACCGCTCTCCTTGCCACCCGTTTGCCCTTGCTTGAAGACCCAATGGGATGAAGGTTGCCATTCACGCCGAGATTACATCGTTTTGGAGGGGGTGCGGGGGACGCAACCGTCACCTGCCACGGGGGGTTTGGGGGGCAGCCCCCCAAGCAGGGTTTTGGCATTCACCGTTGACTCTGCGATCACCTACCGATTCAACTTTCACACTTGTGTATACACAGTAGCCCAGAGCGAGAGAGGGACTTTGATCATTTCCCTTTCTTCTCAATGGGAGAAGGGGTTAAGGGATGAGGGTCAGTCTTTTGGTGTTTCAAGTATGTAATTGACTAAGGTTTTACCTGACCCGGAGACGTTAGCCAGTCAAAAAGCTGCGAGGCGGGGATTGAGAAAGGCTTCATTCAAGGGAAATTGGCTATCGTCAAGGACTGATCAGTTCATTCGGAAACGCAATCTGCGACAACTTAACAGATCCCCGGTTTCTGTGAAGATTATTCGGTAAATTAAACCATATCCTACGAGAAACCGGGGATCTTTTTCCCCTACTACCCCAGTGCTGAGTCTGTTTGCCCTTACCCTGTTCATCAGCGCGTTTCTGCTGTTTTGGGTGCAACTGATGGTTGCCAAAATGATCCTGCCGCTGCTGGGAGGGGCACCTTCGGTCTGGAATACTTGCCTGTTCTTTTTTCAGTTCCTGCTGCTGGTTGGGTATAGCTATGCCCATCTCACCACGACCTGGTGGAAACTGCGGTATCAAACGCTTTTGCATGTCGGACTACTGTTCCTGCCTCTGCTGATTTTGCCCATTGCCATGCCTTCCAGTTGGATACCAACTCAGGAGGTAAATCCTATTCTCTGGGTGCTGGTGGTACTGCTGCGATCGGTAGGCTTTCCGTTCCTGATGGTTTCGACCACTGCTCCGCTGTTGCAACAGTGGTTTGCCCATACGGATCACCCCTCCCGGCACAATCCCTATGTTCTCTATGCCGCCAGTAATTCGGGTAGCCTGCTGGGACTGGTCAGCTACCCCTTATTGGTTGAACCGATGCTGCCGTTAACTCGACAAAGTTGGCTCTGGGCATGGGGGTATGGGTTACTCATTGGTTTGGTCGGGCTATGTGCGGTGCAGGTGTGGCGATCGCGCAGCGTCTCCACTGGAGAATCGGACAGTGCTTCAGACGTTTCTCTAGATGAGAGTATTCAAACATTGGCAGGGACTGAGCAAGGCTCTAGTTCGCTTGCAACAGCCGTTCCACCAACCCCTTTGCATCAGGCGAGGTGGGTTGTGCTGGCGTTTCTGCCATCCAGTTTGTTGCTGGGCGTGACCACCTACCTGACAACGGATATTGCCTCAATTCCGTTTCTCTGGGCAGTGCCCCTGGCGCTTTATCTGTTGACCTTTATTCTGGCGTTTGCCCGTCAACCTCAATTGCCCGCACCTGAAATGGTGGCTTTGCTACCCCTGGTGTTGACCGCACTGATTGTTCTGTTTTTGCTCCAGGTGACTCAACCCGCCTGGGTGTTAATTCCGCTGCATGGGCTGGGCTTTTTCGTGATTGCCCGCCTTTTTCATGGAGAACTCTCCCGATCTCGTCCCGATCCCCAATACCTGACCCTATTCTATTTCTGGATTTCACTTGGGGGTGTTTTAGGTGGATGGTTTAATGCGATCGCCGCTCCCCTCCTCTTCTCAACGATTCTAGAATATCCACTGGCACTGCTTCTCAGCCTGTTACTGTTGCAACAGCTAGCATCTGAGACAACCTTGGAAGAGCAAACGGCTGGCTTCCGGCTTGCCCGCACCCTCCCCTTTGGAGTTGGCATTTTGTTGGCGGTGCTTCTGGTTGGCTTCAACTTTCGTTTGCTCAACGTCAGCCTAGTCGGTGCCGTTCTGTCTCTGGGACTAACCGCAGGGATTGGATGGGTGTTTGCAATTAAACCCTTTCGGTTCATTCTGGCTCTAATTTTGGTGGTTCTGTTGAACCAATTTTCGTTGAATCCACTGGGACGGTTACTGGCTACAGAACGTAGCTTTTTTGGCGTTTACCGGGTGGTAAACGAACGCAACCTCTACCACAGCCTGTTGCATGGAACGACCCTGCATGGTAAGCAAAGTCTGGATCCGGCACGGCACCGCGAACCATTGACCTACTTCTTTCCGAGTGGACCGATTGGGCAGGTGTTTCAAGCATTGGGAGCAAACTTCTCCCATGTTGCCATTTTGGGTTTGGGAACTGGTGCCCTGGCTGCCTATGCTACCCCGGATCAGAACTGGACTTTTTATGAAATCGATCCAACTGATGTGGAGTTAGCAAAGCAGTATTTCACCTATTTGCAAGACTCTCCGGCTCCAACCCAGGTGGTCTTGGGCGATGGGCGATTGGCTGTGAATCAGGCCCCCGCTAACTACTACGATTTGTTGGTGATGGATGCCTTTAGCTCAGATTCTATTCCCGTTCATCTGGTTACGCGAGAAGCCGTACAGCTTTACCTGAGCAAGCTGACCCAGCATGGATTGTTGATCATCAACATCTCAAACCGTTACCTTGACCTGGAACCAATTCTGGGGGCGTTAGCAAACGATCTGGGGCTTGCCAGCCTGCGCCAGTTGGAGCTGACCGTATCCGATACTGAGCGGAAGTTGGGGAAATCCCCTTCCCATTGGGTACTGCTGGCACGCCATCCAGAGGATTTTGGTTCGTTGCGGCAAGATCCTCGCTGGCAGGCTATTCCAACAGATCGAGCATCCCTGTGGACGGATAATTTTTCTGATATCTTCCGCATTCTGAGAGCCGTCCGCGATCGCTGAGTTACTTGCTTCAACAACACTCGGATGAGATCACTCATCGACAGGTCATACTGGGCTGCTAATTGCTCTGCCAATTCCCGATCTTCATCACTGGCTCGAATCACTAGCAGTTTGGTCAGCAGTGCTGAAAAGTTTGAGTTGGTCTGTCATGGCATAGTGGGTAATTCGTTCGCCCTACCCAAAGCGGGTGGGTTAGGTTGTTACCTCAGAATTAACATCGACTTAAGGATGAAGGTTGAGGTTATCGCTAACGTTTGCAGACTCTCCACTTCTTGAAAATGAGCATCGCGTGTTACCAAAGTTAGAGCCTGTTGCAGTGCAAGGGCTGCAATCCAGACATCATTCTCAGGTAACGGACGACCCTTGAGCCTTAACTTGGTTTTGACCTCACCGTATTGCCGTGCGGTTTCAGCGTCACATACCAATATTGTGCTGCCAGCAACTAATTCATCAACTCTTGCTAAGTTTGATTCAACTCGTCCTGACTTTCTGGCTCCATAACACAGTTCACCAATGACAATGCTTGGAATGAAAACTTCACTGGCTTGAGCAAGATTGTCTTTGACGATCGCCTCATCTGAAAAAAGCGCAATCAACGATGTTGGTATCGAGCAAAAACCTACCACTCATCGATATCTACCCGCTCACAATCTTGCTCGATCGCCTCACGCATTAATTGAAGGTCATCAGAGGGAATTGAACCAGCGAAGCGCAACAATTGCTGCCCTGGTGTACCTCGAACTTCCGCTTTTACCAGAGAGCGAACGAATTCAAGCACCTGCCTTTGCAAAGGCTGAGGCATAGCTTTCAACTGTTCAACGACTTCATCGATGATAGGAATATTCATATTGCCCTCCTTGCTACCATCCTATACCGCTTACCTGGAGAGCAGTGAAAGAGCAGTCTTTAATGCTGACAGAGGGTTAACAGGGATTGCCTTTACCGGGGACTTCAGTCGCATAACGGTGCCCATCACCCGCCGCAGATAACCTTTGCATCATAACCGATCAACTTTCGGCGGTCGGTGTGCATGGGCGTTGTTAGACTGCGGCAGCTTGCTTTAAAGAATGCATGAGCATGGTGCGTTCCCAGCAATCTATCGGCGGGGTAGAAGGAGTTGCAGTAGGGAACGCACCCTACAAGATCAGCGATCGCACTTGACGTTATTATTAATACAGTTTTTCTAAAAGGGATACCTTATGAAAGAAATTGATGCCTTCAAAGATGCCTTTAAAGAAGAATTAGAAAAGGAATGGCTGGCTGGATTTAAAGAAGAGTCTGAAATCGAAAATTTAATATTTGAAGATCCAGGTTTTAGTGCTTTCTATCAAAAAATGGGAGCTATTAGAAGCCGCGAAGATTTCTGGAACTTCTATTTTAGGTTAAAAAGAGATATAACTATTGGGCACCTCGATTAATTGGTTTTCTAGCAATTTTCAGTCTCATAACAGTCTCATGGTCAATTGCTGGGCTTCTGCCAGCAAAATTTGCGGCGCATAGAGCGTCTAACCTGACTCAATACCCGATTTTGGGCAGATCTATCCCTCAAGTGGGCGCGTTTGCCAGAACACTAAGCGCAGCAAGTTGTAGGTCAAGTTTTTCAACCCTAACTGCA
>NZ_JBXBCF010000096.1:0-44580 GCF_056784235.1 Kovacikia sp. CALU 1929
GACAGGTTTTGCAGAGGTAATTTTGTTTACCTCTTTGCTTGCCGTTCTTACTGATGTCAGTTGAGCCACATTCGGGACATTGCATCGGTTTCACCCTGATTTCATATTCCCATTATGCAACGCCTAAATTTGATTTCACCTACCTATTTATCTATCCCCAAACAAAAGGAAAGAGGCGTAACCTTTACGCCTCTACTTGCTTAAAGTTTATCCCCCAGGCATTTGCTGCCAGTGCCTGGGTAGGCACAACAAATTTCCCTGTACCCCTGATTCTGTAAGCCGTACCCCTTTTGTACCCTCCCTAAAAAACTATCCGAAAAAGTCCTGGGTTTAGGGTTGGGCTTTGGAAGTTTGTTTCGAATAAGCTTTAAGCCAGAGCGGGCACCGGAATATTCAAATGAGGGTAGAGGGGAAACCGAGAACAAAGGTTAGCCACTCGTTTCTGGCAATCCTGGGCGATCGCCTCGTCTTCAGGATTCAGTAGCCGATCAGCAATAATATTGCCAATCTCAGTAAATTCGGCAGTTCCCATGCCGCGTGTGGTCATGGCGGGAGACCCTAACCGCAGACCGCTGGTGACAAAGGGCGACTCTGGGTCAAAGGGAACGGTGTTTTTGTTGGCTGTAATGTTCACTTTACTCACCAGTTGGTCTGCCACTTTGCCGGTCATACCAATCGATCGCAAGTCCACCAGCATTAAATGGTTATCGGTGCCATCAGAAACAATCTTGAAACCCCGATTTTGCAGTTGGGTTGCCAGGGCACGAGCATTGTCAATCACCTGTCCACAATAGGTTTTGAACTCTGGCTTGAGTGCCTCACCAAAGGCAACCGCTTTAGCTGCAATCACATGCTCCAGAGGTCCCCCCTGGCTACCTGGGAAGACTGCTTTGTCAAATTTCTTGCCCAGTTCAGGATCACGGGTAAGGATTAAGCCGCCGCGAGGACCACGCAGGGTTTTGTGGGTAGTGGTCGTGACGACATCGCAGTAAGGGATAGGGTTTGGGTGGTGACCACTGGCAACTAGTCCAGCAATGTGAGCAATATCTGCCATCAGATAGGCACCCACTTCGTCAGCGATCGCTCGAAACTTATCAAACTCGATTACACGGGAATAGGCAGAGTAGCCACAGATAATCAGCTTGGGACGATGCTGAAGCACCAGATCCCGGATCTGGTCATAGTCCAGTCGCTCCGTCTCTTTGCTAACCCCGTAATGCTGCTTATTGAACCAAAGACCCGACACATTCACGGGAGAGCCATGGGTCAGGTGCCCCCCGTGGGACAGATCCATGCCCATGAAGGTGTCTCCCGGTTGCAACAGCGCTAGGAAAACGGCAAAATTTGCCTGTGCCCCAGAGTGGGATTGCACATTGGCATGGGCAGCTCCAAACAGTTGCTTAATCCGATCAATCGCCAATTGCTCTGCCTGGTCAATAAATTCACATCCTCCGTAATATCGCTTACCCGGAAGCCCTTCGGCGTATTTATTGGTCAGTACCGAACCCTGGGCAGCCATTACAGCGGCAGAAGTAAAGTTTTCGCTGGCAATCAGTTCCAGGTGATCCCGCTGGCGCTGAAGTTCGTGTTGTAGAATTTCGGCGATCGCCGGATCGGTTTCAGTCAGAAAATCTAGGTTCGTTCGAGTCACAGCAATAAGCCCCTCAGAAAACATTGAACTGGATCAGCAAGCGATAGCGGATGAAAGAGGTTAAGGATCAGGGTGGAAAGGCAATAGTCCAAGCGCGACACCTGCCACTTGTCCCTATCCCGATGGCTCCTGGCATACCAGCAAGCCATGCAAGATGGGTGCCTACTAACCATCCTAACGACAATTGCAGGGGTAACAAATCTCACCCGGACAAATCATAATACTTTGAGCTGATTCAATTAAGCCATTATTAAGTTGACAGAGATTTTTCATGTTTCCAGATTGACTCAGGCGATACTTTGGAGATCGGTTCAAGCATATTAAGCTTGTGTGTATGCTCCCGCCTTTTGTGGAGGCAGGATTAGAATGGAATCAGGGAATTGGGAGTTTACAGGAGGTGTGCCATGCTTGTCATCCTCATGGACGATCAGCTAATTCCCCCTCAAAAGGTTTGCCAAAGTTGCTTGATGGCTGATCAGAGTGGTCAACCCCGCTGGAACGGAGGGCAGCTTCGCTGTGGTCACGCCATTCACAAGTTAAGTGAGCAACAGCCAGAGCAGTTTGAGTGTGCTATGGGCTTTCGGATTGCCAATATTGAGTAAAGAGCTGGTGTTCATTGATCGGTACTAGCGTACTGACCAATGAACGAGAACCAACTTTAAAGCTAAACCTTCTCCAGCACTGCCACTTTTTCTAATTTCAGCTTAGAACGCTTCACAGGTTCGGGAACGGGTACCGGATAATCCCCCGTGAAGCAGGCTGAGCAGAAATTGTCAGGGTCGTTGTGGGTTTCTCCTAACATGCCTTCCCAACTCAGGTAGCTGAGAGAATCCACTCCAATCTGAGCGGCAATTTCTGCGACCGATTTGGTGGCGGCAATTAACTGATCTTGATTGTCTGTATCAATACCGTAAAAGCAGGGGTGAGTTACGGGAGGGGAAGAGATCCGCATATGAACTTCAAGTGCGCCTGCATCCCGCAAGGCTTTGACAATTTTGCGGCTGGTTGTGCCGCGAACAATGGAATCGTCAACAATCACGACCCGTTTTCCATTCAGCACATCTTTCAGCGGGTTTAGCTTCATACGAATGCCTGATTCCCGCATCGTCTGGGTTGGTTGAATGAAGGTACGCCCCACATAGCGGTTTTTAATTAACCCCTCGGCATAAGGAATACCCGATGTTTGGGAAAAGCCGATCGCCGCCGGAATGCCTGAGTCGGGCACTGCAATCACCAGATCTGCTTTGACTGGAGATTCTGCTGCCAGCCGCCGACCAATTCGCATCCGATAACTGTAAAGGCTTTCATCATCCATCACACTATCGGGGCGGGCAAAGTAAATCATTTCAAAAATGCAAAGCTTTGGCTTTGGCTGCTGCGCCCAATGAAAGGACGCCAGTCCTTCCTCGGTGATCCAAACCAGTTCACCCGGTTCCACATTTCTTAAAAACTCTGCGCCAATGATATCCAAGCCACAGGTTTCAGATGCCAGGACATAACGGGTTGGATCCGTCGGTGAATGCTGGGGCAACGTGCCAATCACCAGAGGGCGAATTCCGTTGGAATCGCGGACACCCATCATGCCAACAGGCGTGCCAATTACCAGGCTAAAGGCTCCCTGACAACGATTGAAGGCACTAATAGCACCCTCCAGCCAGCTTTTGCCCGTGCTAATTTCCTCGGAAATCGCCAGCACAATCAGTTCCGAATCCGTTGTGGTAAGCAAATTGTAGTTACTCCGCAACAGATCTTCCCGCAGTTGAACCGTATTCACCAGATTGCCATTGTGGGCAAGGGCTAGAGTGCCCAGGCGAGTTTCAGTAATCGCTGGTTGGGCATTGACTACCCGGCTAGAACCTGTCGTGGAATAACGAGTATGCCCGATCGCAAGATTACCTGGCATTTCACCCAAAATGGTTTCGCTAAAGACCTGGGAGACTAAGCCCATATCCTTGTGTAAACGAACCCGCTCTCCTTCATAGACAGCGATCCCAGCGGACTCCTGCCCCCGATGCTGGAGGGCAAACAGCCCAAAATAGGTGAGCTTAGCAACGTCCTCTTCTGGGGCAAAGACCCCAAAAACCCCACAGGCTTCCTCTGGTTTATCTGGTCGGTCTGAGGTGGAAACCGACAAATCAGGGTTGGACTGAGCCGTGGGATCACCGGCAGAAAGAGGAGAGTGAGAGTTCATGCTTCAGTTCAACTCCTGTAAGGAATGGGTTCAGAACGAGGTCGCTTAGAACGACACCTAAAGATTTATGAATCTTAAGATTACTTTAATCTTCTCATCATCTAACGCTTACATCCTAACAATTTGAAAAGATTTTCTGGCTGATATATCCCTATCTGACTGATTTGACCCACCTATGAGTCAGCTTTTCAGGTAGCGATCAATTGCGTTGTGCCAGCGATCGCCCATCTCCTTAAGTCCAACCTTGATTAAGGGAAGGTTATCAGCAGCCACAATCCGCAGGATGGCATCTTGATTAACCACTGATCCCAACCTCTGCCAGTCATGTCCTAACTGTTGGTTCAAGTAGGATTCCCAAATTTCCTGGCGGTTGATTGGCACAGAAACTAAAATTCGTGCGCCACCTTCAGCGAACAGCAGGTGATCCCAACGGGAGGGAGGGTGGTGGGGTGGCGGGGTGGTGGGGTGGGGAGAAGAGGGGGAGGTTTGTGGGCTGTGGCTCATTGGGAGATGAATGGTTGCTCCCAGTCCACCGCTAATGCAGCACTCCGCCAGGGCAATCGCCAGTCCACCTTCAGCACAATCATGGGCAGAGTGAATCCACCCCTGGCGAATTCCGACACGGCAGGCTGTCTGTACGCGGCGCTCCAGATCAAAGTCAACAACTGGGGGTTGTCCCGCCACCAGTCCATGAATGATGGCTAAATACTCTGAACCTCCCAAGGTTGCACTCTGATCAACGGATTGCTCATGCCGTTTTTCCAAACGCAGTCCCAGCAAATAAATCAGGTCAGTCTCGGCTTTCCATCCCTGACCACAGATTTTGGTCAGATCGGGAATCATTCCAACCATGCCCACTACAGGGGTGGGGTAGATGGGTTGGGGGGTGCCATCCGCAGCCAGCGTTTCATTGTAGAGAGAGACATTGCCGCCTGTAACCGGCGTACTGAACTCACGGCAGGCTTTTGCCAGTCCCCGGCAGGCTTCTGCTAGTTGCCAGTAGCCGATCGCCTTCTCCGGGCTACCAAAATTCAAATTATCCGTCACCGCAACCGGGTCTGCCCCCACGCAACTCAGATTACGGGCAGCTTCAGCGACCGCAGCCTTAGCCCCTTCAAACGGATTCAGATAGACATAGCGAGAATTGCAGTCCACCGTAGCTGCAACACCTTTGTTGAGCGTTTTGGGTTGAGAATTTTGAGTCGAGAGTTTTGCGTTGAGAATTTTGAGTTGAGCGTTGAAAGTTTTGCGTTGAGAGGTTTGAGTTACTCTCGGCTCCTCCGCTTCCTTAACTTCCCCAACTTCCTTAACTTCCCCATCCCCAACTTCCCCAACGCTCTCCTCCAGTGAGCGAATGCGAATAATAGTGGCATCTGCTCCACCGGGAAGCATGACCGTATTGTTCTGCACTTGATGATCGTACTGCCGGTAAACCCAGCGCTTAGAGGCGATCGACGGGGTTGCCAACAGTTGCAGCAGGATGTCATTCCAGGTCTGAAACTGGTTCTGAACTTCGATACCCTTTGGGCTACAGGGTGGCAGGCTGTCTTCGGACCATGCCCAGGCTTGGCGGGCATATTCCGGTGGTTGCTTCAGGAGTTCCCGCTGGTAAATTGGGGTATTGTCTGCCAGGGCAGTGGCGGGAATTTCGGCAGCGACTTCTCCTTCAAACAGGATACGAACGATCGGGTCAGAAATCACCGTTCCAGCAACGACGGCATGAAGTCCCCAGCGCTCAAAGATGTCAATCAGTTCCTGTTCTCGCCCGTCATGGGCTACAAACAGCATCCGTTCCTGGGATTCGGACAGCAAATATTCGTAAGGCACCATGCCCGTTTCACGCACCGGGATCTTGTCCAGGTCGAGTTCAATTCCAACGCCGCCTTTAGCTGCCATTTCAGAGGTAGAGCAGGTGATGCCGGCGGCTCCCATGTCCTGGGCAGCGACCACAGCGCCCGTTTTGAATGCTTCCAGACAGGCTTCAATCAGGGATTTTTCCAGAAAGGGATCGCCTACCTGCACAGCAGGGCGATCGTCCATCGACTCATCACTCAGTTCGGCGCTGGCAAAGCTGGCTCCGCCCATGCCATCCCGCCCAGTGGTGGAGCCAACATAGAGAACTGGATTGCCGATGCCTTTTGCACCAGATTTGACAATCTCTAATGTCTCCATTAGCCCTAGTGCCATGACATTGACCAGGGGATTGCCAGAGTAAGCGGGGTCAAAATAGATCTCGCCGCCAACGGTGGGGACTCCGACGCAGTTACCGTAGTGAGCAATGCCTGAGACAACACCACTAAACAATCGACGGGTACGGGCATCCTCCAGGGAACCGAAGCGGAGGGAGTTCAAAATGGCGATCGGGCGGGCACCCATTGTGAAAATGTCTCGCAGGATGCCACCCACGCCAGTGGCAGCCCCCTGGAAGGGCTCAACCGCCGAAGGATGGTTATGGGACTCAATTTTAAATGCCAGCCGCAATCCATCGCCTAAATCCACCACTCCTGCATTCTCTCCGGGACCCACCAGAATGCGATCGCCCTCAGTCGGAAATTGCTTCAGCAGCGGGCGGGAGTTTTTATAGCAACAGTGTTCCGACCACATCACCCCAAACATACCGAGTTCCGCCTTGTTGGGATGGCGACCTAAGCGTCGAACGATTTCTTCATACTCCTCTGGTTTAATGCCCTCAGCGGCAATTTCTTCAGGGGAAAAGGGAGCGGATGCGAGAGCAGTCATAGGAGGTGAGTTTTGGGAATGCCAGTAATCAACGAAATGGCTCTATTCTATCGGGATTTACATTTCTTCAGGTATTGAGTTTCAAAGTTTCTTCAGGTTGGGGATTGGGGACAGTTGAAAGTTGAAAGTTGAGAGTTTATAGGCGATGACAATGGGTAATTGATGGCTGTTGGTCATTGGTTCTTGGTCATTGGTTCTTGGTCATTGGTTCTTGGTCATTGGTCGTCTGTAAATATCACTGACCACTGACCACTGACCACTTTCTAACAACTAACAACCCTTCACCCCTGACTCCTGACTTCTGACTCCTCACCCAAAGCTGTTGCAAGTCCAGTTTTTTGGAGTATAAATAGGACGCGAGTACTATCCCTCGCCCCCCAACTTCCATGATTAAGATCCTCCATCTGTCTGATATTCACCTGGGAAGTGGTTTTTCCCACGGGCGCGTGAATCCCGAAACGGGACTCAATACTCGCCTGGAAGACTTTGTTTGCACCCTGGGATGTTGCATGGACCGGGCGATCGCTGAACCCGTAGACCTCGTCCTGTTTGGTGGCGATGCCTTTCCCGATGCTACGCCGCCGCCCTTTGTGCAGGAAGCCTTTGCCAGCCAATTTCGCCGCCTGGTGGATGCTCAAATTCCAACGGTTTTACTGGTTGGCAACCATGACCAGCACGCCCAGGGCACTGGCGGCGCAAGCCTTTGCATCTACCGTACTTTGGGAGTGCCAGGGTTTGTCGTTGGCGATCGCCTGAAAACGCACCTCATTCAGACTCGTAACGGTGCCGTTCAGGTAATTACCCTGCCCTGGCTGACCCGTTCGACCCTGCTCACCCGTCCAGAGGCAGAAGGGCGATCGATGGGTGAAGTTGGACAGTTGTTGATTGATCGTCTGCGCGTTGCCCTGGAAGGAGAAATTCGTCAACTTGACCCTACCGTTCCCACGGTCCTGCTGGCACACCTGATGGCAGACAATGCCCGTTACGGGGCAGAGCGCTTTCTAGCAGTGGGCAAGGGGTTTACCGTTCCGGTTGCCCTGCTTGCTCGTCCCTGCTTTGACTATGTGGCATTGGGGCATGTTCACCGCCACCAGGTTCTCTGTGAACAGCCGCCTATCATCTACCCTGGCAGCATTGAGCGTGTCGATTTTAGCGAAGAAAAGGAAGATAAGGGGTTTGTCTTAGTTGAACTGGAGCAGGGCAATACCCGATTTGAGTTTTGCCCTCTGCCGGTTCGCCCCTTCCGCACTATTGAAGTGGACTTGTCTGAAGCAGAAGACCCCCAGGCAAAACTGCTGCGAGCGCTAAAACCAAAACTGATTCAGGATGCGGTGGTTCGCCTGGTCTACCGGCTCCGCTCGGAGCAAATTGACCAGATTGAAAACTCCATGCTGTATGAGGCATTGAGTCCTGCCCATAGCTATACGATTCATCCAGAACTGGTCAGCCAGCTTGCCCGTCCCCGCTTACCAGAACTGGGCGTTGGCAACACTGTTGACCCAATGGAAGCGCTCAAAGCATACTTGACCAACCGGGAAGACCTGCGAGAGCTTGCCACAGATATGCTGCAAGTTGCTAAAGGTTTACTATCCAATGGGCAGGAGGACTGGCTGCAACGGACAGGGTTAGCAGCAGAATCCATAGCTGCAAACTCTATCACTGACGCTGAAATGCCAGAGGAACCGGATACTCAGCTACGCCTGCTGTGAAGGCTTACGCAGACCTCGGAGGTTTGAGCCAGAATAAGCATCCTCAGTAAGATCATGCCTAAACCTCCGAGGTCTTGGTCAAACGCGATCGCTCTTTTACCTATCTGGGGCACTTTATAGAAGTCCCCCAGCGCCCCCGGCAACTTTGCCCATGAGAAGCAGGTTAAAGAGAACAGTCATTCGCCCTGGTAAGCAGCCTTTGGCAGAGGCGGTTCAAGAGTTTTGGGATTATCGCGATCTACTATGGATGCTAACTGTTCGCCAAGTCAGTTTGCGCTATAAACAAACCGTAATCGGAATTGCCTGGGTATTGCTGCAACCGCTGGTAGCGATGGCAATTTTCACCGTTATCTTCGGCTACTTTGCCCAGCTTGCCACCGATGGGCTACCTTACCCCATTTTTATCTACTCTGCTCTGGTGCTGTGGACGCTTTTTTCGGAAGGTATTTCGCGGGCTGGCACCAGCTTGATTGCAGACGAAAAACTGATCACAAAGGTTTATTTCCCTCGCATCATCATTCCTCTAGCTGCGATCGGTTCTGCCTGGGTTGATTTTGTCGTATCTCTGGTGGTGCTAATACCGCTGATTTACTTCTATGGACTCAGACCCACCTGGAGCTTGTTGCTGCTCCCCGTAGCCATGCTGATTACGATGATGCTGTCCTCCGGTGTAGGCATGATGATGGCAGCGTTAAATGTAAAATACCGAGATTTTCAGTACACGGTTCCTTTTCTGCTACAAATCTGGCTGTATGCTTCGCCAGTGGTCTACTCCACCAGTATCGTCCCAGAATCAGTGCGTCCGTTTTATTACCTCAATCCAATGGCTGGGCTGATTGACCTATCCCGGTTTGCCATCACTGGACAGGGCAGCATTCCCTGGATGGGACTGGGAATTTCTGTGGCAATGGCGATCGCTTTTTTCTTACTCGGCTCTGCCATATTTCGGCAAGTCGAGCGCAGCTTTGCAGATATTATCTAGGAGAGGTATGAATCCCATCATTTCAGTTAGAGATCTGGGCAAATCCTACCGAATCCAGACGCGGGAGCGAAAGCGCTATCATACCCTGCGAGACGATCTGGCAGAAGCATGGAATGGATTGCTGCGGGGCAAATGGGGGCGATCGCAAACCGAGACCTTCTGGGCACTGAAGGACATTGACCTGGACATTTACCCTGGTGAAGTAGTAGGGATTATCGGGCGGAATGGTGCGGGTAAAAGCACCCTGCTGAAAATCCTGTCGCGGGTGGTTCAACCGACAGTGGGTGAGGCGATGTTAAACGGTCAAATTGCCTCTTTATTAGAAGTAGGAACTGGATTTCATCCTGAGCTGACTGGGCGGGAAAATATTTTCATGAGTGGTGCTGTTTTGGGTATGCAGCGTTCAGAAACTCGGCGCAAGTTTGACGAAATCGTAGCATTTGCCGAAGTTGAGAAATTTTTAGATACGCCTGTAAAACGGTATTCATCGGGTATGTATGTGCGACTTGCCTTTGCCGTTGCCGCCCATTTAGAACCTGACATTCTTCTGGTTGATGAAGTGTTAGCGGTAGGAGATGCCGCTTTTCAGAAGAAATGTTTGGGCAAGATGGAAGACGTAGCCACCAAAGAAGGGCGAACCGTATTGTTTGTTAGCCACAATATGGGAGTTATCCAGTCTCTTTGTAAAAAAGCCTATTGGTTAGAGCAGGGAAAGCTTGTTGATCAAGGAAAGACTACTGATGTGATTAATAACTATTTGCAGTCTTCTATTTCAACAAAGACGACACCCCTTTCAGAGCGGCATGATCGTTCAGGCGATGGCTCTGCACAATTCACATCACTACAAATCAATAGTACGGATGACGATGGTGTAATTCGATGCGGTAGTCGCTTGAAATTTACAATTAAATACCAAAGCCAAAAGCCAATTCTTTATCCTCAATTTCTGATTGGAATTTATGATTACTCCAATACAGGTATATTTTTGCTAGATAGTGATGCGGTTGGGAAACTGCCAGAATCGCTGCCGTCTGAAGGGACGATTACTTGCATTACCGATCCGATCAATCTAACTCCTGGTCAGTGTTATATCAATATTGCCTTACTCAAAGGGGGCGCAATGGCTGACTACATCCAACACGCCGCCCAGTTTGATGTAGAAATTGGTAGTGTCTATGAATCTGGCAAAATCCCTCCCCGCAGTTGGGTAATGTGCGTTTTACAACATGAGTGGTCATGCAATGGAAACTAATGTGACTAAAATTCATCTTTCTCACAATGACGTTGCTTTTCATCCTTTGTCCTACGGGGACAGAAATGGCAGGCTTTTTTATTGGAAAGATGAGCTGTATCGTGCAGTATCAGTACGCAACGCCTCTCTCTACCTGGAGCTATTCAGCAAGGGTATTGTGCAGAGTTTAGTGGACAAGAAGATGTTAATACCCACTCAAATTGCATCTCTTGAACTAGACAACTACGCTCTTGTCTTGCAACATCAAAAACTTCCTTTTGTTTCCTATGCCTATGAATGGGGTGCTGCCATGCTCAAAGATGCAGCCCTCCTACTCATTGCTCTGAATTTAGAACTTGCACCCTATGGTTTGTGTCTTCAAGATGCTCATCCCTGGAATATTTTATTTAATGGGACGACTCCATACTATGTAGATTTTGGCTCAATCGCACCGGTAGAGACCATTAAGCCTTTCCCAGCATACGAAGAATTTTGCAACTTCTTCCTGTATCCCCTTCTACTGATGAGTAAAGGACATCAGAGGATAGTGCGATCGCTGTTAAAAGATGAACAAGGTGGAGTTCATCGATCTAATTTTGTTGCATTGAGTCACCCACCTTTGACAGGTTTATCATTGACGAAATTGAGAGAAGCTGCGCTTTTAACTGCCAAAAATATTTTACCGAAACAGCTTCGCTCCAACCTCAGAGACTATCTTTCTACAAGGACCAAACTTGCAACTTCTAGCGTTACGATAAAATCTCGAATAGTTTTTCTTGAGCAGCTAAGACAAAAGATTGAAAACATTCCCGTATTAGAATCTAAAACCGAATGGTCAAACTACTATGACAATTTCTTTCCACCATTCTCTCCTGGTAATGAATGGACGGAGAAACATCATAGTGTCTTTCAAGTCTTATCACGCCTGAAGCCTCAGTCTGTACTGGATATTGGCAGCAATCGGGGTTGGTATGCTCAACTTGCAGCGCATTGCGGGAATCAAGTGGTCGCTTTCGACGTAGATGAGGCATCGGTCAATAAGCTATATCAGGACGCTAAGAAAAATAGTTTTTCTATTCTTCCGCTAGTCATGAGTTTTAGCCAACCCTCGCCTGAATATGGCATATGTGGACAGTGGTCTGAGGCTGCAATGACTCGGTTCCAATGTGATATGGTTTTTGCCCTTGCTCTAGTGCATCATTTGGTCTTTAAGCAACTGCTCAATTTCGATCAAATTGTGCAGGGTCTAGCTTGCTTTTCCAAGCGATCGCTACTAGTAGAATTCATCCCAGCAGAAGATCGCTTTGTCCAAGAGTGGTGGACTGAAGAATACAGATGGTACACGCTAGAGAATTTTTTAACTGTTTTGCGGCAATATTTTTGTGAGGTTGAGATTTTAGAATCCGATCCTTCGCCGCGAGTACTTTTGCTGTGTAGCAAGTAATTATTTGGCAATTAAGAATTAGAAGCAGTTTTTATGCATTCATTTAAATCATTGGTTAAGGAATTAATTCCACCTGTTCTCACAAGAATGTATCAACGTGTGTCAAAGCCTTATGGCTACTTTGGTGATTATCATTCCTGGCAAGAAGCCTATCAAAAGAGTACAGGTTACGATGCTGAAATGATTTTAGAAAAGGTAAAAAGCTCTCTCTTGGAGGTTAAGTCAGGGAAAGCGGTTTACGCACGGGATGGAATGATTTTTGATCAACTTTATTATCCATTTCCTTTACTAGCTACCTTTCTAAAAATTGCTGTAGAGAATGACAACAAGCTAAACATTTTAGATTTTGGGGGTTCTTTAGGCACTTCTTATTTTCAGTGTAAGAACTTTCTTTCAAGCCTCAAGGATTTAAAGTGGAGTATTGTAGAGCAAGCTAATTTTGTCACCTGTGGAAAGCAATTCTTTGAGGACGATACCCTAAAGTTTTTCTATGACATCATCACCTGCTTGAAAGTAGAAAACCCAGATGTGATATTACTATCAGGTGTGATTCAATGCCTGGAAAACCCCTATGGCTTTTTAGAAGAATTAATAGGCTATAATTTTACACATATTGTTATTGATAGAACTCCATTTATAAAATCAGGAAAAGATCGGCTCACAATACAAAAAGTTTTACCTGAAATCTATCCTGCAAGCTACCCTTCCTGGTTTTTTGATTTAGAAAAATTCCTTAGCTTTTTTTCGGCGGAATATGATTTGATGTTTGAATTTGATGCGCTTGACCGGGCAAACATCCCCTCTCAATATAAAGGTTTCTACTTTAGAAAGAAGTGACGACTAACTTCTCTACTACTGAACATTTCTGCACCTTGTTTGATAGCAATTATTTGCCTCAAGGTCTTGCGCTTTATCAATCTCTGATAACCCATGCTCCAAATTTTCACCTTTGGGTGGTGTGTATGGATGAACTGGTGGAACAACAGTTGCAGCAGCTTTCCCTGCCGCAGGTTACAGCCATTCCTTTGAGCCAGGTAGAAACAGCAGAATTGTTGGCTGTCAAGTCTCAGCGCAGTCGGGGTGAATATTGCTGGACCCTAACCCCATTTACCTTTCAGGCAGTTTTCGATCGCGATACCACGGTACAACAGGTAACCTATCTCGATGCTGATTTGTACTTTTTCGCTAATCCCAGAGTATTACTGCAAGAACTGGCTGAGGATCGGCATGTGTTATTTACTGAGCACGCCTATGCCCCTGAGTATGACCAGTCTGAAATTAGCGGACGTTTTTGTGTGCAATTTCTCACCTTCAGACGCACAGCAAAAGCTGTCAGGGTGATGCAGTGGTGGCAAGATCGCTGTCTGGAGTGGTGTTTTAATCGGGTTGAGGACGGGAAATTTGGAGACCAAAAATATCTCGATGCCTGGACAGAATTGTTTGGTCAGGATGTTCAAATCGTTCAGCAAATTGAGAAAACGCTGGCTCCCTGGAATGTTCGTTTTTTTGAACAAAGGTTAGCGGGAAAGTTGGCCCCTGTTTTTTATCATTTTCATGGTTTGAAAATTACCAGTTCTGACAAGATTCAGCTCTATTCCCAGTATCAGATTGGCAAACAGGGGCTAAAGCTTTACGACGTTTATATCAGAGCAATTCACACCAGTTTGCAACAACTTCAGTCTATTCAAGCTCCAATTCCCTACTTACCCCTGTCTGGGGAAATCAAAGAAGTGTTGCGTCGTTGGAAGCGATCGCTGACTCAAGAGACAAAGTTTTGCAGAATTGGATGATGGTTCTAATGCCTGATTCAAACCCCACCCTTTCCCATGAATGCTCTATCTGAGAAAACAATCACCATCATCATTCCGGTTCACAATCGGAAACTCCTCACCCTGTCATGTTTAGAAAACCTGAAACACACTGGGGATCTAGAAAAATTCCAGGTGTTGATTGTGGATGATGGCTCAACCGACGGAACAAGTGAGGCAATTTGTTCACAATATCCAGAGGTAGAAGTCCTGAAGGGAGATGGCAGTTTGTGGTGGACAGGGGCGATCGCCCTGGGGATGAAACACGCCTATGAGCGGGGAGCAGAGTACCTGATCTGGTTGAATGATGACTGCCAGCCCTCCCCCCATACCATCAGCAACTTAGTACAGTTTTGCCAGGAACATCCAGGGGCGATCGCGGGTGCCCAGGGAGTAGAGCGGGATCAACCAGAGCGCCTTGCATTCGGTGGCAAAGTCAAGACCTGGAAAGGGTTCCGTTTTTTGCAGGTTCCTCCAGGGCAAGTTCAGGAGTGTGATTTGTTGAGTGGCAATCTGGTGTGTTTGCCCCGTGCTTTAGTGGATGCGATCGGCTATCCGGATCCTAAAATCACTCCCCACTATGGGGGTGATTCCCTGTTTTTAATCCGAGCAAAGAAAGCCGGATTTCACATTTTTGTGGATGCCCGGTATCCCGTTCTCAATTCACCAGGTGAACCCAGGCTCTATCCTGCAAACTGGCTAACTACCGGGGGAAAACCCTCGAGACTTTTGAAAATGGTGTTTGTGCCCCAATCAGGTTTAAGTTGGCGGGTATGGTGGCAGTTGAATTGGGAAGCCTATTCGGTATGGGGAGTTGTGATGTTTATCAAGAAGTTCAGTTCGATTCTCCTGATTACTTTGTTGCGATACTTACCCCTTCATCTGCGAAAAAAATGTTGACGAGCTAATTCAGCAACTTAAAAAATTCCATTCCAAGTTGGAAAATTAATAGAATTATGGAAACCGCTAACCCTACCGTCAGTGTCGTGATGACCTGCTATTCAGAAGGCGAATTGCTATTTGAGGCAGTTGCAAGCATTCAAAATCAAACGGTACAGCCCTTAGAAATCATTATTGTGAATGATGCTTCCACTGATCCAGAAACAATTGAGGTGTGTCGTCAGTTAGAAGCCAATTCTCAAATCGATCTCATTTGGCGTAAACAAAATGGGGGACCATCCGTTGCCAGAGATGATGGATTTCGGGCTGCCAGAGGCAATATTTTTATTCCCTTAGATGCAGATGATGTGTTGCCACCGAACGCGATTGAACTCATTAGTCGAACATTTCAGACCCATCCTGATGCTGGATTTGTCTATGGCAAGTATTGTCGGCAAAGTTCGCCGGAAGACAACACGATTGTGGAACTCGGTGATATTTCCTTGAAACGAATGCTGAGTTCCCGCCGATTTTCTCCCAGTTCTCAATGGAGTCTGATTGGCACAACGCCCCTGCGGCGATCGCTGTGGGAAGCGATCGGTGGTTACGATCCCGCCTTTGGCAAGCAGGACTTACATGATGTGGAGTTTTGGATTCGTGCTATATCTGCCCCTGGTTTTCGCTATTACTATATTCCAGAGGTTATTTACATCTGGCGCAAATATTTAGGTAGTAATAGTCGCCAGGTTACACCTCTCTCCTGGTATCGGATTGCCCAAAAATACTTCGATATCTATTGCCAAAATGGACTGGAATATCGTGCCTATGAACTATTACTGCTGGGTAGTAAATGGCTCAATCATTCAGACGAGATGCGGAAGTATACTAGAGAACTTCTGCGTTGTATTGGAAAAGGACAATTTCGCTTTTCTACCCTAACTGTGCTGTTGATTCCAGCCTTTCTCCTGCGCTTCATGGGCAGTTACGCCGCCAAGAAGCGTTAGGACTCAAGGCAAAAAGCAGAGGGTAGAAGACAAAAAGGGGAATTCACTTTCATCATTGGTGGTGAACTCAAGATCATGCACAACTGCATTGATCCTCATCCTTCCTTCTGCACTCTGCCTTCATCCTTCGCTCTTCACCCTTTCCCCGCTGCCTTTATCCTTCTGCCTTAAAACCTACCCCAGTGCCACATCCAAAAACATCATCACGACGAACCCTACCATAATGCCGATCGTCCCTTCCTTCTCCAACCCTTTACGATGGGACTCCGGGATAATTTCGTCACTGATCACAAACAGCATCGCTCCGGCAGCAAATGCCATTGCCCAGGGCAATATGACATTACTCACACTAACCACAGCAGCTCCGACCAATCCCCCAATGGGTTCAACCAGCCCAGTTAACAGGGAAACCAGTAGCGCATAACGTGCCGTGTACCCTTTAGAAACCAGGGCAACGGCAACCACCAGTCCCTCTGGCATATTCTGTAAGCCAATGCCGATCGCGACGGGTAAGCCTGTAGAGGCATCTCCACTGCCAAAACTGACCCCCACTGCCAGTCCTTCTGGAAAGTTATGCAGGGTAATAGCGATGATGAACAGCCAGATCCGCGCCAGCGCAGCATCATGGTTCCCATCTTCGCCTTTAAAGAAGTGTTCGTGGGGAAAGTTAGCGTGGATAAAGTTCAGACACCAACCCCCAAACAGAATACCCAGCACCATAATCAGAGCTGCGATCGCCTGGGAATTTCCCTGCTCAACGGCTGCTGCCGTTCCTGGCACAATCAACGAAAATGCGGTTGCTGCCAGCATCACGCCGCCCCCAAACCCCAACAAGATCCCTTCTGCCCGTTGGCTGATTGTAGGAATGAACAGAACTGGCAACGCCCCAATGAAGGTTCCTAATCCAGCCAGCAGACTGGCAACAAACCCAAGCAAAATCGTGTTCATGGACAAGTAGCGGTAGGGGTTGAGGATAGACGATCTTCCCGCCTGAGCATATCAGCTTCCGTAACTGGAACACAGCAACAGGACGGACACTATGATTGAATGAAGGACTATCACCCTTACCAACGGAACCTATGACCTTCTTTCAACCGCTATTATCGATACAGACTGAAAATGCTAACAAATACTTTTTCCCCTGGCGGGTGGTTTATCGCTTGTGTTCCTTCCTGCTGGTCATTCTAAGTTGCTGGACTATGGTTGGAACTGCCCCTGCGTTTGCGGGTCTGCACGACGATCGCTTTGATGGCGAAATTTTTGCCCTCTACGCCGGAAATGGTTCTCTGGTGCCTCCCAGGGTTACTCTAGCAAACGCATTTCAGCGCAAACGCCCAATCCTGTTGGTCTTTTACGTTGATGATAGCCAGGACTGTAAAGAGTACTCCCTGGTTGTTTCCCAACTCCAGCAGTTCTATGGCAAGGAAGCTGAAATTATGCCGGTCCGAGCAGACGTGTTACCCCAAAAGCAAACCTATACCCCGACTGAGTTTGGCTACTACTACCGAGGTTTGGTTCCCCAAACAGTAGTGTTTGACTCATCTGGTAAAGTGACGCTCGACGAAACTGGACAAGTTCCCTTTGAGCGGATCGATGATGTATTCCGCGAAGCGTTTAACTTGCTACCACGAACAGAATCCGTGGAGTTAAAACGGCGATCGGTGAATGAGCTGACGACGGAGTTAGTGAAATGAGGAAAGATGAGGGAAGGGATGAAGGATGAAGGATGAGGGATGAGGGATGAAGAGATTTGACTCAGTCTTTAGCCTTTAGCCTTCATCCTTATCTAAGGGTCGCCTGTTACCTATCGTCATCACAGAATCAAACCTACATGAGGGGTTGGCTGATGTCAGTGGTCTACAGTACTGAGGACTTGATCAAGATTTTGGCAGATGAACGCCGTGCCTGTATCAACGGTCAACGTTTGAGTCTGAAAGCCAGTCCTTCGGGGTTCAGTCCCTTCATCGACCAGTTTTTGAAAATGGATGGTATTCAAAAGTTCACGGCTTACAATGACTTTCGGGCGGCCGTTCACCAGTACCAGCGGGAGCATCAAGTATCGGGGATCATCTGGCAAAGTCTGACGGTCAAGGAAAAAACACTTTGTTTCCCTAAGGTGGATGACCAGTTAGTTGGGCTACCAAGTGATTTGATTACCCTACGGGCGGCGAAGGATGGGATCATTGCTTTTTGGCATGAGGTAACCGTGAATATGGACTTTTACCTCAGTCTGAACGGGGGGAAGTTGCACCAGCCAATCACCGGTTCAGATGTCGATAGAGTAGTACAGCGAAGCGAGTGGGCAAGCCTTTGTAAGTTGGGTAAGGACCCATCCTTAGAACTGATTTTGCAATTAGGGTGGGGCAAGCCCGATCAGGCATCTTTCCGCCAGGGATGGCCCGACTCAGGTAGTGAGTGTGTTCATGCGGTAATCCCTGGCAGTCATCCAATTGGATAGAACTTTTACTTATTTGAACCATTTGTGTTGAACTTTTATTAGAAGTGAACTTCTGTTAAATGCCGTCTTCCATCAAACATTCGTAATGCTATCTTTTATATAGACACAAAGAGCGAACATCCTCTTCTAAAGGCGGCTCAAGGGACTGTGTCTCCTTCCCAGAGCACCTGCGTGAGTCAGTTGATCTGTAAGCAAGTTGATTGTCTGTCATAATCACGTTTTGCTGATCATTGCGTACTCTGTGTAACGCTTATTAACTGGCTTTGTACCAGTTGGCTTGTTAGTCTACTCCACTAAAAAAAGGAGGGCTGTGTTTTTGCCTTATAATCTGGCGATCGCAGGATTGGTTTAGTTAACTTCATCGATTGATTTAGTTCTTAACCTCACTATGTTTTAACCTGGCAGATCCCTGCCAGGTTTTAGATTTTTTAAGGTTAATTTCCCGATTTATTTTATGCTTGTTTTCATGTGAATTGGATAAGCTGAAATCGAGGCTTTTAAGAGGCAGCTCAAATGGCAATCATCTCCCAAATTCCTACTAAAAAACCGATGTGGCAAGCAGCGGTATTGTTTACTCTAATGTTTTGGCTTAGCGGTAGCTTAATCTTAGATACTGTCGTCATGCCAGTACTTTATACGTCTGGAATGATGGGTGAATCTGGATTTGCAGCGACTGGGTATTCTCTGTTCTGGGTATTTAACCGAGTTGAACTATTATGCGCGGCTGTCGTTTTAACCGGAATACTCATCCGCTATCGACTGTTGAATGTAGAGAGCAGATTGGATCAAAAACCAATCTTTCTGGCAGCTATTCTATTAATGGTTGCTTTAGTCTACACCTATGGCTTAACTCCCCAAATGAGTAGCCTGGGGCTTCAGCTTAACCTGTTTAATGCACCGGCAGAGACTCCCATCTTAATGAACTCTCTCCATGTTGGCTATTGGCTGCTGGAACTGTTGAAACTGTTTGTGGGAGCCATCTTACTGAGAACCTGTATGGATTCTGAAGAAGTTTTGCAGTAGTTAGTCCCCCAAGTTTCAAACCCCCAGAATCTCAAAGATTCTGGGGGTTTGGTTTTGGTCAATGCTTTTCTAATTCAAACCAAGCTCAAAATTGGGTAGAGAGGGTTTCAAACGCTGGAGAAGTGTTTAATGATTCATTGGAAGTTGGAAGACGACGCAAAGTTCTTAACTCTGCTTCCAGGTTCTCGATCCGTTCTTGAAGTTGCTGGTTTGCCTCAGTTAGTTCCTGAGCCTTAGAACTGAAGTGGGGATTATTTTCCCACCAGTTAATGCCAATTTCCTTCGCTTTATCGACAGAGGAAATGAGCAAACGGATACGAATGTTGAGCAGTTCTGTATTGGCAACGGAAACGGAGATGTCGCCAGCAATGACGATGCCCTTATCTAACACACGCTCTAACACATCTGCCAGCGTGGAACCCTGAGTAGAAGTGCTCATTGCTCTGGCAGAATCTTTGCTGGAAAGGGCGGAACCGGGAAGTCCCCTGGTTGGGGTTGCAGTTGCCATGATTAAGCCTCCGTGAGTTTGTAGAGGCGATCGCGCAGCACAATGTCGCCCTTCTCGATTAGAATTCGTAGGGTATCCACCGTTTGGAACCGATCCAGTTTCAGAGCACGTTCGATCTGGCTCAATCGGGCACCAGCAGATTTTTTGAGAAAGTTCACGATTTCCTGTTCATAGGCGGTTGCTGTGGTTTCTGGAATCGTTTTTGCTTCAGACGGGATGGTTTGTTGAACTGGTGCTTCAGGTGCTTCAGCGATCGCCCCAGGCTCTGTTACCACCAAGTCTGGGGAACTAGCCTCAGCAGCAGACAGTCCTAACAAATCCAGTTCGCTAAAGCCAAATCTGGCGGGATGGTTCAATAAATCCCAGAGAATTTTGGTTGCCTCTTCCAACGGCAGTCCTGACCGTGACAGCATGACATCACAACAAACATCCCGAAAATCAGCATTCTCTGGAGTCACGATAATCTCGTGATCCTGACAGACTTTCGCCAGCATCAGGCAAGAGCGTAAACCAGAAGTTTTTTCGTTGCCGGTAGCAGTTCGGAAGGCTTTCACCAAACGGACAATCAATAATGCACTTACCCGCTCAACTTCAGTTTTTTGAACGACGATTTCTTGCTGGGTCAGTTCATCGGGTTCAGGGATGTTAATCGTCACTAGCCTATCCAGCAAGGCATCCTGAGTGGCATGAACGCCGACATACTCTTCTGGGTTTGAGGTAAAGATGGCGCGGAAATGAGGGCTGACCCGAATATATTCACTCCGGTTATTGCTGGGCGGTAACACTAAGAGTTTCTCTTCCAGAGCTGAAAGCAAAACGTTGTTTACCTCTGGGCGAGAACGGTTGAACTCATCATAGACCAGAGTAAAACCCTCACGGCAGGCTAGGGTGAGGCGAGAATCAACCCAGTTCTGTCTTAGTTCATCTTCAACTTTGACCACGCTGTGGATATAGTTATCAACAACCTTTTTGCGGGTGTAGCCGGACTGATTGCCAATCAGATCAGATGTTTTGAATTCGTCATCCCCAAAGATCAGCATAATGGGGTGGGCAAGCAGGTCTGCCAGATGCAATGCGAGCGTTGTTTTTCCGGTTCCGGCGGGTCCCCGCAGGTGAACAGAATAACCCGACTGAAGATAGCGCAGGGCACGATTGGCAATTCGTTCAACAGCAGGAGTGCTGACAAAGCGGCGGGGGCTGGCACGAAGTACAGTTGTCACAGTTGAACCTCAAAGGGAAGAATGAAAGATGAAGGATGAAGAACTTTTAGCCTTTATTTAGCCTTCAGCTTTCATCCTTCATCCTTGTAAAGGTGCCTTTTAAGCAATTTGCTCTTGGGTGAGATAGATGCGATCGCGCTGGGTAATCAGTCCCTTTTTAATTAATGCTCTCAGGGCATCGACAGCCTGAAAGCGGTTAATTCCCAGGGAAGATTCAATTTGGGTCAGACGTGCGCCATGAGCATCGTGGATGAAGTTATAGACTTCTTTTTCGTAGGCAATGCCTTCGTTGACAGGAGGTTTGACAGGTTTTGCTGGCAATACGGCAATAGAATCACCGTGCTGAAATGCTCCAATCCTGGTTGGTACTGGAATAGAAGGTACGGATGCAGGTGGTTTGCTGACAGGCGGAGAGACTAATTTAGCAGTGGGTTCTTTGATTGAAATCGGTTGGGGTGTAGAAGCAGTTGCACTGCCCCAAACTTGATTTGATAAAGTATCCCGGAACTGACGAAGTTCGCTACGAAATGTGGCAAAGCGTTGAAACATTACCTCCACGTCGGCTTCACGGTCTAACCGACTTTGGGCTAATTCTTGCTGCAACTGCTCTGCGCGGTGTTCACGGATGGCTTCTACCTGCTCCAGGTAGCTGTGTACCTCAGTCCGGAGTGCTTGCACAAAGGCAGTCAGTTCGGTTTCGAGTTGCTGCGCCATCAATACCCTGTCAGCGGTTGTTTCTGAGAGGAACTGTGCCATTTCCTGCTGAATTTGTTGCACAAATGTATTGAGTTGCAGGGCAAGCTCTTTTGCCTGAATCTGACGGCGATCGCTGGCAGCCTCTAAAAAATGTTGTACCTGGTTTTGCAGTTGCCCACAGAACTCCTGTAGCCCTGCCTGAAATTGTTGAAACTGGGCGCGACGTACCTGGTCATCGGAGGCGATCGCTTCCCGAAATAAGCTAAGCTCATCCCGCAGTTGGGCAGCTTTTATCTGACGTTCCTGCCGGGCAGTTTCCAGTGCCTGCTGAACCCTATGTTGTCGTTGCACAACCTCTTGCTGGCGCTGTTGTCGCTGCTGTTGCCAGAACTCTTTTAGGGACATGGTTAATTCTCCCAATTGCATAAGTAAGCTGGGAAACCCGGTTGGATTTCCCAGCACAGAACCACTAAGCAGCAGGAACAGCCGCTTGAGCCGTTAAACCAACGGCTTCAGCGTACTTCAGATAGGTTTCAACTGAAGCAATCACAACACGAGCTTCAATTGCTAGCAGTTCAATCCCAACCAAAGATACACGAACCCAGGCATCCACAACGATGCCTTTGTCTAAAATGCGGTCAACAACTTCAGCCAAGCTAGAGGAAGAGTTTACTTTTTCGACAGCCATTGCTTTATTCCCTATGAAACGGACTAAATGGAACCTTGGTGTGCCTCCCCGCCGCCCGTCGATGGGTTTGATGGGGTTTATTGGCTTCCGAATCTACAATAGACGCACGAACTCGGAGAAAAACCGTCGCAAACACGGAAACTCACTCACAGTTATTTTGGTTGAACCGCACAATTACTGAGATATTTAAACTTCTTGAAGAAGTCGACATGAACTTTTACCAAACTTTTGAAAAAAAGCTTCCAGCCTGAGTTGTTACTCTGCCTTCTCTAGCTTTTGATTAGCTGCCGGATCAGTGTTTACCGAGGAAGTTCAGCCTAAAGTAGCAAACTATTTACTCAACATTTAGTCAAAATATCGAAAACAATCGAGTCATATCTTTATTTTTTACAGTCATTGCTATCTGGCTTGACTACAACTGGTACCCAATATCCGATACCAATAGACCTACTGCTGGCATTGAAGCGTTAAACATATATAGCGTTTCCTTTCTGGGTGAGGTACATCTTATCTGTTTGAATCGAGGGTTCTACGGCTATCCACGTACCTCACTGGATTCAAAAACGCTATAGGTAAATATTGCATCTCTGACTTATGAAAGATGATGAGCCGCCTGCACCTTAGATACCTTCCTAGAGATAGCAAAGTAACTGAATAGTAAAGATGCATGAGGAAAAGACAATGTCAGACACAACATTAAGAAGAGACCTGCCAGAGATTGATCCAACAGAGATTGAGGATCAACGAGCATTGATTGCGGCTGAACATCGCTCATTTCTTGAAAAGGTCATGAGCCAGGGCAAGTTCGCAGACCCTTATGATGCCAGAGACTTCACTGAAGTTGTCTTCCGTGTGATGCGAGATTTAATGAGTACGGAAGCATCGGAACGGGTTGCAGACGAACTGCACCAAGAGGTGATGGAGACAAAGGAAAAAAGGCTTCAGATGGAAGTGTCCGATCTCTGGAAAGATACGAACCCAATTGTGAGCTTTTTGAGTCAGGTGCGTCCACCCTGGCAAGGTCCAGGCATCTTCAAGATTGACTCCGATCGCTTCTTTTTCCGAGTGGCTAATGAAGGCGGATTTGAGAGAGGGTTTGAAAACAAGGACGCTGAACGCAAACACGCTGTCAAAGCGGTCTTTTCCGCCACTAAGGACGAATTATCTGAACAGCGGATCCAGGAGATTGCCAGTTGGCTACCCGAAAATGGAGTTCGAGAACTCTGGGAAGAGGCTTAGGAAATTGAAAAAGGCAGAGGGCAGAAACAGGGCTTTAGCATTTCCATCTGCCTTCTGCCTCCTCGTTCTGTGCTATCTAAAGTAGGACTTTAGATGTTGCCTTCTGCCTTAACTAAAGCATCACCCGTTTGAACATCGAACCACTGCGTCAGGTCAGGTGGGAGGGTAAGGGTTAAGTCGCGATTAGACCAGTGAGCGGGTGGCAGCAATGCCCGCAGAATAATTGGCTCTCCCTGGGAATTAGATACCCGCATACTCGCCAGGTTGTTCATGCCCAGGTTTTCGACTAAAAATACTTTTCCTTTGACTATAGGTGAAGAGGGCATTTCCTCCGATTCAACGGGGTAGAGGTGGTCGGGGCGGATTCCCAGAACAACCGTTGAGGGCGGGGCAGCCAATTTGGGTAGCGGAATTTTGAAGTCTCCCAACAGGGCATAGTTTCCCTGGCAGGGTAGCGTCAGTAAATTCATCTGAGGACTACCGACAAACCCCGCAACAAACTGGTTTGCTGGGTGGTTGTAAATATCTTCAGGGGCAGCCAGTTGCTGCACATAGCCGCTATTTAGAACGGCAACTCTAGTAGATAGGGTCATTGCCTCTGTTTGATCGTGGGTAACGTAAACCACAGGAGCGTTTTGGGATAAGAAGATTTGCTTTAAATCTGCCCGCACATGTTCTCGCAGGAGGGCATCCAGGTTGCTCAGCGGTTCATCCAGCAGAAATACATCGGAACGCCTTACCAGGGCACGCCCTACAGCTACCCGCTGCCGTTGCCCGCCGGAAAGTTTGCCGGGTTTACGTTGCATCAGTTCATCCAATCCCAGAATGCGGGAAACCTCTTTAATCCGTTGATCAATCTCTCCCTGGGGCACTTTTTTCAACCGCAGACCAGCGGAGAGGTTGTCGTGTACGGTCATGTGGGGATAGAGCGCGTAGCTCTGAAACACCATCGCAATGTTGCGATCGCCCGGTTTCAAATACGTCACATCCCTGTCACCAATTAACACCTGTCCCTTTGTTGGTTCCTCCAGTCCGGCAATCATCCGTAATACGGTCGATTTACCACAGCCAGACGGTCCCAGTAAGGTCAGGACTTCCCCATCTTCGACCGCAAGGCTGACATCCTTAACCGGGACAATTTTTGGGGTAAAGGTTTTGTTGAGGTTGATCAGTTGGAGCTTAGACATTGTATTAGGTGAGGAGTGAGGGGTGAGGGGTGAAAAAACAGGTCAAATAGTGGTTTGCTGTTTTTGAATTAGGGATTTACGAAGTCCATTAACATTCGGTCAATAGCTGCCAATTCATGATCTAAAGATTTATAGGTAGATTCAGATAGATAACCAATGTGATAAGCAATTTCAAGTTGAGTGTCTATTTCACTAATGGAGCCAATTGCGATTCGGACAAATTGAATAAATTCTGTAATCCTTCTTGCAGCTCCCTCAGCTAAATTACTAGAAATCGATACAGCCGTCCGCCGCATTTGGGATGCCAATCCATAACGTTCGTAGTCAGGAAATGAGTTTGTCACTTTATAAATTTCAGTCGCAAAATCAATACTTCTCTGCCAAACCTCCAGCTTTCTATGTGGTTTTTCCATTGCTTCAATCTCCTTTGCTCCTCACTCCACCCTGCGGAAACGCCAAAGACGAACACTCTTCACCCCTCATCCCTCACTGCTTATCCTTTCACTGCCCCTGCCGTTAAGCCTTGAATGATTTGTCGCTGGAAGAAGAGTACCAGTATTACCAGGGGAAGGGTGCCCACCACAGTAGCGGCGGCGATCGGACCATAGGGAATTTCAAAGGTTGTGGTGCCGCCAATTTGGGCAGAGGCAACTGGAATCGTTTTCATGGTTTCTTCAGTAATGAAGGTGAGGGCAAAGATGAATTCATTCCAGGAAAAGATGAAAGTGAGAATGCCGGTCGTCACCAGGGCAGGGAGTGTGAGCGGCATGACAATTTTGATTAGCATTTGCAAGGTGCTGTATCCATCCACTCGGGCAGCATCTTCCAGGTCTTTAGGCAACTGTTCGTAAAAACTCCGCATGACCAGAATGGTGAGGGGCAGGTTAATGGCGGTGTAAGGGATAATCAGAGCCAGGTAGCGGTTGCCCAGATTAAACGCTTGAACAATTTCTAAAAGTCCCTGGAGCAAAAGAATGCTGGGAAATAGCGTAATTAGCAAAATACCCGCCTGGATAATTCTGCCCCCCAGGGGACGGAGACGTGCCAGGGCATAGGCAGCAGGAGCACCAATCACCAGACAGGTAATAGTTGAAGCGACCGACACAAAAGCACTGTTAAAGATATACCGAACAAATGGACGACGGGTGAATAACTCAATGTAGTGATCAAGCGTCAACCGAGTGGGAAAGTAAACATTGGGGATGGCGGAAATGTCTTCATTCACCTTAAACGAGGTCAACACCTGCCATAGGATAGGCGCAAGGCAGAAGACCACGATCGCTACCACCACCAGCCAAAAAAGTATTGCTCCCAACGTTAATCTACGAGGTCTTGCTGGAGGGGACTCTGAAGCAATGGGAATGTTGGAATCGAGAGTGGTGCTCATGGGGGAGAGATTTGAGTTGAAAGTTTTGAGTTGAAAATTGAAAGTTTTGAGTTTTGAGTTGAAAGTAAAGAGTTTTAAGTGGGTAATTGAGAGTTGAGAGATTTCAGCTTTCGGGATTACAGGCTATTGACCAGTGACGAACGACGAATGACCAATGACCAATGACTAACAACTCCACCCTGCGGGAACGCCGTAAGCGAACACCCCACACCACACACTCCTCACACCGTTTTGGATCGGTAACGGGAAATCAAATAGGCACAAATCAAAACTGCGATAATTAGTAGCAGAAAGGTGACAACAACCATTGCCGCACTGTAGCCAAAGTCCAGATAGCGCATGGCAGTGGCATAGATGTAGAGGGACACCACCTCTGTTGAGCCGCCAGGACCGCCGCCGGTCATCACTGCCATCAAATCGAAGATGCCGAATGCCTGGGCAAAGCGGAACAGCATAGCAATGATGATTTGAGGCATCAGCAGCGGTAGGGTGATGCGGTAAAAGCTCTGCCAGGGAGTTGCCCCTTCCAATGCATGGGCTTCGTAAAGGTCGCCAGGGATAGACTGTAACCCTGCCAGCAGCAGAATGCTAATAAAAGGAGTCGTCTTCCAAACATCTGCAACGATGAGAGCAAGGTTTGCGGTAAAGGGGGAACCGAGCCAGTTAATCCCTTGTTGAATCAGTCCCAGGCGCAGCAGAATGTCATTGGCGATGCCGTACTGATCGTTGAAAATCCACGTCCAACCGAGGGCAATCAGAGCTGTGGGAAGTGCCCAGGGCAGGATGGCGATCGTCCGCACGACATTTCGCCCCCGAAATGCCCGGTTCAGCACCAGGGCAATCCCCATTCCCAGAATCAGTTCCAGGACAACGGTGATTACTGTAAATCGGGTTGTAATCCAAAAACTCTGCCAGAAGCGTCCGTCACCTGCAATCCGGGCATAGTTGTTCAGTCCAGCAAAGATAGGCTCTAAGCCAGTTGCCAGGTTTTGGTCAAATAGGCTGAGCCAGAGCGATCGCCCAATCGGGTAGGCAAATACCAGCAACAGCATAATGACAGACGGGATGAGCAAGTAAAGCCCAGTTCGCCGGTCCCGCGCTCGAATTGTATCGACTTTGATGGATGACATTGGGAAGTGAGGGGTGAGAAGTGGTGGTTAGTGGCTAGTGGTTAGTCATTAATCATTGGTCATTGGTCATTGGTCATTTTCAACTCTTAACTTCATCCTTTATCCTTCATCCTTCATCCTTCACGCTGCTTGATTTCTCCGTCCTGCCTCTAACAGTAGGCGGGTTTCTCTGGCGGCTTCTTGCATGGCCCGTTCAGCCGTTATTTGGTTAGTCAGGGCAGCACTCAGGTAGCGTTGCAAAATATCTGAAGCCTGCGCATACTGGGCGATCGGAGGACGTAAAACAGCCCTTTGAACCACTTCTAAAAACTGAGGGAAGTAGTTGTACTTAGCAACAATATCCGATTCAGTAAATAGATCCCGGCGGCTTGGCACGTAGCCTGCTTCCAGAATGAACTGTTTTTGGGGTCCCCCCTGAGTCAGAAACCGAATGGCTTGCAAAGCTTCTTTGCGATGCCGAGAAGTCTTTGAGATACCCAGACCCCAGCCGCCCAGACAGGAGCCGCCCTCATTTCCTTTGGAAGGGATCATCGGCATGATGCCAAGCCTCCCCTGAATCGGAGAATTGTCAGCATTGGCAAGCGACCACACGTAAGGCCAACTGCGGAGAAAAGCCGCTTCCCCATTTTGAAAAATACGCCGGGTGTCTTCCTCGATATAGGTGGTCACGCCAGGAGGAGATACCCCTTCCCGGATCGTTCCTAACAGAAATTCCACTGCCCGAATTGCCTCTGGACGATCCAGCCCTACGTCCAAAGTGTCGGGATTCACCCAATAGCCGCCAAATCCTTTCAGGACTTCAACAAACATGGCGGCTGCCCCTTCATACTGACGACCCTGCCACAGGTAACCCCACCGCACCAATCCTTTACTTTGTAAATCTTTCGAGATTTTGATTAGTTCCTCGAAGGTTTGTGGTGGTTGATAACCTGCCTTTTCCAGGAGATCAGTGCGGTAGTAAAGCATTCCGGCATCCGAACGGATGGGCAAACGATATAGCTTGTCCTGGTATTTACCTCCCTCTACATCGGGTGCAGAAAAAGCTGCCAATTCTCCCTGGGAAAACTCATCGGTTAAATCTACCAACCAGCCTGCTGCGGCAAATTTTGGGGTCCAGATCACGTCCATGTTGATCAGGTCGTAGGGGGAATCACCCAGCAGAAAGGCAGAGGTGTAAAGGTCCTCAATCAGGTTGGTCGCATTCGGTCCTTCAATGATTTGTAGTCGAATGCCCGGATTTTGCTCTTCAAAGGCTTTCACCATCACCGCATTCCAGGGAGGCACATCTGGAGCCGCCATTAATACTCTCAGGGTTATCGGCTGGGAAAGTGCATGGGCAATAATCAAACCTGCACTGATGAGGAAAAGGGCCAAAAAGCTAAACCAGCGAACTAGGCGGGATGGTTGCCAGTGTTTTTGGGGGGATGGTTTCAAACCTGAAAAGGGTGCCATGAGTCATCACAAATGACATTGTGCCGTTGAGTAAATTAGCCTTCTTCTGTAAGATTTCTACAAAAGGCTGATCTTCGATCGCGTTGCCTATGCAACAGGAAGTAGGCATAAGAATAAAAAATTTGTAGCATGAAACACATCTCTCTCTAGAATTATTTGAATCGAGAATTTTGTTAATTTTGCTCAAGAAACTAATAGTTTGTTTAATTAATTCAAGCAGTGATCCTAATTGACTCTTACTAAAGCTCTCATGAGATATTGCATATTCCCCTAAAGCAGATGGAACCTGGGGTGTATTTAGATCCAGAAGACCCAGATGAATGCTAAGAAACAAAAAAGCACGTCAAAATTAAAAACGCCTCAGACAGGTGTCTTGAGGCGTGAAATTCTTAAGCTTTTGTATTTAGAGAAAGAGTTAAAGATATTTCTCTAATGTATTTGCCAGAGTTGTCTTCGGAACTGCGCCAACGACCATATCGACTCGTTGACCACCCTTGAAAATCATCAATGTTGGAATACTGCGAATGCCATACTGACTGGCAACGCTGGGATTTTCATCCGTATTGACCTTAACAACCTTGATCTGCCCTTCGTACTGCGCTGCAATCTCATCAACAATTGGCGCAACCATACGGCAGGGACCGCACCAGGGAGCCCAGAAATCTACTAGAACTGGAACTTCACTTTCAAGAACTTCTTGCTTAAAAGTGGAATCTGTGACAGACGCGGCTGCTGACATTCTTGAAATCCTTGCCTATATCGTTTTATGGAATTCTACCATAGCGAAAACAAGGCTCTGGTGCTGAATCGTCTATACATTTAGACATATTTGGTGGCTAGGAATGACTAATGAGTAAGGTAGGTGGTGAGTAGTAAGTGTTAGAGGGGGCAGAAGAGAGAAGTCAGCAAGCAAGTCCCGCAGGTGAAATGACCCACAATACTTAACCCAAAACTCTTAACGCTCTTCAAAACTCTTAACGCTCTTCCATCACCTCTACCGATCCCTTTGGTCTCTTGCTCCCCTTTAAAGAGGAACCGCCCGAACGAAACGTTCAGGCGGAGTGTGGTGTGAGGAGTGAACGGAAACATGCGTCTCCGCTTTCTTCATTCTAAACGACCCATTTATGTTTTCCAGGGTTTCTTAAGGAGAGTGGAAAAAGTCTTAAGAATTTGATCAGAAAGTCTTGGAAGAGAATTGCAATCCTGACTTCTGGCTTCTGAGTTCTCTCCTATTTCCCCATTCCCAATTGCTGGGCTTTCTGGTAAACCTTTCCTTCAGTTAACAAGGATGGGGCAATCACTACTTCAACCTGTTGCATTTCTTTAATATCTTTTGCCCCTAAAGTGCCCATGCTGGTTTGCAGTGCGCCCAAAAGATTATGGGTACCGTCATCTAACTGAGCCGGCCCGCGTAGAATTTGCTCTAGAGTGCCCGTCGTACTAACCCGAATACGAGTACCGCGCGGCAAAACGGGGCTGGGGGTTGCCATACCCCAGTGGTACCCACGACCGGGAGCTTCCTGAGCACGGGCAAAGGGTGAGCCTATCATAACGCCATCGGCACCGCAGGCGATGCACTTACAGATATCGCCCCCAGTGATTAAACCACCGTCAGCAATGATGGGGACGTAGTTGCCAGTTTCGCGATAGTAGTCTTCGCGAGCAGCCGCACAGTCTGCGATCGCGGTTGCCTGGGGCACACCCACGCCCAGCACCCCACGTGAGGTGCAGGCAGCACCGGGACCAATTCCAACCAGCACTCCGGCGGCTCCTGCCTTCATCAGGTTGAGGGCAACCTCGTAGGTGACACAGTTGCCAAGCACCACTGGGATGGGCATCTCTTGACAGAAGTGAGCGAGGTCAAGAGGGGTGACAGATTCGGGCGACAAATGGGCAGTTGAAACAACAGTTGCCTGGACAAAGAAGAGATCGGCTTCAGCTTTAGCAACTGCCGCCCCGTATTTGAGCGCTCCGGCGGGAGTCGCACTGACCGCAGCAATTCCACCCTGCGCTTTAATATCTTGAATTCGCCGTTCAATTAATTCTGGCTTGATCGGCTCCGCATAAAGACGCTGCATCAGGGTGACAAAATCTTCCTTACCCACAGAGGCAATTTCGTCCAAAATCGGGTTGGGGTCTACGTAACGGGTCTGGATCCCTTCCAGGTTCAGTACTCCCAGTGCCCCCAGTTTGGATAGCGCGACTGCCATGCCCACGTCAACGACTCCATCCATTGCGCTGGCAATGATCGGAATTTCACGGTCAATACCGCCGATGCGCCAGTGAGTATCTGCCAGGGATGGGTCAAGGGTTCTTGGTCCTGGAGCCAGCGCAATTTCATCAATACCGTATGCTCTGCGGGCAGATTTGCCCCTTCCAATTTGAATTTCCACCGTTGTGCGTCCCCAGGTCTGCTTAGTTGATCTGCTTTAGTTAAACAAAGGCATTGAGAAACTATCCAAAAAACTTCTTGGGTTGAATACCCAGTTTTAGTAGCCCGGTCTTTTGGAATAGGCTTTCAGCCCAGTATTTAAGTTAGGGTAACAAATTTTGAAGGCAGCTTCTCAGGACGGTGACTAACTGTTGCAGGTGAACCGTTTTGTGAGTTGCCATGACAGTTAAACGGAGGCGGCTTGTGGGCACAGTCGGAGGACGAACGGCAGAGGCGAAGATGCCGGACTCAAGCAGCGATCGCCCCAGTTGCAGCGCTGTAGCAGGACTGTCTACCTGAAGGCAAAGGATCGGTGAGACGGAGGAAAGGAGGGTAAAGGCTGAAGGGGTAAAGGAATGAAGGGAAAGTTCCTGGGCAAGGGTTTGTTGGAGCCATTGGACGTTTTGCCACAGGTGATGTCGGCGTTGGGGTTCCTGCCGGATGATTTGAACCGCCGCCAGAGCAGCGGCAGTGTCTGCGGGGGATAAACCCGTCGTGTAGATCCAACTCGCAGCACGGTTTCTGAGGAAATCGATCAGGCGGTTAGAGCCTGCAACATAACCACCCAGACTACCCAGAGCTTTGCTGAGGGTGCCCATTTGAATCAGGGATCGCCCGCTACAGCCAGCGTGTTCCACACAACCTGCACCAGTTGTCCCCATAATTCCAGTCGCGTGCGCCTCGTCCACCAGGAGCATGCTGTTAAATTGCTCTGCTAAATCTAATAGCTCTGGGAGGGGACATAGATCACCATCCATGCTGAAAACGGTATCGGTCAGAATCAAACAGCGCCGGTAGCGATCGCGCTGCTTCACTAACAGGGCTTTGACACTGGCAGAATCACCATGAGGATAGTCCAGGCAAGTTGCTCCGCTGAGGATGGCACCGTTTTTTAGACTGGAGTGATTGTACTGATCGGACAAGACCAGGTCGCGTTTGCCGACCAGGGCACTGATAGCGCCCAGATTTGCCAGATAACCAGAGCTAAAGACCAGGGCATCTTCCGTCTGCTTTAGATGGGCGATCGCCCGTTCCAATTCCCGGTGCAGTTCCCGATGTCCACTAATCAGGCGAGAGCCAGTGCTGCCAGTGCCGTATTGCTGGGTAGCCGCGATCGCCGCTTGAATCAACCGCAGATCCCCTGCCAAACCCAGGTAATCGTTACTGGCAAAGTTGATAACCGACTTCCCTTCCAACGTAATGACTGCTCCAGGCAGCCCCTCAATCGTCTTAACTGAGCGATGCCAGTTGGCTCGGTGTATCGTTTCCAGTGCCGAGTCTATCCAGGCATAGGGATCAGTTGCAACACTCATCTGTCCAGCCGTTCCTCCTCGGATGGGGCTTCCTTATACCGAATTTCGGCGCTTTTACCTCTGACGGGTGGCAGACGGTCAACCAACCCCATTTCAAAGGCAATGCTGGGTAGCTGTCCGGCGTAGTAAACCCCAGGTTCAAAGACTCTTCCTGGCGTAAAGCAAAACTGCCGCAGTTCCACCAGGTCACTGGGTCCAAAAAGTCCTTGATACAGTCGGTGTTCCATTGACATCGCAAATTTTCCAACGTGCGCAAGAATTGCTATATCTACAGTCTGACCTCAATTTATTCCGCAAGCCCTTGCAGTTGCATGTAGCTAAGGAGCCAGTTGGCGATCGTTGCTCGACGGGTTTTGCGGGGCACCAGTTCGTTCACTTTGTAGCCTTCAAACCCCAGCTTTTCTTTCAGCAATTGCTTGTTCTCCGGCGGGATAGAACGGGTCAGCTTCACCGTTGCCGGACGGCTCTCAATGAAGTTGGGCGGCTCTGGATAAGCCTCCTGCCACTCAGTCGCTACGGCAGAACTATCCCACGTATTAGTGTTTGAGTTGAACTGGTAGCCCAAACAATTCCAAACAAGCGCGTTTGCTGTGACATCGTCTACCGTATCGTTGATAATGCCCCAAATGGTGTCAGTGCTCAGGGGGGGCAATGAGTTAAGCGGACTTAGTAAGGTCATACCAGGCTCGAAGATAGAGGTGCGGTATAGGGTAGGAACTAGGAGTTTGGCGTTAAGAATTTTGAGTTGGCGATACTCATTTCTTCATTCTTCACTCTAAACTGCTCTCCGGTACCCCTTACCCTGTACCTTATACCCCATACCCTACACCCTATTCCTATGGAACTGATCCGTATCCACGCTTTCGTCTCTGGCGTTGTTCAAGGAGTGGGTTACCGCTTTACAACTCAGGATGTTGCAACACAGCTTGGAGTCAGAGGTTGGGTGCGAAACCTTCCCGATGGACGGGTGGAAGCTATCTTTGAGGGACCCAAAGAACAGGTGGAGGAAATGGTGCGCTGGTGTTACCAGGGACCTCGTGGAGCAATTGTGCGGAATGTGGATGTAGAGCATGAAACACCAGAAGGGCTGAAGGGATTCGAGATTCGACGTTATTAGTAGCAAAAATTAGACCAAAAATAGCCCTGATGATTTCCCTTCCTAGACCCTGTAAAACCCCAAAAGCTCCCCCGATTAAGTCTCAAGGGATCAAGACAAAACTTGTGCCTTTGATCCTGGCGAATGTCCAGTGGAATGGCAAAGGTCGCTGGATTGAGCCATTTCTTGGATCGGGGGCTGTTCTTTTTAACATTCAACCGGATAAAGCATTGATAGCAGAAACCAATCTCTATCTCATCGAGGTTTATAAAGCAATTCAAACGGGTGAAATGTCGCCTACTTCACTCAGGAAATTTTTAGAAGGAGAAGGGGCAAAGCTAGAGTTTCAAGGTGAAGAATATTATTATGAAGTGCGTGAAAGGTTTAACACTTCAGGAGATCCATTCGACTTTGTTTTTCTGAATCGTGCTTCATTTAATGGGGTGATTCGGTTTAATTCAAAAGGGAAATTCAACGTTCCTTTTTGCAAGAAAACAGATAGATTCCGGTTGGCTTATATCACCAAAATTTGTAATCAAGTCGCCTGGGCCGCCAATATGTTACAGGGTAAAGACTGGACTTTTATTGTGCAAGATTGGAGAGAAACGCTTGCTTGCGTAACCTGTGATGACTTTGTTTATCTCGATCCGCCCTATGTTGGCAGACATACTGATTATTTCAGCAAGTGGAGCGACGCTGATGCCGATGAGTTAGCAGAAGCTATTAAAAAGCTATCCTGTGGCTTTGCTTACTCTATGTGGAAGAAAAATAAATATCGTGAAAATGAGCATTTGAGTAAACACTTCTCAAACTATCCATTTGTGACCTATCACCACCACTACCATGTGGGTTCAACAGAAAATTTGCGAAATGCAATGGAAGAGGCTCTCGTGATAAGCCCCAAATATCTAGCGTCTCATGCCTCCCGGCAAAGGCTTTAAGCGGGTACTTTAAAAGCCCAGATCCAGGTGCATTGGTATCTATTCACGCAGGATTCCGCAGGGTAGACGTGTCTATAACAGACAAGATCTGCCTCCGCAGGTTACGGAACCCCTTGATTTCCTCAGTCCACGTCGGCGGACCTGGTTCGTGTAGTCGAGGGTTTAACCGGCGAAAACTTTTCTTTACTCCTTGCAATAGCTGCCAAACCCTTTGCCCATATTTGAGTCAGAGTCGCCACACTTCACAACTCCTAATACTTTCTTCCCCCTCCACCCTTTTACCCACGCCCCCTTGATCCTTACCCCGTAAGGACTTCCAGCTTCCAGCCAATCCCCTCTCAGCCAAATTCTAAAAAAAAATTCAGAGGTTGATATGTTAGCCCGGTTAGCGGGGTACGTTACATCCAGGAGTTAGAACCAAGTACCCCGCATCTTAAAGGAGAAACCTCTCATGAAATCTGAATTCAAAGCAAAGTTCATCCAGCACCTGGCTCAAAAGAAGCAAGAAGAAGGCTTCACCCTGATTGAACTGTTAGTCGTTATCATCATCATCGGTATTCTGGCTGCTATCGCACTGCCTTCTTTCCTGAACCAGGCAAACAAAGCGAAGGAATCTGAGTCCAAGCAGTACGTAGGTTCTATGAACCGCACCCAGCAAGCTTACTTCCTGGAGAAAAACACCTTCACCAGCGATATTGGTCGTTTGGGTCTGGGTATCAAAACTGATAGCGTTAACTACTCTTACTCTATCCCAGTAGTAGGTAACTCAGGGGTCAAAAACGTGTCTTATCCCAAGAACACCACTACCCTGCGGGCACATACTGGTGGAGTTCAAATCGGTGTCACTTCTGAAGCTGCTGGAGAAGGCGAAGCAACCACCCTGGCAATTCTGTGCCAAAGCTCGAAGCCCGCTGCTGGTGACCCCGCAGGTGTAGGTTTCTCTGGTGCAACCACCAGCGCAGGTCCTAGCTGTGCTGGTACCTTTGAGCCTCTGCTCAACTAAGAGAGGGGATCATAACTCCTTGGTAGCGATTTTTCGTTAGAGGCTGATGAGAGTGGGTAGTGACTACCCACTCTCATTGTTTTTGGGAGTCTGACTTCTGTCTCTTCCCAAACCTCGCTGATTCCTGGACAATCAAGAACGTTAGTCTGCACGTAAGAGATTGAGAAATGGATCCCCAACTGGCTCAACTGTTTGTAAATGGCGTTTCGGTGGGCAGCATTATTGCCCTGGCTGCCGTTGGACTGACACTGACCTATGGGATTCTGCGGCTATCCAATTTTGCCCACGGGGATTTCATGACGTTAGGAGCCTATATGACCCTGGTAGCAAATGCGACCGGGTTAAATATTTGGCTCTCGATGATTCTAGGAATTTTAGGGACGATCGCCGGGGTGTTACTGAGTGAGAAACTGATCTGGTCTCCCATGCGCACCCAACGGGCTTCTTCCACAACGCTAATCATTATTTCGATTGGACTGGCACTGTTTCTCCGCAATGGCATCATTCTGGTCTGGGGTGGCAGCAATCAACGCTACAACCTGCCAGTTGCCGAAGCCATATCATTTCTGGGGTTGAGAATTCCTTACTACAATCTCGTGGTGATGGGAATGGCAGTACTGGCGATCGCTGCCCTTCACTACCTGTTACAAAACACTCGCATTGGCAAAGCCATGCGGGCAGTTGCCGACGATATTGACCTTGCCCGCGTTACGGGAATTAATGTGAATCAGGTCGTCATCTGGACCTGGGTCATTGCTGGTGGACTGACCGCCCTCGGTGGCGGAATGCTGGGACTAGTTCAGGCAGTGCGCCCCAACATGGGTTGGTTTTTAATCCTACCGATGTTTGCGGCTGTCATCCTGGGTGGCATTGGAAATCCCTATGGCGCGATCGCGGGTGCCCTTATCATTGGCATTGTTCAGGAAATTAGCACCTACTGGCTCCCAACGGAATACAAGCTGGGGGTTGCCCTGGCAGTGATGGTTTTAGTGCTGTTGGTTCGTCCCCAGGGTTTGTTTAGGGGAACCTTGTAGCAGATCAGGATGGGAAGGAAGAAGGCAGGAATCAGAAATCAAAAATCAGGAGCCAGAATCCAGGATTCAGAATGACTTATCCATTCTGGCTCCCAGTTTCTGGCTCCTGGATTCCTATTCCACGAAAAACCTATCTTAAATAGCCGTAGTAGTAAGCTGCCACGACAAAGTTAATCGCCAGCAGAAGCAATGCCCAACTTGCACGGAACACATAAGTGGGTTTTTTAGCTTGAGCCATGAAAACTCTCCTCGTAAGAATGGATTGACCTTCTTAAGAAATAGCAAACAGTGTCGCAATCATTCGTGAATTTCGGTTAAGAAAATGGGTGGCAGGTGATAGGTGGCAGCGGACTAAAACTCTCAACTCTCAACTCTCAACTCACCCTCCGCCTCTTCCCCCGCGTGGTAGGAACTCCGCACAAGGGGACCAGAGCGGACATGAGAAAAGCCCATTTCGTGAGCGATCGCTCCCAGATGGTCGAACTCAGCAGGTGTCCAATATCTCTGGACGGAGAGATGATCCAGGGAGGGGCGCATATACTGTCCAATGGTGAGGCGATCGCATCCGCTCGCCCGTAAGTCCACCATTGCCTCAATCACTTCGTCCTCAGTCTCTCCGTGTCCCAGCATCAGCCCAGACTTGGTGGGAATAGATGGGTCGAGTTCTTTGACGATTTGCAGAACCCGCAGCGATCGCTCATACTTTGCCCCCCGTCGTACAGGACCCTGCAAGCGGCGAACGGTTTCAATATTATGGTTATAGCAAGCAGGCTTTAGGGTAACGATGGTAGAAATTCGCTGTCGTTGCAGGTCGTCTAGTGATAGCCCTCCATCCTGCCTGCCCCAGAAATCAGGGGTTAGTACTTCTACCTGAGTGCCAGGATTGGCTGCACGAATCTGGGCGATCGTTTCTGCAAACCAACCTGCTCCCCCATCGGCTAGATCATCCCGGGCAACGGAAGTGAGTACCACGTAGCGCAACCCCAATAGCTTCACCGATTCGGCAATTTTCTCAGGCTCCTCTGGGTCAAGCGGCATGGGGGCATGTCCCTTATCTACCTGGCAAAAGGCACAGGCACGGGTACAGGTTGGACCCATTAACAGAAAGGTAGCCGTGCCCTGGGCATAGCACTCAGCCCGGTTAGGACACCGCCCTTCCTCGCAGATGGTATGGATCTGGCGTTGCTTGATAATACGCTGCACAGCAGAAAGCTCACTGGCTTTGCCCACCGGACGGCGCAACCAGTCTGGCATACTCTCAATTTCAGCCCTGCGACGGGAGGAATTTGAAGAAATTGGAGAAAAATTCGTTTCAGTGGGCATAAAGTTGGGAATAATAGCCGTTGAACAGGATAGAGAAATGGAAAAAATTGCAACGCAGGAGGTGTGAAACCGGCAACCTGGCAGCAGCCAACGAAAAGGAATCCTTCAAATTCTAAAGGATGGCAACCAGCCCATTGCTGGAACAAATTTTACAAAACTAACCGTTCTAAAACCTTAGAGGATGTTTAGAAGTACCAAAATGTCATGCTGTAGCTTGCTTTCCACCGGGTAGCAGCTCAATTCGGAGCTAAAGCCCTGGATTCTAAACCTTTGACAGGCTTTACCAACATTCCGTTTCGCTCCATTTAGAATGACAAAATCGGCTTCTAAGCCATCCTCTTGTGAGAATCATTCTGCGCTGTAGACGCTAAACTAGTTGATGCTGTGGCAAATTCAACGGTTAAACCTCACCAAGCTAGAACCCCGAAGTTTTTCCTGGGAAAAATCTCCAGTCCTCAACTTGAATCAGGTTTATCCCCAAATTCAGCCCTCTAAGTTGAACAGTTTCGATAAATTGTTAATATTTACTTCAATTTGTGGAAAAAGCCAGTTTTTCCCTTTCAGGGTTTCATCCTCCCTCCGGATCGAATAGCCGTCATGTTGAAAAACTGTGACCTTTAACCTTACTCATTCGTCTTTGCAGTCACTACCAGAGGAGTTCAGTTGTGGCAAGTCACAAGATCCTGGTCATCGATGACAGCAACGTCATCCGGAATATGGTGCGAGATATGTTGCCAAAGGGCAATTTTGAGGTGCTGGAGGCTAAGGACGGCGTTCAGGGGCTTAATCTAATCCGACAGGAGCGCCCCAACTTGATCATGCTCGATTTCTTGCTGCCTCGCATGAGCGGCTGGGAAGTTTTCCAGCAAATCCAGGCAAGCCAGGAACTCCAAACAATTCCGTTGGTGCTCATGTCTGGTCGAAAAGAAGAGGTGACAGAGAAGCTCCAGGAGCCGTTTGAGTTTTTTGAATTCGTTCAGAAGCCGTTTGATCAGAAGGAACTGATTGATGCGATTAAGACAGCGATGGCGAAGGCAAAACGCCGTCCTGCTGCGATCGCGGTGGCTGCGCCCAGCGGGACAGGTGCCCCAGCGGGAGATATCCAGGCTTTGAATGAAAAAATCGTCCGAATGCAAGCCGAGATTGACGGGCTGAAGAAGCAGATGGCTCAGATTCTGGCATTTATCAAGCAGAAGTTGAGGTAGTTACTCCTTAAAGCCTATCTGAAAAGCCCTGGTAGACTACGGCGTAAGTTGATAACCCTGGTTCAGCCAGGGCAAGGTTTGGAGTGCGAATTAGGTCAGCATATCCAGGTTTTCCCTTGTGAGTACTGGTGGCTCACCAAAGGAACTTTGCCTGGTAACCTAAACCCAGAAAAACCAATTTGCGGGGTTTTGAAAGGTTGAAATTAATCCAAAAAGTTTTCAGATAGGTGTTTAATCCAACTCACGCCGACCCTCCAGCGCTCTGGCGAGGGTTACTTCGTCTGCGTACTCCAGATCACCACCCATGGGTAGCCCGAAGGCAATTCGGGTCACACGGGTAAACGGCTTGAGTAGATGACCCACATACAGAGTGGTAGTTTCACCCTCAACACTCGGGCTAATGGCAATAATGACTTCCTCAATCTTCTGTTGACTAACCCGCCGCACTAACGGCTGGATGTGAAGCTGATCGGGACCAATCCCATCCATTGGTGAAATTAATCCACCCAGGACATGGTATTTGCCCCGATACTCGCGGGTTTTTTCCAGGGCAATCACATCCCTTGAGTCGGCAACAACGCAGATCAGGTTGTTGTCCCGGTTAGGGGCACGGCAAATCTCACAGACAGGTTCAGCAGACAGATGAAAGCAGACAGAGCAGTAGCCCACCTGCTGCTTTGCCTCCATCAATGCCATTGCCAGGGCTTTCACCTCATCCTCTGGACGTTTGAGGATATGGAGCGCCAATCTCTGAGCAGATTTGGGACCAATGCCAGGTAAATGTTGAAGTTGCTCAATTAAACGAGCAAGGGGGCGTGTGTAAACCGTTGCCGTTCCTCCAGCTATTTATAGTAATTTTAGCGTTACTCCTTACTCCTCACCCTGGTGGCCATCCCATCTGCCGCCCTCCCAGGATGTGAAGGTGGAGGTGATACACGGTTTGACCGCCGTCGGCCCCGTTGTTGATGACGATACGGTAACCGTCTGTTAGTCCTACCTGGTCTGCAACTCGTTTGGCGGTCAGTAGCAGGTGCCCCATGAGAGCGTGATCCTGGGACTCGGCATCTGCCAGTTTGGCGATGGGCTGTTTGGGAATGACAAGGATATGGACAGGAGCTTGAGGATTAACGTCTCTAAAGGCGATCGCCAGATTATCTTCGTAAACAATGTCAGCGGGGATTTCCTTGCGGGCAATTTTGCCAAAAATTGTATCGGTTGTTTCGCTCATGCTGAATGAGGGGATGGGTGAGGGGGTGGATGGGTAAGGCGGCGGATGAGTGGGTGGGTGGATGAGTAGGTGAGTGAATGGGTAAAACTTTCGCAGGGAAGCACTAGTGGTCTGTCAAGAATTATTTTTGGGTTGAAAACCCCAAACTAATCACCCCTTTCACATTCCAGACTCACAACCACAAAATTGACAAACCACTAGATGAAATTTTAGAGGGAGATGGCGGTTTTCTCACGTCGTTTTGCTACTTGTGAGGCTGTGGAGGGAAAAAGTCCCTGATTTCCAAGGGGGTGGGTTCGCCCCCTTCGACTGTCCTCTGGACAAGTCGATTAACCCACAGGTTAAAAGTTGAGCAATGAGCACAGTCGGAACCTAACCATATGACACCGCGAACAAATGTTGCCTATCGCCTGCTATTGAGCTTCTGAACGGAGACTCGATCTCTCTTAATACTCTGAAGGCGATTTAATATATCTGTATGTTCCAAACCGTTTAAATTGTTTTTGCGGTGACTTGGCTTCAGGGTTCTAGGGTTAACCTCCCAAAGTTCATACCCATTTTCCTATCTGAGGTTTCTGTGTCACAACGTAACAATTCTCGTTTCTTGTTAAGAAATGTTGCAGGCTTTTGATCCCCTTGTTAGCTTGATTTCGTGTCTAACCCGGGTTCAGACCAAGAAACCCAACGATGAGTATAGGACTCAAAGGAGGACTGTTATGTTGACCCTAGCGCTTGTTGTCTTTACTGGTTGGCTACTAGCTGCCACGATCGGAAGCTGGGCGTACTTCGCTGGTGAAGGTAGTCCAGACGATTCAAATGCGTAGATTTTCCTGTTGAAGCGCTTGGCGCTGTGTGTTCGTAATGAGTGCTGAGGGCTTCCCTGGTGAGTGATCGGGGAAGCCCTTCCTGATATAAGTGATGTAAGCTAGTGGTCTGATTGGTCGAATTTGATTCATCACTGTGGCACAGGTTGTTTTAGAGAACGTTTACAAAAGCTTTCAAAAGGGGGCAATGGATCGGAAGCAGGGAACAGGGGCAGAGTCTTTATTACTGACTGCCCATGCCCCCTCCCATCCTTTAGCTGTCCTTCGCGCCATCAACCTCACCATTCAGGATGGGGAGTTTATGGTGCTGGTGGGTCCATCGGGCTGTGGCAAAAGCACATTGTTGCGTTTGATTGCTGGATTGGAGGATCTGACGGGAGGCAATATTTATGTCGGCGATCGCCTGATCAATGACCTTCCTCCCAAAGAGCGTGACATCGCAATGGTGTTCCAAAACTACGCCCTTTATCCCCACATGACGGTATATGACAACCTGGCGTTTGGGCTGAGAAGAACAATGAAGCCGGGAAGCCAGGACGGAGTGAGAGACCAGCAGCCAGTTGGGAAAGCCTTTAATATCGCACGCGAACCGGAAATTAAGAGCTTTGAAAGGAATCAGGGGAGTCATTCATCCCGTTCATCCCTGCCACTGTGGGCAGAGAACTTTTTGATTTCTTCAACCCGGAAGTTACCCAAGGGGCTGCACTATCAATCGGAGCGGGAAAAGGAAATTGATCAGCGAGTGCGGCAGGTGGCTCAGGTGCTTCAAATTGAAGCATTTCTGAACCGGCTACCGAAACAGCTTTCGGGAGGTCAAAAGCAGCGGGTAGCGCTGGGGCGGGCGATGGCGCGATACCCTCAAGTTTTTCTAATGGATGAGCCACTGTCAAACCTGGATGCCAAGCTCCGGGCGGAGACTCGATCTCAAATCGTGAAACTTCAGCGACGGTTAGGGACAACGACTATTTATGTCACCCATGACCAGACAGAAGCCATGACTATGGGCGATCGGATTGCGGTCATGAATGCGGGACAAATTCAGCAAATTGCCTCCCCTCTGGAGTTATACAACCGTCCGGCAAACCGCTTCGTTGCGGAGTTCATCGGTTCTCCCCCCATGAACTTTTTGCCCGTCCAGTTCAAAGCTCCTCTATTGATTACCCATCCCCAATTTCGCTTGACCTTACCCGAACCCTGGGCAGGTTGTCTCCAACAATACGATGGACAAACCCTGACCCTCGGTATTCGCCCAGAGCATCTCAGTATCAGTCCCCCCGCTCCCAAAAACCTGCCGGTTCAGGTTGAACTGGTAGAGGCATTAGGCAGCGAAACCTATCTGTTTGTTCGTCTGGTTAGTTCTGACTCAGCAACGCCCTCTCTCCAGGCACGGATTGAGAGCGATCGCCCCGTCCAAATTGGCGAACAACTCTGGCTTTCCCTGGCACCGGACAGGCTTCACTTATTTGATAGTGAGACTGGGCAGGCATTGTGTCCAGATTAGGGAATGAACTCTGGCAGTTTCCCAGCCAAATAGCCTGCGATCGCTGCTACCAGAACCACAGCAATGATCATGCCAAACCCAATCCATAGGAGGGGAATTCCTCGCCAGGAGATAATCTCTAAACTGCCCGATGGCAGAAAGGTAATTTGAAACCTTGCCAGCGGCGGAAGCGGTTCAACTCCACCTGGTTCAATGGGAGAACGGAGTAGATCGGGTAAGGGAGTTTGATGGACGTGATCCAACGCAGATTGATCGAGGGATTCGTAAACGGCTATTACCCCAGTTTCATCCACTCCGATCTGATAGATGAGGGGGCGATCGCTGCTAATTTCCTGGTTCCATGCCTGGTTCAGCCGTCGCTCTAACTGTTCCACTAGTGACTGAACTTTTCCATAATCCCGTATCTCTGGTGCTGTTGCCAGTAATGAGTGGCGGGAATAGACTGTTCCAGTCGTTCGTTTGGACAGGAAACAGAGGGCGATCGCCTGAGTGGTGCCAAATGCCCCCGCCCCCAGAACCCTGGCATCCAGAGGTAACAAAAGTCCTGTCTGGGAGAGGAACAGGCTGCCTGCAAATAAACCAAATGCCAGCAAAATGGCAATCGATGGCAAAAAAATCCATCCCCAACTGGGCTTGGCATACACACGCAACACTAGCCATTGGGCGAACCCCAGCCAGAAAGCACAAAGAACCGCCAGTATGACCCCTATCAACCCACCCATCCAGAAAAGATTTTGGGACAACAGGGTCGCCAGTCTAGCAAAAATCATGTCACGCCACCCTTGTAGTGTGATCATGAACAGCACATAGCCTGCTGCGTTTGCCAGAATCCAAAGCCAGTCAGGTACATATCGGCGCAGAACCAGCCATTGGGTCGCTCCCACGATTAACCCAGAAACCAGCCCCATAACCAGTGTCCCCAGCATTCCCTGGGGTTGCCAGAATGCAGAGATGAAGGGAGTTCGGAGCGAACCTAAAATGCCTTCCACCAGTAGCCAACCGAAGCCGGTCGCCAGGACATACAGAAGTGTAAATTTAAGCCGATCAAATGGAGGAATCAAAAATTGGTGAAACTGCATCCGTTGGAGCGGTGGCATATTTGAGGAGGAACCCAGGTGCGATCGCATAAGTCATCCTTCTAAAGAGAGGTAGAGGACTTTTGCATAAGTGTTAAAGTTTGGGGTTAGAAAACAGAGTTTTGTTTGACAGAACTCTAATTTCCCCAGAGGAAGCTCAAGGAAAAACTGTAGCATCTACAGCCTCTACCTGGGGCTTTGCTAATACTTCGCAAAGTCCTGAGATCTTGGTCCCTTGACTTTTTCATAGATAGGCGGGAACTATGGCAGTAGCGGCAGTCACGTTTAGGACAATTGCTCAAGACTAAACCTCAACCCAGAAATCATTTCACTGGACACCTGACACCTACCACCTGACATCTACCGCCTACCACCTCCTATCCCGCTGTACATCCCACTTGAAAACCTTTCGGGCAACTAGATGACACAACAGAAACGAGCACTAATTACTGGCGTCACTGGACAGGATGGCTCATACTTGAGCGAACTGCTACTGGAAAAAGGCTACGAAGTCCACGGCATCATCCGTCGCACCTCCACCTTCAACACCGACCGGCTCGACCACATCTACGAAGACCCCCACAAGCTCGATGCCCGCCTGTTCCTTCACTACGGCGACCTCACCGATGGCACCACCCTGCGCCGCATCCTGGAAGACGTCAAACCCGTCGAGATCTACAACCTCGGTGCTCAGTCCCACGTCCGCGTCAGCTTCGATGCCCCGGAATATACTGTCGATACTGTCGGCATGGGCACTCTACGGGTGTTGGAGGCAGTCAGGGACTATCAGCAGCGCACGGGCATCCAGGTCCGGTTCTACCAGGCAGGCTCCTCCGAGATGTTTGGCAAAGTGCATTCGTGGAAACAACCCCATCTCGTTCTTGACGAAATAAGATGTTTTCCCCAGAGCGAATTTCTAGTTGCGGGTTTTTCTGGGCGTAATCGTTGAGTTCAACCCCCTGACTGGGTGCCTCTTTGA
>NZ_JBXBCF010000097.1:0-185141 GCF_056784235.1 Kovacikia sp. CALU 1929
TGCCCGGTTGCATCGCAAGACCTTGTGCTATTCCAAGTCCGTAGAAATGCTGAAGCACTCGATTCGCTTGCTACTACACTACCTCAAATTTGGTGATGTGCCCGTCCCGCAGTAAATCATATTTCTATTCAGCAACGCCGAATATTAAAGGTCGGTTGGTTTTTGGGTACTTCTGCCATCGTATTTGCCTCAAGTCGTTGAGTTTGCTCTAGCCACTGATTGAGCCACTCTGGCGGAAACATAGGAGACAGAGCGGGTTGGGTGTTTGCTTGCCCATGCAAATTAGCCAGAAGGCATTCCCATTGGATGGTAATGTCAGAAAGTATTTCACGCAGTTGATTAGCGGCGGGGGTGCGATCGCTCCGATATTCCCCTTCCAGCAGCGACCAGTAAAGCCCTTCGGCAATCTGTACCAGATGTTGACTGGTTAACCTCTGGCTGGCAACCTGCTGTAAAGCTTCTGCCAGGTTGAGCAGTACTGGATGGGGAGTGGGCGGAATCTGGCGGGTTTTTACCATTGTTTGAATTCTCTTCCAATTGTTAGGACTTGAGTAACCGGATAAAGCCAGCCTGTTCAAAGTGGTGATCCGTTGTCAGTGCCTCCTGAAGACCTATTTGCTGCATAACGACAAATGAGGCGCAATCTACCAGCGACCATGACTTGTCAGGTCTGTTTTTGCAGAGATTCCAGGCGGCTGCGTCAGTGGCTTCATCAAGATGGATGATTTGCACGTAGGAAGCGGATTTGATGGTATCGACAATTTGAAACAGTTTGCTCCGAGGCACACGTAACGGGCGATGAAGTAAGGCAACCAGTTCGGCAATGATGTAATTGGTGGTAACCAGCGATCGCCCTTGCAACCGAGCACGGGCAAAACATTGGGTTGCCAGTCCATGTTGGGGTTCCGCTTCAACCAATAAGCAAGACCAGCCAGAGGTATCTGCAAAGAGATTACTCGGCACCGCGTAACTCCTCGTAAAGAGCTTGACCAATGTAGTAATCGTGGTTATCAGCTACATCTTTGATGTCGGTTTTAATCGAGCCAAACAGTTGCACAAGCGGATCATCCTGGTCTAGTTCCAGTTGAGTCACTGACTGCTCCAGGGATTGGAGTATCAGGCTTTCCAGGGAGACGTTGAGTTTTTTAGCCTGGGCGTTTAGTTTAAGCTCTAAATCTTCTGGGAGCTGAATTGTGAGTGCTTTAGCCATTTTTCATCTCTCCTTCAATGGAGTTTAATTTTGACTCTCGTATAAGTTTGTTAGTAGCTGGTCAAGTCAGATTTTTTAAGCAGTTTGGGAGTTAAATAGTCCGGAAGGTTTTCCAAATGAATGGCATTACGACCAAATTGATAAGCAGCTTCATATCCGTTGCCATCCGTACCTCTGCCGCCAAGTCCATCATAGAAACCGATCGCGAATTGAATGGCAGCGGTATCACCAACGGCATCCTGCATCCCAATCACGTAGGGGATCTGCTGGACAATTGCATGGGCTTGTATGTCAGAGTAGCAAGCATTCAGCACAACACATTCAATCTGATTAGCGAACAGGGCGAACAGATCAGCTAGGGCTTCTGTGCTAACTGGTTTCGACTGTCCCGCTTGATCTTCCAGAAGCAATCCTCCTGCACCGATCCCATGCCCACAGAAGTGAACGATTTGGGGTTGAACGTCTAATAATGCGCGGCGCAAATCGTTAGCCCGGACTGCCCATTTTGGCTCTAACTTGAACTGGTCGCGTTTTTGAGAGCGCTTTAATGCTTGTTCAATTTCACGCACTTCTTTGTCCAGTCGAAGCCGCGCCATATCCACAGGACTGGATGCCAGAACCAAAATCGTTTTCACAACTGGATTAGAAGGCTTATCCTCCTCCTCAAAGTTTTTGGGATTAAACTCCTCCCCAGATTGCATGGAAATTAGATGCTGCTCACCTACTTGATTCCCATGAATGTTTACCTTACCAGTATTGACATTTCCAACTGAATCAAAGTTGTAAATATTGTTGATGATCTGCGCTCCTTTACCCACAGTACTTGACATCCCATCCCCTTCCTCTACTGCCGACTGAGCAATTTCGTAGTTGTAGAACCTACAACGCTTTTGGATAGATGTTATCGAGAAACTAAGGCAAGATGTTGGACATGTTTGTTGTAAATTCCACAGAGTTGGAATTAGAGATGGTTCACCCATCCTTCCAATTGCCTCAGCTATTCTTTCACGGATATGCATATCTCGATGGTTCAAAGTATTGGCTAATTCCTGTATAGCAACTTCACCCCCAATTTTTTCTAATGCCTCTACAGCACTCCAACAGACAAAATAGTCATCATCCCTTAAACCTTTGATCAAAGATGGAACCGCATGTTCTGAAGAAATTTTGCCTAGTGCTTCAGCAGCTTTGCAACGAACAAAAGAGTCTTGATCATCCAAAACCTTAACTAATTTTAGTTCTGTGTCTTGGTAGCCGATTTCTCCTAATGCCTCTGCTGCTCTCCAACGAGTACTTGAATCTTTATTTTCTAATGCTTCAAGTAACACTGTAACAGCATCTTTATCATTAATTGTGCCTAATACTTTAATAGCACTCCAACGAACGGGAGCACTTTCATCCTTAGTTGCTTTACAAAGACACTGAATAACTCTTTTATTGCTGCTACTACTTTTTCCTAAAACTTCAACAGCACTCCAACGAAGCAAAGGGTTTTGATCTTCTAATGCCCTGATCCCCTCTAAAATTAGAAAGCTACTATCGAGTTTTTCTAAAGCTTCAGCAAATTCTAACCAGATATCAAGATTTTTACTTTGTAAAATATCAAGCATTTCTATAACACTTTCATCTTCTGTTAATTCTTTTATCACCTCATTTGCTGTAGCTCGAATATTAGGAACTGAACTCTTCGAAGCTTCCAGTAATTCTGGGATAGCAATTTTACTGCCGAGCTTTCCTAATGTATAAGCAGCTTTCCACCGAACATCAGAATTTGAGTTTTTCAATACTCTAAAGAGTCCTGGCATAGCAGATTGGCTTCCAATTTTTTCTAGAGAATAAGCTGCTCTCCAGCGTATGCTAGGTTCTTCATCTTCTAATGCTTTAACGAGTTCTGGAATAGCAGCCTCACTGCCAAATTCTCCTAGCCAATAAGCAGCATTCCAACGAACACCTATATCTCGATCATTTAATGCTTTTAGTAACCCTGGAACAACAGATATATTGCCAGATTTTCCTAGCCAATAGGAAGTGATTTCACGGACGAAATTATTCTGATGATCTAATAATTCAAGTAGTTCTACTATTACGGTTTCCTTAGAAAGGATTTCTAAAATTCTTGGGTAAGCGTCAGCTTCTTCGTCGTTTAATTTTTCAGTTAAATTAGGAACCTTTGCCAGGTTGGTAATATATTTCAGTTCATGAATAGCATTTTTATTTGCAGATTTTGAGTACTTTATTCCTTGTTTTATTTCTGATTGAAAAATCTCATTTTCTGCAAATAAAAGTGGATTTTTTTCTTCTGATTTTTTTACTCTAATATAACCTGCAATCCACCCACTATTTCCGATTTTACTCAAAGCTTTGGCAGCTTTATCAGCAATATCATTATTTGGATCTTCCAACAACTTCAGTAGCTCTTCGATGGCACCATCACTACCAATTCTTTCTAACGCATCTACAGCCTTTTTACGCAAATCTAGCTCTGGTTGCTCTAGGGATTTTTGAACTTCTGGAATTGCATGACTAGAAGAAGTAGCTCCTAAAATTTCAATTCTTAGTAACTGTGGTATTGCAGATCGAGTTATTAAGTTTATAGATTGTTTTTGGATCTGATTTTTAACCTTTCCTGATAATCTTGCTCCTAGCATTAGATCAATTCTTAGAGCCAAATCAACTAACTTCAATCCTTGAATTTCATCATCTAGGAGTCCCGCCATAAGAGAGATTACTTCGGTCCACTTCAAATAATTCAAGTAATCCTGTTGGAACTTAGCACTGCTTGTTTCATCTTTAAGAAAGTCAAGAAGCTTTTGTAGCAGTGCTTCAGCCCCATAGTATTCCTGAAACAGTTGATGGTGAAACTCGATCTCATCAGGGTCACTGGCGAGCTGAAGCAGGTGATGTTCCACCAGATCTTCCAGCCATTCCTTTGCAGCTTGAGCCGGAGCCGCCACACGACCTGTAAGGTAAGTCTCCAGGATAGTTTCAGCCTGCGTTTTGGGAATGGTTAACCAGGAAGGCGTGGGTTTAAGCGGATCGGTGTGCGGTGCTCCCTGGATCATGATAAACGCGAGATGCTGGAGCAGCTCCGGAGCAAACCGACGTGAGTCTTCCGAAACCCTTCCCCGCAAAGGTTTAAATGCCTCATAGCGGCGGGCAAATTCCTGACGAAACAGTTCCCCGCGATTTTGAGGAATCTGCCCATCTTTGCTCTGTGCCACTACCTCACAAAGCATTTGCAACAATAAAGGGGTTTCTGCCAGTTCCCGTAATCGCCCCCGAAGCTGTCTTAGCAGGTTATCCGCCTGTTCTGGCAGCCGCTTCTGGATAAAGTCCCGCATCTGGGGTTCGGTCAGCGGTACCATTTCCAGCTTTTTCTCAATCCCCAGGTCTGCTCCCACTCCCAGTTCCCGCGTAGTGATGATCGATCGAGTAGCCTGGAAGTCCTCATCCCGCCGAAACTCATCCAGTGCAGTCCAGGCATCCGTTGACGGCAATTCATTCAAACCATCGAACAACAACAGCACTCGGTTTTGAAACAACAGATCTTCAATGTCTTCCCGACTCAATCGTAGTCTTCGCAGTGATTTCTGAATCCACCCCAATACATCACCGCTGCGGCAGTCGCGTAATTCGATGAGAACGGGGAGGGGTGATGGAGTGATGGGATGGTGGGGTGATGGGGTGAACTCAAGACATTTCTGGGCTTCTTCCCACAGCAAACGGCGTAGTGCGGTTGATTTGCCGGAACCGGGTTTTCCGACCAGCAAAACATGATGGTGCTCCTGCACCGCCTTCCGTAATCCAGTCAACACTTCAAAGCGTTCTCGTACCTGTTTCTGGGGCTGGCGTTGAGCGGTTGGGGCATCTTTGTTTTCAGCGATCGCCTGCACCTTCAAGGGCAACTCCACCTGTGTTGGCGTGTAGCGATCGCCCCAGTCTTGATTAGAAGGATGGGGCAGCGATCGCAAATAATCCTGAAAATCTGGAGTGGTCATCCAAAATTTCTGGCAGGCAGGTTATTTCGATAATAGGCGCTGATCAACTCCTTCGTCAGCCTGACTCTTCCTATGGTCAAGACCTGGTTTCTGGCTCAACCTATTTCAGTTCAACTCAATTGCCCTTCAGAAACCAGGGATCTGGGGGCGATCGCACACCCGTTACGTCAAAATCGTGCCGCCCATTAGTTTTTGGTAACGATACTCCAGTTCCTCTTTCATCAATTCCCAGCAGTTTAAGGTTTCATCCCTGGCAATCACCTTTTCCGCTGCCTGCCGTGCCAGTTCCAGCACTTCCTGGTCTTCTACTAAGCTTGCCAGGGCAAAGTCCGGTAGTCCCGACTGGCGGGTGCCCAATACCTCGCCGGGACCCCGAAAGCGCAGATCCATTTCTGAGATAAAGAAGCCATCCTGGGACTGCTCCAGTACCTTCAAGCGCTGGCGGGCGGCTTCGGTTTTGGAACTGTTCATTAGCAGACAGAAGGACTGAGAGCCTCCCCGCCCCACCCGTCCCCGTAACTGGTGCAGTTGGGAAAGTCCAAACCGTTCAGCGTGTTCAATCAGCATCACCGTGGCATTGGGCACATCCACCCCCACTTCCACCACTGTTGTAGATACGAGAATTTGCGTTTCGTTCTGGCGGAAGCGGTTAATCGCATCCTCCTTGTCAGCCGAGGTCATGCGTCCGTGCAACAAACCCACTGCAAATTCGGGAAACACCCGCTCCTTGAGTTCCTCATATTCGTCGATCGCCGACTTCAGATCCAGCTTTTCCGACTCTTCCACCAGAGGCAACACCACATACACCTGCCGCCCCTGGGCAATCTCGCGCCGGATCAGGTCATACGCCTGCATCCGCTCCCGTCCCAGCAACATGGTGGTTTGAATCGGTTTGCGTCCGGGGGGTAGTTCATCAATCTGGCTCACATCCAGGTCGCCGTGGAGAGTCAGCGCCAGGGTGCGGGGAATGGGAGTCGCGGTCATCGTCAGCACATGGGGATTTTGTCCCTTCTGCTGGAGCCGTGCCCGTTGCTGCACCCCAAACCGATGCTGTTCATCAATCACGACCAACCCCAACCGCTGAAAATTGACCGAATCCTGAATTAGGGCATGGGTGCCTATCAATAACGGCAATTCGCCTGTCTCAAGCTGGGCATGGATTTCTCGTCGCTTAGCCGCTTTGGTGGAGCCAGTCAACAGTTCAACCGGCAGATGTAGCAGGTTGAACCACTGCACCATTTTGTGATAATGCTGTTCTGCCAAAACCTCCGTAGGAGCCATCAGAGCAGTCTGGTAGCCCGATTGAATGGCAGCCAGACAGGCAATCACCGCCACCACGGTTTTACCAGAGCCGACATCGCCCTGCACCAGGCGATTCATGGGAGTTGGCTTTTGTAAATCGTTCAGAATATCGTTGACCACTCGTTCCTGGGCATTGGTGAGGCGGAAGGGAAGAATGTCGTAAAACTGGTCAATCAGTTGTCCGGTGGGAGCCAGAACTGCCCCTGCCTGGATTTGCTGCTGGGTTTTGCGGCGTTTGAGCAAACCCAGTTGGAGGTAGAAGAACTCGTCAAACACCAGGCGATGGCGGGCAGTTGCCACGGCATTGGCATCGGGGGGAAAGTGAATGTGGGCGATCGCGTCCTGAATCCCCACCAGTCCATAGGTCTCCCGCAACCCATCGGGCAGGGGTTCCTGAATTTGCTGCACCGCTGGCAGGGCAGAAGTCACCGCCCGCCTGACCAGATCCGCTGGGACACCTTCTGTCAGGGGATAAATGGGCACCACCCGCCCGACTTTAAGAGAATCGATCGAGTCTTCTTCGTGTTCCAACACCTCAATTTCCGGGTCTTCCAGGGTCACGCCATATTTACTGCGTTTGACCAGCCCAGAGGCGGCGATCGTCGCTCCCGGTAAATAAACTCGCCGTTGCTGCTCCTGCCATGCCCGACTGCTATAGCGATTTCCCGGATAGAAGCGGCTCAGCTTAATTTGACCCGTATAGTCCCGAATCACCAGTTCCAGGATGGTCAGCTTGGGGTTGCGGGGACTGGTGAAACAGTTACAGCGTTTGACTTTGGCAATCAGGGTCACGGTTTCCCCTTCTACCAGACTCCGAATATCGACCTGACGGGCATAGTCAATATGGTCGCGGGGGTAGTAGAAGAGTAAATCCCGCACGGTCAACAGTCCTAGCTTCGCCAACCGTTCCGAGTTTTTGGGACCAATTTTGGGTAAATAGGTGAGGGGTTGGTCGAGCTTAGGAAGAGAGGAGAGAGGGGTGTTCGCCTTTGGCATTCCCGTAGGGTGGGAAGAGGGGTGGGGGGAAAGGGGGGAAGCCTTTGGGGTTTTTGAAGGAGAGGGATTTTTCCTATCCTCCTCTCTCCCTGTCCCCCCCTCTCCCCGTCTGCCTGTCTCGTTACTTTCCCATGATCGCTTCATCTGATGCAAAAATCGGCGGGTATCAGCGACCAGATGTTGGCGTTGGGCGAAGGTGAGTTCGGAGTAGGTGGTGAACCGAGTACCGAGTTCTTGCCAGTAGTGTTGATCCTTGATGGCAAACTTTTGGGGTGGTTGGCTGAGGGAAAGGCTGAGAAATTCGCTGAAGCGATGCTGGTTGCCTTCCAGATCATTAAAGCCCCGGTCGGCTTCTACGGAGAGTGCTTTTTGCAGGCGAATCCAGTCCGGTGGGGTGGAGGTGTCCGGTGGGGGGTGGGGGCTGCCGCCGCGATCGTCAGCCGCAGGGGTAGGGGGCAGGGGAGATGGTTGCAAGTTAAGCTCCTCTACTCTTCTGTCCAACTGGCTCGCCAGGCTGCCTGTGCTTCCGCGATCGCCCGTTCTTGTTGTTTTTTCTGATACTCCCGTCCCAGGGATTTGAGTTGTGCCAGCAGTCCTCGAATTCGGTTACGGGCAGAGTTAACCGCCGGATCTGCAAATTCAATTTCGGCAAGCCGCAGGTGAATCGCCACAATATGCATGACGGTGTGACCTTTCAGTTCTTCGTCCTCTTTGCCTGCTGAATCGTTACGCACTGCCTCAACCAGCAGATTCATTAAGTTGGGGGTGCGTCCGCCAATTTCAGACATATCGGCTTTGGCAGCGGCTTCCAGAATCGGTTCTGGAAGTTTTGATGGCAGGATGCTTGCCTGTTGTAGCAGGCGATTTGCTGCATGAGAAGCCGTTCCTAGCTCCTGGGCGATCGCCTCTTCCAGATCTTGCTGCCACTGAGCCAGATGCACAGGCGTGAGTGGGGGTTTCTCTGATGGGGTTGGGTGATTGGTTAGTTCAGAAGCATCGCTGGCAGGGGGTAGCTCGGCAGTGTGCCAGGTAAAATCGGGCAAAATGGGAGGTTCTGGCTCGGCGGGAACCACGGGAGGATGGAGTTGAGCCAGTAATTCTTCCTGGGTCTGGTCTGCCAGTCTGCGTAGGGTCTGTTGCAGTTCGTAGCGCTGGTTATATCCCAGCTTCAGGAAGCGATCGGGATAACCCTGGGTGCAGACATGGTAGCTGGCAAGAATTAGCTGCTGCCGGACTGATTTACCCAGGAGCGTCAGGTAGTCTGAGTAGGCATTGTGAAACTCATGGGCAAGGGTGGCGATCGCCTCATGCATTGCTGCCAAATCTTTCTCTATCCGCTCCACTGTGATCCTATCCATACTTGAATCGACTGCCAGAGATGATTCTATCCCCAGGATAGCGGTTTGAGCCTCTGGGTTTAGTCTGAAGCCAAATTGGCATCATTTGTGCAAGCCATCTTGGCGACCTAGACTGACAAAGCCAAAGCTGACAAAGCACTAGAATTTAGATACCGTACTGCTCGGAATTTCTATGGCTGCAACGCTGCTGATCCCCCCACTGAAATTATTCATCTTTCGGGAATTAGCTGGCAGACCTATGAAAGGCTGCTGGAAGAACTGGGCGATCGCCAGAATTGGGGAAAGGAATTTACGGCAATCGTCGAGTAAATCGGCTACAGCAGTTCAAAAAGCGTTCAGGAATCTCAGGCGTGGCTCCCCAGTGAAGATGAATGTAGGAGGCGTGAAGGTGCGGCAGGTGCCAGCCTTCAAAAGTCTCCCCGGCTCCCCATCTCCCCGGCTCCCCGCCCCGTGTACCCTGCACCCTGTAAAGTGGAACATCCGGCTCCTGGCTCAGATGGGAGCGGTGAAATTCATGGCCATTGATGGGGGTCCCCTTGGGAAACAGAATGCTGTCCTGGCAGGCGATCGCCTGCCGATAGCCTAAGGTGAGGCGTTTTCCCATCATGGCAGTGGGGGGTAATATGCCGACCATTGGGTGCGATCGCCCCTCGAAATCGACAATTTGCTGACAGAGGTACATCAATCCACCGCATTCGGCGTAGGTTGGTATGCCTGCTTGAATGGCAACGCGAACGGATTGACGAACAGATTCATTGGCACTGAGTTGTTCTGCAAACATTTCCGGGAAACCCCCACCCAGATAAAGCCCCTGGACCCCTTTCGGCAATTCCTTATCAGCTAAAGGACTCCAGGGAATGAGTGTGCCGCCCAGACGTTCTAACAGGTCCAGGTTGTCCTGGTAATAGAAGCTAAAAGCAGCATCCTGGGCGATCGCGATGGGCACCCTCTCTAAAACCTCGGAGGTTTGCGGGACCTCCGAGGTCTGGGCAGTCTCTAGCAGGGGCATCAACTTTGCCCAGTCAAAGCTGGTTTTGCCTAACTCTGCCAGTTGTTCAATTAAGGGATTCAAATGATTCAGTTCAGCGGTGGGGACAAGCCCCAGGTGGCGATCGGGAATGGTGATATTGTCCTGGCGGCGCAGAACTCCCAGAATCGGGACGTTAAGGGGTTCCAGGGCAGATTTCAGGAGAGCGAGGTGGCGATCGCTGCCGATCCGGTTCAGCACGACTCCAGCGAACTGAAGCCGGGGATCAAAGGAACGGTAGCCATGCACCAGAGCCGCGATGGAATGGGACATACGGCTACAGTCCACAACCAGTAAAACTGGGAGACTGAGCAGACGGGCAATATGGGCAGTACTGGCATAGTCTTCCTGACCTGCCGCTCCATCAAATAGACCCATGACCCCTTCCACCAACCCATGCGTGACCTCCTGGAGGTTCAAAGCAAAACACTGGCGAATGTACGCTTCTGAGGTCAATACGGGATCCAGATTGCGGCAGGGTCGTCCCGTTACATAGCCATGAAACATCGGGTCAATGTAATCGGGTCCAACCTTAAAGGATTGAACCTTAAGACCAATTTTCTGCAAATAGGAAAGAATTGCCAGGGTAATGGTGGTTTTACCCACCCCACTCCGCTCTCCGGCAATGACTAAAGTCATGGATTGACTGCTATACCCCTATAGATTGAGATCCCCGGAATCTTAAAGATTCCGGGGATCTCAATCTACATGACGATCAATTAACATTTCAACTTCAGGACTTTGACAGCAACCGCAAGGCTTTCCTCATACAGCACCTCCCGCCCCCAGCGCTGCAACTGCTGGCTGAGCAGAAATTCGGCTTTCTGATCGTTAATGGCAGTTACCATTTCAGTCCGGGCAGCCTGGGCACTGCCGCCTGCCTCCAGACGCATACAACCCGTGGTTTCAGAACACAGAATGGTGTTGCAATTTGCCTGGGGATTGGTCGATGCCAGACGCAAGCCAATCAAATCTCCCACAATTTCGCCCGCATCAGCGGTTGGGGTGGCTGCCAGTTCAGCCACAATCTCGCGCTGATGGGATCCGGTAAACTTGATATGCTTCAGGTCATAGTCACCACCGGTTTCCAGGTATGAAATGGGTTCCCAGTTCAGGCGACTGGCAAGCCAGCCCAAAAACATCAGCGCCTGGGCATCGTTTCCTTTCTCGTAATCAATCACAACCCGATCCACTTCGCCAATGTCTGCCCGCCGCTCTGGTGGATCAAAGGTTTCGGCGGTCAACTCCTGCCAGGGTAACAATCGGTGCCAGTTGAGGTCAGCCACGGAAATGTCGCGATCGATCAACTCCTGAATCTTGAGAAATTCTGACTGGGGATCACTGAAGTAGCTGGAGTCCATAATGATGCAGTGGCAAGCCTCAACCACCTTCTTGAACAATTCTTGCTCAGGGTTGGGGGTCGCCTTCCACCAAAGAAACTTGGGCAGATTCTGGATAAACAGAGAGGCGGTCAGGTCTCCAACCCGGTTAAGTGCATCCTTAGTACCCCGCAACGTGATGTACTCGGAGCAGATCAGGTTGTCGCCAGAAACTTTCTGCACCGGGCAGAATGCCGACACCTCCGCCTTGACCCCTTTATCTTCTCCCAGGGTGGGGCAGAGGGTAATGATGCGGCGGGGATTGAGGGCGGCGATCGCATCATTGACATTAAACCCACGCAAGTTAGGGTTCGGGATTTGCATCTTCTCCGGGGGTAGCTTTGTCACCTCCTGCCTTAACCGGGCTAAGGTTTCAGGATCCACCCGACCTGTAATAGACAAGCCATAGGTTCTCTGCGCCTCATGAACCGCCGCCTTAGTTAAGGGTCCATGAATACCATCGACAGGTCCGTCATAAAAGCCCAGAATTGCCAATAGTTGCTGAAACTCTTCCGGCTCATAGATGACCATGCAAAATGTTGACGCTCTGGTTGCAATCAGAGCCGCGTCACTCACACTCTGACTGTTCCAAATAGAGTTCAACTCCTCCTCAATTTCATGAAGCGAAATATCCTTCGGTTGTTGGAGTGCAACGGCAGAAGTTGTAATCATAGATTTGCTGTCTCACTTGTTTAGTGGTTGGGTTCCGTTACCAATTCTTAATTACCCTTTTAGCCTTCAGCTTACCCTTCGGAAACGGCAAGCCGTAGAGCCTTCAGCCTTTCAATCACAGCCTGCGCCACTTGCGACCATCCCGATTTAATAGTAATTCAGCTTCAACAGGCCCCCACGTTCCCGCCTCGTAAAGCGGAATCGTATCACGAGGAGCCGGGGCGTCCCACACTTGCAGCAGGGGAGTTAAAATTTTCCAGGAAGCTTCGACCTCATCACCGCGTGTAAACAGGGTTTGATCTCCTAACATACAGTCAACCAGTAGACGGGCATAGGCATCGGTATTGGGTTGACCAAAAGCACTGTCATAGCGGAAGTCCATATCCACTGGACGGGTGCGGAGAGAGTTACCCGGTGTTTTCACATCAAACCGAAGAGAAATGCCCTCATCTGGCTGAATTCTGAGCGCCAGAACATTTGGGTTCAACTGCTGGGCAGCAGACTGAAACATCATGAATGGAACTTCTTTAAATTGGATGGCAATTTCCGATACTTTCTTTGGCATCCGTTTACCCGTCCGCATGTAGATGGGAACGCCTTTCCAGCGCCAGTTGTCTACATATAGCTTGAGAGCGGCGTAGGTGGGGGTTGTAGAATCGGCAGCCGCTCCCTCTTCTTCCCGATAACCGGGAATCGTATTTCCTTTCATCCAACCGGCGGTGTATTGCCCACGGGTAGAGGTTTTGACCAAATCTTCCACATCTGCCAGTCGGGTAGCTTGTAGCACCTTCACTTTCTCACCCCGAATACTGTCAGCATCCAGGGAATTAGGGGCTTCCATCGCCGTTAGGGAGAATAACTGCATCAGATGGTTTTGCACCATGTCGCGCAGGGCACCGGAGGTTTCGTAATAGCCTGCCCGTCCCTCCAAACCAACCGTCTCAGCTACAGTAATTTGAATGTGATCGACAAACTGGCGATTCCACAATGGCTCAAAAATGGCGTTAGCAAATCGAAATACCATCAGGTTCTGAACCGTTTCCTTGCCCAGGTAGTGGTCAATCCGATAGACCTGCCGTTCGTCACAGGCTTTACGAACCACCCGATTGAGTGCCTGGGCAGAGTTCAGATCCCGCCCAAACGGTTTTTCGATCACCAAACGATGCTTTTTGGGATTGTCGATCATGCCGGCTGCCCCAAGCTGAAGAATCGCCTCAGAGAAGAACTTGGGCGCAACGGACAGGTAAAACACCCGATTACCACGGGTTCCCCGCTGCTCATCCAGGGTAGCCAAAAAGTTTTTCAGCTTCTGGTAGCTATCGGGATCATCCATGTCAGCAGAGCAGTAGTATAGCCCTCTGGCAAACTCCTTCCAGACCGCTTCGGACCCCAAGCCACTACCAAACTGTTCAACGCCTTCCCGCATGTGTTCCCGGAAATAATCATGGGACCAGTCGCGGCGGGCAACCCCTACAATGGTCAACTCTGGGGGCAGGCGGCGTTCCCGCTTCATCTGGTAAAGGGCGGGAACCAATTTGCGCTGGGTCAGGTCACCCGATGCGCCGAAAATGACCAGAATTTGCGGTTCTGGAATGCGGTCTTGCTGTAAACCAACGCGAAGGGGGTTTTCGAGGAGTGCGACCATAGGGGGAGAGGTGTAAGGGGTGAGGGGGAGCAGAGGGGAGGGGGAGGAGTTGAGAGTTTGGAGTTTGGAGTTGAGGGAGTAGAGGGAGTAGAGGTTAAGAGTTGAAAATGACCAATAACTACTGACCCCTGACTAACAACCAACAACTCCTCCCTCCCTAAACGGCTGCAAGCTGACTGGCTTTATTCTCCAGAGACTTCATTAAAGAGTTGAAGGGCTGGATGAATTTGTCGATACCTTCGTCCAGGAGTTTGTCCATGACCTGATCCAGATCAACGTCGATGTCGGGATCTTTGAGGCTCTCGATCAGTTGATAGGCAGAATCGACATCGGTCTCGATCCGATTTGCGACATCGCAATGATCGAAGCACGCTTCAATCGTAGACGGTGGCAGGGTATTGACTGTATCAGGACCTACCAATTCGTCTACGTACATGACATCGCTGTAGTCAGGATTTTTGGTGCTGGTACTCGCCCAGAGCAGGCGTTGAACGTTGGCACCTTTGTCAGCCAGGGCTTTCCAGCGATCGCTCTGGATAATCTTTTTATATTCCTGATAGGCGATTTTAGCGTTGGCGATCGCCACTTTTCCTTCAATAAACTTCAGCTTTTCAGCAATTTCAGGGGAATCGGTACCTTTAATCCTCGTCTCAAGCTGGTCATCAATCATGATGTCAATTCGGCTGAGGAAGAAGCTAGCAACGGAGGAAATTTTGTTAATCGCTTCACCCTGCGCCACCCGTTTCTCTAAGCCACGAATATACGCCCAGGCGCTTTCAACATAGCTTTGGACTGAGAACAGAAGGGTGATGTTGACGTTGATCCCCTCGCTAATTGCTTGCTCAACCGCAGGCAGTCCTTCTGGGGTGCCAGGGATTTTGATCATCACGTTGGGGCGACCAATTTCCCGATAATAGCGACGGGCTTCATTGATGGTAGATTCCGTATCGCGGGCAATATTGGGTGGCACTTCAATGCTGATGTAACCATCCAAACCACCCGTCTCCTCATAGATCGGGCGGAAAATGTCGCAGGCATGCCGAATGTCATCAAAGATGAGGGATTCATAGATCTCCAGAAGTGGCTTACCTGCTTTGATCCCCGCTTCGATATCGGCATCGTACATCTGATTACCGGCGATCGCCTTCTCAAAAATCGCCGGATTTGAGGTAATTCCTCTCAGCCCCCGTGTTTCAATCATCTTCTGTAGTTCACCCGATTGAATCAGGTCACGGGTCAAGTTATCCATCCAGATACTCTGACCAAGGGAGGCGATTTCTTGTAAATGATTAGCAGTCATTGCGTATACTCCAAACGGTGAAAAATCAGGGGGTAAGGGGGCGGTCAGTGGTCAGTGGTCAAGTGTGGACTCCCACCTGCCAACTCGCACTCTGAACTCTCAACTTTGAATTGACTCCCCTACCCTCTCCCTCCATATCTAACGCGGTGCTGGAACTTTTTCCTCCTTCTCTCGTACTCGTTCCTGAATAAAAGATTCAACCAGGGCAACATCTTCCTGACTGCCTATGACTAAAGGTGTACGGGCATGGATTTTGTCGGGGATGACATCTAGAATCTCCTGGGTGCCGGTGCTGGCACGTCCGCCTGCCTGCTCTATCAGGAAACCTAGTGGTGCCGTTTCGTAGAGCAGCCGTAGTTTGCCTTCGGGTTGCTTTAAGGTGCCAGGGTAGAGGAAGACCCCCCCCTGGTACAGGATGCGGTGAATGTCGCCAACCAGGGCACCACTGTATCGGGCGGTGTAGCCTTCGTGGCGGTGAACGTAGCGGGTATAGTCACGGATGGATTCATCCCACTGCCAGAAGTTTCCTTCGTTGACGCTGTAGATAGGTCCATGTTTTGGGATCTGAATATTTTCATCGGAGAGAATAAACTCGCCGAGACTGGGATCCAGGGTAAAAGCATGAACGCCGCGACCGATGGAATAAACCAGCATCGTGCTGGGTCCATAAAGGATATAGCCCGCAGCAATTTGCTTACGCCCGTTCTGAAGCAGATCGCTAGCAGTGCCGTCCTTATCTTCCCCTTCCTGCTGGCGGATAGAAAAAATAGAACCCACATTCAGGTTAATGTCTACGTTGGAGGAACCATCAATCGGGTCATATAGTAGGGTGTAGCGCCCAATAGGACAGTTCTCCGGGATGTAGTAAGGCTTTTCCATTTCCTCGGAGGCAAGGCGGCAAACTAAACCGCTTTGCTTGAAAACAGAGATAAAGACCTCATTGGCGTAAATATCCATTTTTTTAACGGACTCGCCCTGAACATTCGTTTCACCTGTAAAACCCAGTGCCCCTTCCATCAGTCCAGCATGGCTGAGGCGGCGGGCAATCAGTTTACCTGCCAGGGCAATCCGGTTCATCAAGGCACTCAGGTCTTGCGCATCAGGACCGAAGTTTTGCAATTGCTGGAGAACGTGGCGAGACAGCGTCGTGCAGTCCCGATCCAGTGAAAATTGGTAGTCTAGAGGTTGGTAGGCATCAACCATCGTTTCATCCTCCCCGTTTGTGTAGGGTTGACCTGCTTTTTTCCAGGTTACTGATGCCTGAATTAGCTAACTCCTATCTTAGGGAGGCAATTTAGAAATGGGGTTTAACTTTAGGTGAACTAAAGAAACAGAACTAGGTGGTGCTGAATAGCCGTATGAATTGAAACTTCGTTCCAATTCATACAACTCTCAATTCATACCCAAAATCAGCAACGCCCAGAATTAATAGCAGCGGGGGTCAGGTAAGGTTGCTTTTTCAGGTTCTCTGGGAAACCAGGCGGCAGTACGTTTGCAAAGCTGAACCAACATCAACATCACCGGCACTTCGATTAAAACCCCAACCACAGTAGCCAGGGCAGCCCCAGAGTTTAACCCAAACAACACAACCGCAGTCGCGATCGCCACTTCAAAATGATTACTTGCCCCAATCAGTGCTGCCGGAGCGGCATCTTCATAGGACAGATTGAGCTTTAATGCGGCGACATAGGTAATGACAAAAATGAAATTGGTTTGGATGAACAGGGGCACTGCAATCAGCAAAATGTGAAGGGGATTGGTGACAATCAACTCGCCCTTAAAGGCAAATAGCAGTACTAACGTTAGGAGCAACGCGGCGATCGCCACTGGAGTCAGGTATTTGAGAAACCGGGATTCAAACCACTCTCGCCCTTTATAGGTCAAAATCCAGTAGCGTGAATACATCCCAGCGATTAAGGGCAACCCCACGTAAATCAGGACGGAGAGGGCGATCGTCTGCCAGGGCACGATTAAATCGTTGGCTGCCAGAAGCCACCTGCCCAAAGGAGCATACAAGAACAGCATCGCCAGCGAATTCACCGCTACCATGACTAATGTGTGCCCCTGATTGCCGTAGGAAAGGTAGCCCCACATCAACACCATTGCCGTACAGGGAGCAATCCCCAGCAAAATTGTCCCTGCAATGTAGGAGTTTGCCAGGGCAATTTCGGTGCCACGGATGATTTCGGTGCCCGTCATCAAGGGGCGAAACAACCAACCCAAAAAGAACTGGGCAAACACCACCATTGTGAACGGTTTAATCAACCAGTTCACAACCAGAGTCAAAACCACAGGTTTAGGAGTCCGAAAGGCTTTCTTTGCCTGAGTGAAATCGATTTTGACCATGATGGGATACATCATGAAAAACAGGCAAACTGCAATGGGAATTGACACCTGATAGAAGCTCATGGCATCCAGGGTGGTAGCAATCCCTGGAAATAGCCGCCCCAGCAAAATGCCTGCCCCAATACACAGAAATACCCATAGGGTCAGGTAACGTTCAAAGAAGCTGAGTTTGCCCCCAGCCTGAACCGCCTTCCGATTGAGATTAACGGGATGGTTCATTTAGTCTCCGCCCTCTGCTTTCCATGCGATCGCCTTAGATGGTTTAGGATTGGGCAATTTAAGTGAAACGATGCCCGCGGCAAGCACCAGGAAAGTGGCTGTCCACAAGCAACCGACAATCCCAAACCACTGATAAACTAGACCGGATAAAACCGTTCCTAGCAGTCGTCCGGCTGAGTTTGCCATATAGTAAAAGCCAACATTTAGCGCCACCTTATCGTCGTCGGTAAATGCCAGCACCAGGTAGGAATGAACCGCAGAGTTAAAGGCGAACACAACGCCAAAGATCATTAGCCCAATAATAATCACAGCGTTAGGAGATGCCCCAGATTGAAGCGCGATCGCGATCGCGGCTGGAACGGCTGTTAATGTAAACGTCCAAAACTGAATTGTATTGGCATTGGGTGGACGACCAGAGCCAAACCGTTTTAGCAACATCGGAGCCAGCGACTGCACAATTCCGTAGCCAATCACCCAGATTGCCAGGAATCCGCCCACCTCATAAAAAGACCAGCCCAACGGACCCCGCAAAAACACCGGCAGACCCACGACAAACCAGACATCCCTAGAGCCAAACAGAAAGAAGCGAGCAGCCGACAGAATATTGATTTCTCGACTCTTGGAAAAAAGTTGGTTAAATTTCACCTTGGTTTTGATTTTACCCATGCCCTTCGGTAGCAACAGCCCAGTAAACATGATGGCAAATAACCCAATTGCCATCATCCACAGGGCGGGCACAAACCCAACCGTTTCCAGCAATACCGCACCCACAAAAAAGCCAACCCCCTTCAATGCATTCTTAGAGCCGGTTAAAATTGCCACCCATTTGAACAAGGAAGACTGAGCATCCTGCGGTACGACAAGCCGAATGGCACTCTTGGTACTCATCTTGGTCAAATCTTTGGCAATCCCCGAAAATGCCTGTGACACCATGACGTAACCTACAGCTATCCACTGTGCCCAGTCTCGATTCAGGAATGAGAGCATAACCAGCGCAAAGATTTGCAGCCCAATTCCGGCATAGAGGGTTACTTTCAGCCCCATTTGAGAACCAATCCAACCACCCAAAAAGTTGGTGACGATGCCAAAGATTTCGTAGAACAGAAACAGCATTGCCACTTCTAATGGGCTGTAGCCGATTTCGTAGAAATACAGTAGCACCAGCATCCGCAGGGCACCGTCTGTAAGGGTGAACCCCCAGTAGGCGAGGGTCACGAGGATGTAATTTCTCAGATTGGCTTTAGAGGCGCTTTTGGTAGCCATAAGAGGGGGGAGGGAGAGGGGTTGTTGGTTGGTAGTCAGTAGTCATTGGTCATTGGTCAGTAGTCATTGGTCATTGGTCATTGGTATTTAGCGGTAACAAATGACGGATGACAAAGGACAAAGGACGACCCATTACCCATAAACTCTCAACTCTCAACTATTTCAAACTTGCTGCGACCTTGCTTGCCAGTTCTACCATGCGGTTGACGTAGCCCCATTCGTTGTCGTACCAGGCGAGGATTTTCACCTGGGTTTCATCGACCACCATTGTGGAGAGCGCGTCAATGATGGAAGAGTGCGGGTCATCTTTGTAATCGATGGAAACTAAGGGGCGCTCTTCGTAGCCCAAAATTCCTTTGAGGGAACCGTTTGCGGCGGTTTTCAACATGCCATTAATTTCTTCAACGGTGGTTGGGCGCGACACTTCAAATACACAGTCGGTTAGGGATGCGTTGAGTAAAGGAACACGGACTGCCAGACCATTGAGTTTTCCTTTGAGTTCAGGGTAAATGAGGGCGATCGCGGTTGCTGATCCGGTGGTGGTGGGGATCAATGACAGTCCCGTTGCCCGTGCCCGTCTCAGGTCTTTATGGGGGGCATCTACAATGGTTTGGGTATTGGTGTGATCATGAATGGTGGTGATAACTCCATGTTTGATGCCAATCCCTTCATGGATCACTTTCACAATAGGTGCTAAACAGTTGGTGGTGCAGGATGCTGCTGTGAGTAAGTGGTGCTCACTGGGATTGTAAAGATGGTCGTTGACACCCACCACTACATTGAGTGCGCCCTGCTTCACAGGAGCTGCCACAATCACTTTCTGCACCCCCCGTTTGAAGTAGGGATCGAGGGACTCGGTATCACGGAATTTACCCGAGCACTCCAGCACCAGATCGACACTAAAGTCCTCCCAGGGAACCTCACCCGGTTTGGAATACTCCGTAAACGTCAGACATTTGCTGTCAATGCAAACGCGATCGCTGCCGTCTGCTTCCACCTCGGGTGCCCAGCGCCCATGCACCGAGTCAAACTTCAACAGATGGGCAGCCGTTGCTGTACCTCCTTTGACCTCGTTAATGTGAACAAACTCCAGATCTGACCAGTCCCAGGCAGCCCGTAATGCTAACCGCCCCATTCTGCCAAACCCATTGATCCCAACCCGAATGGTCATTGATTTCCTCCTGAGAGACTGTGGCGGTTACCACTCACTATTGTTAACCACAATGCCTAATCATTTCAAGAAAATTTGATATTTTCCTAAAAAGGAAGCCTCCATTAATCAAGAATAAGGACTCCCACCTATGTAAGTTTTCCTTGTTCAATCAGCTTTTCGCTTTGAAATCAGTACAGGAAAATCTCGCTGGCTCACATCAATTTTTAGTGCTGAGTTGAAACACTGCCTGCCTGCGCAGCAGTTGGGCAATAGTCACGTTCGGTTGGGGTACGCCTTCAAACACCGTTCCGATTTTGCCTTTCGCAAACTGAATTTTGGTCAGGTGGTAACCTTCATCTGGTAAGGGCACATAGCCAATGGAAGGAACTAAAGTCTTGGCATTCTTCAGGTAAAACTCAACAAATGCCTTGACTTCTGGTTTATCTTGAGCTGACTTGGCGTTCACGTAAATGAACAGAGGTCGAGAAAAGGGTTGGTAAGTTGCGCCTTCTACGGTTTCGCGGTTGGGTGCAACCGGACCGTTACCACTATCAATTGCCAGGGCTTTCAGCCGATTTTGACTTGGCTCAAAATAAGCGAAGGGAATATATCCCATGGCGTTGATATCTTTTTCAATTCCCGCAACAAGTTCGTTGTCATCTTCGCTGCCTGTAAAGTCCAATCGACTTGCCTTCGGATCTCCAGTCGTAACTTCATTGAAATAATCAAAGGTCCCAGAATCTTTTCCCGCCCCAAACAAGGTTAAGGGACGGTTGGGATAGGAACTACGAATCTGATTCCAATTAGTGATTTTGCCCTGGGCAGCAGGCTCCCAAACTTTCTTTAGTTCTGCAATCGTAATATCTTTTGCCCAGGTGTTTTTTGGATTCACTGCCAGGGTCAGCGCATCGAATGCCACAGGTAGCTCAATGAAGCGAATGCCCGCCTTGTTACAGGCTTCGATTTCTTTCAGCAATATCGGGCGAGAAGCGTTGCTGATATCCGTTTCAGCGGCACAAAACTTTCTAAACCCAGCACTGGTCCCAGAGAACTGAACAGAAATTTGGCTTTTTTCCCCTTCAGGGGTTTTGCGGAATTCTTTTGCAACTAAATCTGTGACTGGATAAACTGTGCTGGAACCATCAATTTGAACACCAGCTGCGATCGGTGCAGAAATTTCAATAATCTCAGCCTCTTCGGTCGCTGAATTCGTGTTAGTTGCCTGTTGCTGCTCATTACAGGCAGACAGCAAGAGCACCATCACCGCAATTGAACTCAGACCTATACTAAATTTTGCCTTTGTATCGAAAATCATACAGAGATTACCCCACATTCAGCTCAGGGTTTATATCTCCTAATCATTTCAAAAAAAGTTGATTTCTCCAGGTTATCTAGAACACATAGAACCTATATTTTCATTAAGTCCGGGATCAGGGCAGAATCAACGCCCCTTCCGATCAAGACTTATCCTGGCAAGAACGGGCGGGCAGAATCGGGCTAAAGCGGCGATATTCTGCTAAGTACTGCTCTAACACAGCGAATTGGGGCAGGTTAAGGCTGTAGTAAATCCAGCGTCCATCCTGGCGGGCACGCACCAACTCTGCCTCTTTCAAAGTTTTCAGATGAAAAGATAGCTTGGACTGGCTCACCTCTAGCTGTTCGCACAGGTCACAGACACAAAGTTCCTGCTGCCGCAGCAGGTCGATTACTTTGATCCGCAGGGGGTCTGATAGGGCGTGGAAACCAGATGCGATCGCGGGTGGAGTATCAGTCTTAATCATTCACTTGCACTTCAATGATCATTTCGATTCTAAAAGCCTATCGGAAAAGCCGCAAATGCCTGAACCAGGTACTAAGCCCAGGAAGTTTTCGGATAGGGTTTAAGCCATACTGGTTTGAGCGGTAAAACGCGGTTTGGAGATGAGGATTAGGTGTTAGGTGTCAGGTAGCCTTTAGCCATTCTCCATAAGCTTCAAAACTCAAAACTTTCAATTATCCAACTCCCCCCTTTCCATGAACACTCCCAGCCACGCGATTGTGAACCTTGCTTTGCTGGTCGATCAGCAACCTTTAGCGGTTGTGCCGATTGCAGTAGGAGCCATCCTGCCCGATGTGCCAATGTTTGTTATGTACGTTTGGGCAAGGGGAGTTCGTCGCCAGTGTGAGCGACAAATCTGGCAAGAGACTTACTGGGAGCCATTCTGGCAAACAGTTAACCATAGCTTCCATTCCATCCCGCTGGCAGTGATAGGGGCGATCGCAGCCCATATTGCAGGTTGGCAAGTAGCTGAGTTGCTGTTTCTGAGTGCCATTCTCCACTCGCTGGGGGATTTACCCATTCACAATCACGATGCCCATCGTCACTTTTTGCCCTTCAGTCACTATCGGTTTATCAGCCCCTTTTCTTACTGGGATCCTCGTTACCACGGGAAGTTGGTCAGCCTGATGGAAAAACTGCTGGTTCTGGCAGCAACTTTTTATATTTTTCCCATGCTCGACTCCTGGGTTGCCAGAAGCCTTTTGATTGCGACGAATATTGCTTACTTTAGTGGCTACTTTTACCGTAGGGTTTCCCAGCCCTGTGTTGAAGCAAAATCGGTAGAGGGGTAGAGGGGTAGAGGAGTAGAACGGTAGAGGGGAAATATTCACTCATTCACTCCCCCACTCATTCACTCCCCCCTAAAGGCAGCGTAAACCAAAAAGCTGCCCCCTCACCGGGGGAACTGGTTGCCCCAATCACACCGCCGTGGGCAGTAATAATCTGGCGACAGACATATAAGCCGAGACCGATCCCAGGAGAGCGGCGGGTGCGGTTGCCCTGGGCATAGCGCTCGAATAAAGTTTCACATTCTTTTGCGGTCATCCCAACCCCGTTGTCCTGGACGCAACAGCGGAGCATGTCCTCTTCCACAATTGCGGTGAGGGTAATGCACAGTCCGGGTGGGTTGTGTTTGAGGGCATTGGTGATCAGGTTTTCAAACACTCGCCGGATCTGGGCAGGATCCGCATGGATAACGGGCAAATTGTCAGATATCTGGTTATTTAGGGTTGCCTGGTTTTCGATCGCCAACGCCTCCAGGTCATCCACAATCGCCCGTGCCAGTTGACTGAGATTGACCGTCTCACAATGGAGAGCTATACCCTGAACTTCGGTAGAGTGAGCCTCCAGCAAGGAGTTAATCATGTTGACCTGGCGATCGCAGCTCTGGACCATGCGGTCTAAGACTGAGCGAGAGAGCGTGACTGAATCGGTTGTTTTGTTTTGCAGATTTTTCAAGACCATCAGCATTCCCATCACGGGAGTCCGCAAATCGTGGGAAACGGCGTGTAAAAAGTCGTCCTTAACCTGGCTGAGTTCTTGCAGTTCGACCATACTTTGCTGAAGCTGGGCAGTGCGTTCCTGTACCTGCTGTTCCAGGTTAGCAATCAGGTCTTGCACTTGCTGGTAAAGCTGGGCTTGCTGAATGGCGATCGCCGCCTGGGTTGCCAGTTGAGACATTAACTCAATTTCAAATGGTGTCCAATGCCGGGAACGACTGCACTGCTGGGCAACCAGGACCGCAAAAAACTGATCTTCCAGCAAAATAGGCACTCCCAAGCTGGCTTGGATGTTGCACTGGCTGTAATAGTCTGCCAGCATAGGCGATATATGAGCTTGAGCCGTATCGTCGATCGCCTGCACCTGCCCCTGAGCAAACAGGGTTCGGATCTCCCGCAGATGCAGGTCATTGGAAATCCAGGACAGGATAGAACCCCACTCTTCTGCAAAGGACTCTGCCATAATCCTGCCCTGCCAGTTGGGGTCAATCTGACCGATGAAGACGCGGTCAGCTTCTAAAAACTGGCGCACTTCTTCCACAGTGGTTGTCAGGATTTGGTCCAGATTCAGCGATCGCCGAATCCGGAGGGCAATCTGCCCCAGCAGGCGATCGCGTTCGGCATTTGCCCGCAGTTGTGCTTCGGTTAGCTTGCGATCGGTAATGTCGCGCATAATTGCCAGCACTTCGTCCACTCCGCTCACAACCAGCCGAGCTTCATAATCCCGCAGTTCGCCGTGGTGGTCGAGCTGGTACTCAAAGATCTGGGTTTCTCCCGTTTCCAGCGTTTGTTCGATGTAGTACATCCGCTCTTCCGCAACATCCGGTGGCAATACCTCAGATACGGTCTTGCCAATCATTTTGCTGGGAGGAACCACAAAATCGCTTTCCAGATCGGCTTTACAATCCAGATAGGTTCCATCTCGACGAATGCGCAGCATCAGGTCAGGAATCGCATTCAGAAAGGCTTGATTGCGGGCTTCACTACGTTCCAGGGCTTCCTGTGCCTGTTTTCGCTCTGTAATGTCAATGGTGACGGCTAAAACACAGGGTTCTCCCTTGAAAGTAATCACATCCGCAGAAAACAGCACTACCCCAATTTCACCAGACTTGCGGCGAATTTTGGTTTCCAGGTTATATACCGTCCCCATCTCTACCAGAAGTTGCAGCATTTCCTCCTGACGTAGGGAATCTTCTGCCCAAATGTTCAGTTCCAGGGAGGTTTTGCCAATTACTTCATCCCGTTGGAAGCCAACCGTTTTCAGAAAGCTGCCATTCACATCAATCAGGCGGGCATCTGCCAAAGCTGACAGTGACATGGCGGCTGGGCTGGAATGGAAAGCCTTGGAAAATTTCTCCTCGGACTCTCGGAGCGCGGCTTCTGCCTGTTTGCGTTCGGTAATGTCTAGCAGCGTACCCATAATGGCAGGCTGTCCGTTGTAGATGGTCTTGCTGCCCAGAACTTCCATATCACGTTGAACGCCGTCCTTACGGATCGTTCGCAGGTTGTAATGGAGTGCATCAATTTCTCCCTCAATCCGCCTGCGAATGTTTTCAGCCGCCATTGCCCGGTCTTCTGGTACCACCAGGTCGAGAACCGAGGTGCCCACCAGTTCATCAACGGGGTAACCCATGATTTCAGCCAGTCTGGGGTTGACGTAGGCAATCTTGCCCTGCTGAAGCACGTAGATGCCAACCAGCGATTGCTCTACCAGCAGCCGGAAGCGGGTCTCGTTTTCTCGCAGGGCGGCTTCGACTCGTTTGCGATCGGTAATGTCTAATACATAACCCTCGTAGTGAGTCACTTCTCCCTGCTCATTCCGGACAATGCCACACAGGTCATAAATCCAGCGAATTTCGCCGTCTGCCTGAATAATGCGATAGTCTTGCTCCACAGCACTGAGATGGGCAGCCACTCCTGCTTCGACCTCTTTGCCAACCCGTGGCAAGTCTTCCGGATGGACAATTTGACCGTAGAGCAGTCTCCCGCTGGTAAATTCTTCGGGCGTATAACCAAACTGGGCAATGTTGGCAGAAACATAATCCACGGGCCAGTTGTCTCCGGCAACCCAGCGAAACACAACAACGGGACCTTCGGCAAACAGGCGGCGCTCTCGATCGCTGGCACGTTCTGCCTGCTTGCGTTCGGTAATGTCGCGCATGAACATGACCACTTCCTGTTCACCACAGACGACGACCCTGGCTTCGCGATCGCGGACGGCTCCATGCGCCGCAATTTGATACTCAAAGCTTTGTAATTCCCCCGTCTGCAATGCCTGTTGCACATAATGCATCCATCGCCGCGCAATGGCAGGTGCCAGCAACATTTCTACGGTCTTGCCAAGACATTCCGATGGAGGTAGAAGTAAGTCTTCATTCAGGGCTGCCTTCACCCCCAAAAACCTGCCATCCGCATGGAGGTGAAAGACAAAATCGGGGATGGCATCGATCAGTGCCCGCGATCGTGCCTGACTTTGCCGCAGTGCCTCTTCTGCCGCCACTTGCTCAGTGATGTCTCTGATGACGGCGAGCAGATGGAGTTTTCCCAGGTAATGGAAACGGGTTCCAATCACTTCGATATGAAATGGAGTCCCATCTTTTTTGACATCGACAGCACGACAGCGAAACGGTCGATTGGCTTTGATCGCTGCTACATATTCATCAAACAGGTAATAGCTGTCTGGATGGATGAACGTTTGGGGAGACAACCCAATAAATTCTTCGCGAGTGTAACCGTGCATCTCACAGACTGCCGGGTTCGCCTCTATGACAGCGCCCGTGTCTGAGTCACCAATGATTAACCCATCACTAATGGCTTCAAAAATACTGCGGTACTGAGTTTCTGCCTGTTGCTGACGTTTTTTTGCCTGTTTTAAGTCCGTCACATCCCGCTCGATCGCCAGCACTTCTTCTTCCCCACTGGCAACAACCCGCACCTCATACTCCCGCTGTTCTCCATCATGAGGCTCCCAGATATTTCCAAGCTCATACTCCACCGTTTGCAACTTGCCGGTATCCAACGCTTGATTGATTGCCTCCAGGCAACGTTCAGCAATTTCAGGCGGTACAAATTCCCTTAAGTTGGTGCCTCTGATAGTCTCTGGACTAAATCCATGCTCAGCGTCCTCTGGAGTCCCTTTAAAGTCAAGGTTATCGCCGTTGCGGTTGGTCAGGAAAACGCGATCGGGGAGGGCATTCAAAATTGCTTCATATCGCCCGTGCCGCTGCGCCGACGCAACCGCATTCCCGAAGTCAACTAACTTTCTTGTCAGGATTGCCTGCACCTGCTCAAAGGCGGCATCATCCCGACAGCACTCTCGAATTGCCTCTAGATCGCTGGAATCAAGAATCATCGCTTTTTCCTGGGAGCAAGGTTGCCCTGTAACCATTCCCTTAACACCATATTCTTCTTAGAAACAAGCCAACTAGGCTTTTTTACGAAAAGAATTTAGGTCGAATTTTAGGACGATGAATGAGGGGTAAAGGGCAACCGTGAAAAGTCAACGAGAAAACCCTTTTTTCCAAGCAGGTTTCACGCCTGGTAATTTTTTACTTCATTCAAGCTTTACAAACAAGGTTTCTTGGCAATGGGTAGCTCCCTAAATCACGCAACCACTGACAGATTAGGATGCTGGCAAATTTTGTTGATCACTTTGACGTAGGCATCGGTTGCGGCATGGAAGACGCTGCTGTGACTGGCTCCTTCCTGAAAACTCTGGCTGGCACACTCAATGCGGATCACCACTTCAATCGGTGCATCTGCCCCAAACAGGGTTGCCTGGGGGACAAAAAAGCGGCTCAAATGGCGGGGTGGCATCGTGGGGAAACATTCGTTGGCAATCTGGTCCACTGCCCGCTGAATCGCATCAAAGGGAGTCACTCCCTCGGCAGTCGCTTCAAAGAGTTTGCCGCAGGAATCGCGGAGCAGGATCGATGCCTGATTTTCGTTGCCGCAGATAAGGGTGCTTTGCTCCAGATGGAAGTATTGCACGGTTTGCAATTCGGTGGAAACCAGTTCGGTATTGCTATCGGGCGAGAGCAGAAAAGCCCCCACTGAAAAAACACCAATTTTGCATTCTGCGGTTTCGTCTGATTCCGCATTGTGACTGGGAATCCGCACAAACAGCGACCAGTTGCTTTCAAATTGATGATGCTCTTTCAGAGTGCGGGCAAACAAATAGGGTTCCCAGGTGACAATCACATCCAGGTGGTAGGCAACGGCACAAGCTAACCGTAGGGCATCGCAGAAGTTGATCTGGTGGTAGTACCCAGCTTCTTCCAAAATCCAGGTGTCGATGGGGCAAACGTGAACCAGTTGCAACAGGTTCCGGTAAGCTTCCATGCAAACCGGGTCTTCATAGAAACTGAAAATTCCCCAGAAGTTGCAAGCTAAAGCGTAGTCATGATCGGTCATGTACCAGCGAACGTCTTGCACTGTCAATCGACGCAGCAGATCGACATAGTACCGCTGATACGGAGTTGATTTTCCCAAAACATCTTTAAAAACGTTCTGGAAAACGTTTGCAGTAATTAAGGCATTGCGCATAACACCCTATGGGACACAATGCGGACATGAATGAGACCTAACGAACCAAACTACTTATCATCAACAGGTGTTTTATGCCACTTCCTCAGACGATCGCCCTGTCTCTGAAGGCGGCTTTTTGGTTGGATACGCTGACTGCACAACTTCCCGGTCAACGTTCTTAGGTTCAGCCTCCTCACGCCAGGTATTTGCTGGAGCATTGGTCAGGGGATCCTGAGTCGCTGCTCGATTGGTTTGCACCTCCTGAATCAGGGTTTCTAGCTTTGCCAGATAGGCGGGTAAAGCCCCAATGTGTTCAACATTCGTCATGACCTCTTCCAAGCGTGCCTCTAACTTAGCGACTCGCTGCTTGGTTTCGATGTCATTTTCTGGGGTGTAGCCGCTGTGGGGCAGCATGGTGTAAACAGGAGCGGGAGAAATACTGCTGAAATTCATCTGCCTGAGTCTTCTCAACTCCTGGATCTCTGCTTCCAAGACCGAAATGCGATCGTCCGCATTGGCGTGTAGTCCCTGTTTCAGTAGCCGGTAAACCAGTTCAGTCACAGAAATATTATCGCTTTCTGCCCGTTGCCGCAGGTCTTGCATGAGATCTTCGGGCAAGCGGAAGCTAACCAGTTTTCTATCAGATTTTCTGTCCATGGTGGCTTCAGAAGACTCCGTTGATATACAGTTGACTGAATTTGTATTCTTCCGGCTATCAATTGTATCCAACCCTGGAACAGAAACATAGACATTGCTGTCGAGTTTCATCATTTGTTTACCCGCTCCGCTTTAGCCAAGAACCTTATGCTGGCACCGAGCTAGCTTAACGCCAATTGGAATTAATTCTAGAGGCAGTTTACTAAATCTTCAAGTCCTGTCTGTAAATTTTGGGGTATTTGAGGCGCGATCGCCTTGCTTGCCTCGCTGCCGTGCCGAACAATAGCGACCCCAATTTCTGAGATATGTATCTTTCACTACAGAATATTGTATATCAAACGTATATCAAATAGAATTACTAATGAATTTACTTGCAATACAGCATGACAGCTTTTGTTGATCATCGAGGATAGCCCTATGAGATGCCCCTACAGTGACAGTTTCATGCCCCGTTGTCAGATTGCGATGCACCCTGATAAACAAGATGTAGAGTATTGCCGGGTGTGTGGGGAATGGCGACGGATCAGCCAGGTGGGTGATGAGTTACCGAACCTATTTCTGATGGCGATCGCGATCGCGATCATTCTGATGGTTTTTACCAGTCTACTGAATGAATCAGAACGGCAAAGATTGCGGGAGTCAAATTTCAGTTTCCTCCAGATAGAGAAGAAAGAAGAACCTTTCTGGAAAAAAGTTCTGTAGGCTCCCTTTTTACGATGCCTTTGATCTCATAAGGGATGTGCCCCCAAATAAAGTACCTGCTAGACAAGATGCTCCACGATGGATTCCCGCCTGCGCGGGAATGACGTTGAGACTTTATTAATTTGCGAGTCCCTTACAGCCATTCCGCTGGTGGCAAGAACTCTGGCTACCGTACTGGGGCAGTAATAATCTCTGTAAACCACCCTACTGTCTGGTCAAGGTCTTAGTGATGTTTCTCGGTTGATCGATGTTTAAGCCCCGTTCGAGGGCGATGTAGTATGCCAGCAGTTGTAGGGGAATGACGGTCAGAAAGGGGGATAGTCGCTCATCGATCGCAGGCAACAGGATGGAGTGATCAAATAACTGGCTGTGGCTGGCTGTGGTGGTGATGCCAATCACGGGAACGGGGTGGGATTTGATTCGGCGAAGGGTGGCAAGAACCTGCTCGCTGGTGAGGTCGGGAGTCAGGTTAGCACCATTGTTTGGAACCAGAATCGCAATTACGGGAATGCCAGGTTCCAGTAAGGCGATGGGTCCGTGGAGGAATTCGCCTGCGGCGTACCCTTCGGCATGAATGTAGGTGGTCTCTTTCAGTTTGAGGGCACCTTCGAGGGCGATCGCGCGGTTCACTCCCTGTCCTAGCACAATGCAGTTTTTAGCGGACGCGAGTTTCTGGGCGATTGCCTGAATGGATGACTGCTGCTCCAGGATCGTTTGGATCTGGCTGGGCAGCGATCGCAGGTCGGTGGTGAGTGGTTGCCATTCGTCGTGACCAATGGCGTGAAGCTGATTGGCAAGTTCCAGGCTGAGGCAAGCCAGAACGGCTAACTGGGCAGTAAAGGTTTTGGTGGCGGCAACGCCTGTTTCTTTTCCGGCGAGGGTGGGCAGCAGGCGATCGACGATGGTGGCTAGGGTGCTATGGGGGTGATTGGTAATGCCAAACAGGGGGTTGGGGAGGGCATCTGCCAGATGGGTGTAGCGGGTTTTCTGGTGTTTGGCGGCTGCCAGGGTATCGGCGGTTTCGCCGGATTGGGTGATGGCGATGGTCAGGGTGTTGGGGGTGAGGGGCAGCGGGGCGGACAAAAATTCGGAGGGCGATCGCACTCTGGTGGGAATCCCTGCGATTTGCTCTAACCAGTACTGGGCAATGAGTCCGGCGTGGCGGCTGGTGCCGCTGGCGAGGATGTGGATTTGGGCAGGGGGACAGGGGAGCAGAGGAGCGGAGGGGTAGGGGAGCAGGTAGGTGGAGAGGCAGGTTTGTAAAACTTCGGGCTGGGCGTGGATTTCTTGCAGCATGAAGTGGGGATAACCCTGGGGATCGATGGGGTTGGCGTTCGGTTTTTGGGCTGGGGGCTGGGGCAACAATGGGTTTCATCCTGAATGGTGGTTGGTTTGATTGTTCCCGATGGATGGGCGATCGCGCTTCTTCAATTGGAATTATTTTGGCAATTGTCAGGCTAAGACCTCGATTTCAAAACTTCCAAGGTCTGGGGAGCTTTACCACTGACCAATGAGGCTACGGATCACTGACCACTTCATCAATTTCCAAACAAGCGATTTGCCCCTGTTAGTGTTGAAACGGTGAATTCACCGTATTTTCCTTGAGGGTGTTAATAAAAGTTTGTAAGGTTTTAATGAGAGATCTGTGGTTTCTCCGGAGGGTCCTGGGAATCCTGGATAAGGAAACTAATTGTCCATTTATGAAGGGCTGAAACTATGCCGACCAAAGCTACCGCTACAACAATTGCTACGGATGAGGTTTGGGTCTTACTGACGCTGTGGGCATTGGGAGGAGGGCAATCAGGCGGTAAGGTTGGTCGGGGCGCTCTTCCAGATTCGATTAAAGGGGCAAAAGGGAAGCCTGGGAAGTACGGGAAAAGTTTCAAAGCGCTGGAAGAATCGGGCGCAATTGTGATTACTCAAGAGAAAAAGCGGTATGACAAAATTTCTGTGACTTCAGCAGGAGAGAAGATGCTCTTGCAGGGAATTGTCCATCCCGATTTTAAATTTGGTGCTGTGATTAGCGGGAAGACTGCGAATGCTTTACTAAGTCTGTTGCGCAGTGGTTCAGCGAACCATGCTGAAAGTAATGGTCATGGTGGTGCAAGTGCGATCGCATCCTACGATCAATTCAAGCAAGTTGCATTAGAAACCTATGATCGTCTAAACCGTGACTACAATCTTGATGATTTAGTGCCTATTTATAGAATCCGTCGGGAAATCGGTGATCAGATGAAACGCTCTCAATTTGATGAGTGGATTTTAGAGATGCAAACCAAAGATATTTGGCAACTTATTGGTGGGGAAATGCCAGAACTCACACCTGATAAAGCAGAGGACTCTATCAAAACTGCATTAGGTGGTGTACGTTACTACGCAAAACGGCTCTAAGGTATGCAATTCAGGGTTGCTAGCTTGCCAGGTTAAAGTTTTCAATTTATCTTCCAGCTACAGAATATGAACAGCTCACTCGTTTCACCGATTGAAGAGATTAATGCGGCTTTGCTCGACCATAACCCTTTTTCTCAACCCCCTTTTGTCAATGCCAACAATGTTTGGGGAAAGGGATTTCCTGATGTTGACAAACTAAACGCTCATGCCTCTGATGCTGTTTTCAAAGTTTTAGATGAAATTCGTACAGGTCACTATTCTACAGCCTCAATTTTAATTACAGCTCAAAACGGCACGGGCAAAACTCATATCATTAGTCGAATTCGTCATCGACTTCAGAGTCAGGGTGGAGCATTATTTATTTTTGCGAACAAGTTTAATGACATTAACCAAGTTAAGCAAGGATTTCAGCAGCTTTTAGCGGACAGTCTTAGTAATATTGGCAGCCAAGGAGTAAAGCAATGGCAGGAACTTGCCACTTCTATGGCTAATGATGTTTTCAAGGTTGCAAACCCGAACTCTCAACCCTGGGAAGCCAAGGATTTGGTGAAAAAAATTGAAACCAGCACTGAAGAACAAATTTCAGCATGGATTACTAGGCTCACTAAATTATTCTGCAAAGTTAAAACCATTCAAGATCCAGATATTATCCGAGCTGTTTTTTGGACGCTTTCAGAGAATGAAGCTTCCTATGCATCCAATTGGTTAGCAGGAAAAGAACTGGCTCAATTCAAGGCAAATGATCTCAGATTACCAAATCAAAACCAGTCTTTTGATACAGTTCTACAGATCCTAGGTTTAATCAGTGAGTACTACGAGTTAATTATTTGTTTTGACGAACTTGATCTGCCTGAAGTAAGTGATACAGGTTTGTATAAATCACAAGTTGTAGCAGGTTTGGTTAAAGAGCTTTCTGAAAACCTCAAACGTGGGGTTATCGTGAGTGTCATGATGCCAGGAATTTGGAATGAAAAAATTCAAAAAGAACTTCCTGCAAGCGTTTCAAGTAAAATGACTACTTACTGCCCTCCTTTAGACTTAAAGTACTTAGACAGCGATACTACTCTTGAAGTCGTTTCTTTCTTCTTAAAAGAGTATTACGATGCAAGAGATTTAATTCCTCCACATTCTGTTTATCCTTTTGATGAAGGGCAACTTAGAGCAATCGGACGTGAAAAACCAACTGTTCGAGAAGTATTGCAGTGGTGCCGAGAGCATTGTAAGCCTCCTACAAGTGTAATAGATCCTCCCATAGTAGATACAGATCGAACTGAACTAGCTTTTACTAACGAACTGAGTGAGGACGTTAAAAACTTTTTAGATGATAACTATTTTCTGGCTGATGCTTTAATCTATAGTTTCCAGGCATTAATTGGTCAAAAAGTAGAGGGAGTACACATCAAAGATGTAACTATTGGTGTAGGAAAGAAAGGACGTAAAGACGCTTATCTCAATTTCAAAATCCTTGGGCAGGAAGAAGGAAAATCAGTAAGTATAGGTGTTGCAGTCTTACAGTATGACGGGGGTAAAGGATTAGGAGCAGGCTTTAAAAGACTTTTAGATGTAGATAATCATTTTGAACTAACTCGTGGTTGTTTAGTGCGTTCTAAAGAAAAACCAATTAATAATCATTTTCAGAGGACATATCTTACTCCTTTAATTGAGAGTGGAGGAGAATTTGTAAAACTTAGAGAGACAGAAATTAAACCATTAATTGCAATTCGTTCAGTTTATCAAAAGCGCCAGTCAGAATATGGTGTAAGCGAAGAGGAGATTTTGAATTTTATTGCTGGAAAAGGTGCAAAGTATTGGTTAGGTATTCATAATCCCCTACTGAAGGAGATTTTGAGTAATCCATCTTATCAAATACCCGATGATATTGAGGATGAGCCTCAAGTTTCGGCACAAAACAGTGTTCAAGAACCTGATTCCACTGAAGAAGATCTAGAAGAGTTGATGGTTCATGCTTGAAATAACTCAACTTGATAGAGTACTGTGTCTACCTGCTGTCGATATTACTGCACTACTGAAAGGTCAACTTATTGCAGTAATCCCTAGAGTTTCTGTGCAAAAGGGATGGTCATTTGCTCTATATCCTTGCCCAGAATCAACTAATACTTTGAATTTTGAACAGCAGTATCGCTCACCATATTGGTCTTTAGCTAGTACTGCATTTTCTCAGTATCATCCCGAAAATGCAGCAATTGAAGCATGGGCAAGATGTGAACATTGCACAATACTACATGAACCTCAGCAGGTAGAAGCATTGTCTAGTTTAACGATCTGGACGAAAGATGCTTTGAGGAAGAATTTAAGCGAACGAAACCATTTATTTCTTGCTCTGCTGCGAGTCTATCAACTATCTGAGCCTATCAAAGTATCTAATAATGCTATTAACACCGAAAAATGTGGAAAGTTTGTAGGTTTAAACTTTTTAGGTGAACAATTCGTCAACTCAATCCAAATCGAAAAATCTTTGCCCATTTTGAGCGATTTAACCTTTCATAGACAACAGCGAAGATTAATCGAATTGCGCCCATTTCCCTATTCTGAACTGGAAGAATTGCAATCTCTTGTTGCTCAAACTATAACTAGCCATGCTGCTGAAACTCTTGTTCATGATATTAGGACATTTTTGAGTTGGTCAGACAGTAAAGCTAAACATACACTCGGTGCTGATTTAACTTGGATAAAAACAATTACAGAATTAGGCGAACGGAGTAAAGAACAGGATGATGGAAAGAAAAGTAATTATCAGGCAGGAACAGATTTTGAAATTATTGTTCGCAATGGACTTGAATTTATAGGCTTTAAGGTTGAAGAAGCCTTTAAAGGGGGTGCTGGTGGATTAGACTTATTTTGCTCACATCCTTATCCATTAGTTGGGGAATGTAAAGCTGGTAGAAGTATTCCAGATAGGGCCGTTGAGGAATTAGATCGAATTGGGAAGCGCCACCTTAAAGAAAATTTTCTAACGGCTACCAGACTAATTATTGGACCAGGGCAACCCACAAGGAATCTTCAAGACTCCGCACAGATTTCAAAGACAAGTATCATTACTGCTATGACTTTTGAGAAATTGGTTGAACTTCAAGCAAAATATCCAGGTTCAGTAGATTTAATTGATCTCAAGCAATACTTAGTTCCTGGAATGATTGATTATAAAATTGACGAATATGTTGAAAAGACTTTAAAGGAAATTAAGTTACGCTCTCAAATGGTTAAAGCGGTTAAACAACTAGCTGACACTGAACCTGATCGAAGACAATTTGAAGTTGCTGAAATTCGAGTACAATACAACATTGCTTTTGGGAGACAGGACAACGCTATCCTGGACAACCAAACAGTGCATGAATTATTAATAGAACTTTCTTCACCTCTAACAGGTTATTTAGGCAGGGTTAAGGGAACTAGCTTGCAAACAGATCGCTTCTACTTCCTGCGTGACTTTCCAGAAGACGACAGTTCCCTTGAGAACAAGGAATAGTTTTTGGGGTCAGACTGTCCAATCTTCAAGTAGTAGGCCCGATACTTTACCAAAATCTCGGCGATTACGGGTCAACAAAATCAATTCATGGAACAGCGCAATTGCAGCAATTCGGGCATCCATCTTTGCCAGTTGAATTCGTTGTGACTGTAACTGGTTAAATGTCGTAGCTGCACCCGCATCGAACGAGACAAGGGGCAACACCTTGAAATCGCTGACAAGGCGTGCCATTATTTCATATCCTTTCACTACGTCATTGAGGTTACGAGCGCGACTGATATAAACGTGACTGCCAAGCATCTGTTCATGAAATGTTACAGTCGATACAGCGAAATCTGATAGCGGATAGCGAGTCATGCGCGTCAAAAGTTTACTGTAATCTTCCCCTGCTTGACGCTGAAGAATGCTCAGATGATCCGTATCCAGTAAATACTTCATAGCTCATCTTGAGCTTCCAGAAGCGACTTATCGCCCTGGCGAATCCCTCTTCCATAAGCAAGTACCTGCTCAAAGGCAGGTTCATCTTTGAAAGATCCTGTTATTTGTTGCAGCCAATTCGTCGGTTGAGGCGTAGCAACTTGCTTTTGCAACTCAGCGATCGCGGCTTCTACTACAGCAAGCCGATCCTCTAAAGAAGTGTTGGTTGCCATTTGGGTTTCTCCTCATTCGTCGTTTCTGTCTGAAGAGCAGCGATCGCGATCGCTGCTCACAACACCAACCCCCTAAACGGTTGCCGCCACCTTACCCGCCTCCAGGATGCCTTCCTTCTTTGCCATCTCCAACATCAGGTCAATCACCCGGCAAGAATAGCCCCACTCATTGTCATACCAGGAAACTACCTTAAAGAAATTGGAGTTTAGTTCCATCCCAGCCTTGGCATCAAAAATGCTGGAACGCGGATCGGTACGGAAATCCATCGAAACGACTTGGTCATCTGTATAACCCAGAATTCCAGCCAGAGCACCCTCCGACGCTTCCTTCATGGCTGCACAAATTTCCTTATAGCTGGTTGACTTCGTAGTTTTAAACGTCAGATCTACCACCGAAACATCTGGAGTACCTACCCGGAAGGCCATCCCGGTCAGCTTGCCCTTCAACTCTGGCAGCACCAGCGCTACAGCCTTTGCCGCTCCCGTAGAAGACGGAATAATGTTTTGGGTTGCCCCGCGTCCACCCCGCCAGTCCTTCTTACTGGGACCATCCACCGTGGGTTGGGTTGCCGTCATCGCGTGAACCGTCGTCATCAGCCCCTCAGCCAATCCAAACGTCTCATGCAGCACCTTCGCCACAGGTGCAAGGCAATTCGTTGTGCAGCTTGCGTTCGAGACAATCACATCCTTAGACGCATCGTATTCGTGGTGATTCACCCCCATCACAAACGTCCGCACCCGCTCCGGATCTTTCGTAGGAGCAGAAATCACAACCCGTTTTGCCCCCGCTTTCAGATGGTTTTCGGCTCCCTCATAGCCGGTGAACAAACCCGTCGATTCCACCACATAATCGGCACCCAGGTCACCCCAGGGTAGTTCTGCCGGATTTCTAACCGCCGTACAGGGAATAAACCGACCATCGACTACAATTCCATCCTCACGGCTTTCCACCGAACCCTTATACATCCCGTGGGTAGAGTCATACTTCAACAGATAACCCAGATTATCCGGCGGCACCAGATCATTAATTCCAACAAACTCAATCTCTGGGTAAGCCATCCCAGCCCGCATCACCAGGCGTCCAATCCGACCAAATCCATTAATTCCAACTTTCAAAGTGGACATGATATAAAACTCCTGTCAAAACGGAAAGAGATGTAGAAGAAGGTAGCAGGTGTTAGGTGCCAGGGTTCAGCAAGGGCGTTTGTCCTTGCCATTAATGTCTTGCGGATCGTGAGGTCTGCCACAGCTACCTATAAAGGGTATATCGGTAAATCCCAGCTTTGATTGCATCTCAGTCTCTTTTAAGGATTGGAAGGATGGGGGTGAAGTTGAGAGTTAAGAGTTGAAAGTTGAAAGTTAAGCGTTGAGACTGAAGGGGCAGTGGTCATTGGTCATTAGTCATTGGTCATCAGTAGCGTCATCAACCACAAACCTGGGACGCCGAACCTCCTCACCCCTGATACCGTTCGGCTGAGCGCTCACGTCGAAGCCTCACTCCTCACTCCTCACTCCTATTCCAACCCATCTTTCCTAAATACCACCCCTCCCCTGGCAGGTATGGTTTAATCTTGATGATTAACGCTGCGATCGCCCCACATTTTTCTCTATGAACGATTGGTATCAACTGGATACTGCTGAAGTCCTGCGTCAGCTAGAAACGAATCAAGACTCTGGCTTAAGTTCTGCTGAAGCAAGCCGCCGTCTGTCAGAGGATGGACGGAATGAACTGAGAGAACGCCCACCCAAAAAAACCTGGGTCATGCTGTGGGAACAGTTTACGGCAACCACCGTACTGGTGCTGATTGTAGCGGCAGTGGTGGCGGCGGTGTTGGGTGACTATAAAGATGCCGCTGCCATTATGGCGATCGTGGTCTTTAACGGCATTCTGGGGTTTACCCAGGAGTACCGGGCTGGCAAGGAATTTGCTGCACTCAAAAAAATGGCGGTGCCGAGGGCGTTGGTCTGGCGCGATCGCGAGTGGCAGCAGGTGGTTGCCAGTGAACTGGTGCCAGGAGATATGGTGCAGCTTGAGGATGGCGATCAGGTGCCTGCCGATGTTCGTCTGCTGGAATCGACCAACCTGCGTGCCCAGGAATCGGCGTTTACGGGTGAGTCCGAGTCGGTAGAAAAGAGTGCTGCCCCCATTTCCGGTGAATCCCTGCCCCTGGGCGATCGCCACAATATGTTGTTTATGGGCACCATCATCACCTACGGGCGGGGACGAGCCATTGTCACCGAAACCGGCATGAACACCGAGTTGGGTAAAATTGCCGACTCGATGCAGTCGGTCGAGCAGCAGCAGACCCCCCTCCAGCGTCGGCTCGATCAACTGGGGCGCAGACTAGCATTGATGGCACTTGCCCTGGTAGCGGTGATCTTTGCGGTCGGCATTGTCCGGGGCGAAAACGTTGAAGATATGTTCATTACTGCCGTCAGTCTGGCAGTTGCCATCATCCCCGAAGGGCTGCCTGCGGTCGTAACCATTGCGCTGGCATTAGGCTCCCGTCGAATGCTAAAACGTCAGGCACTGATCCGCAAGTTGCCTGCGGTCGAAACCCTCGGCTCAGTCACCACCATCTGTTCCGACAAAACCGGCACCCTGACCGAAAACCGGATGACCGTCACCATCCTCTCCCTGGCAGGTCAGCGGGTGGATTTGCGCGAGTCCTTTGCTGAAATCACCTCGCGCATGGATGGCAAAAAGTCGATTTTTAGACCCGGTGAGGGAACCGCACTACCGCCTCCGATGGCGGTAACACTGGTGGGTAGTGCGCTCTGTAATAACGCGCTGTTACCCAATAACAAAGAAGCCGATCGGACAGAAACAGAATTAGATCACCCAGAATTAGAGGGGGATGAGGATAGACCCGATTCTGAAGTACCCAAGGCGATCGGAGATCCCACCGAAATTGCGATGGTCGTAGCCGCCGATCGCCTCGGTCTGGATAAGGACGAACTGGAAGACCTGTTTCCTCGTGTCGCGGAAGCTCCTTTCGACTCCGATCGCAAACGCATGACCACCATCCACCGGATCGAGCGCGAAGGAGACCAGTGGAACCATAGCAACCCCTCCTCCTCCCTGCTGCCGCCCGTTTCCTCGCTGCCCTCTACACCCTATATTGCCTTTACCAAGGGATCGGTCGATGGGTTGCTGCAAATTTGTAGTCAGGTTTGGCTGGATGATCAGGTAGAACCGATGAATGCCGACTGGGAAGAGCAGATTCACAGCCAGAACGATCGCCTTGCCAGTTCGGGCACCCGTGTATTGGGGGTTGCCTTCCGTCCGATTGAAACCCTACCAGAACCCGGTTCCGAAGCCACCATTGAGCAAGACCTGATCTTTGCCGGTCTGGTAGGTATGCTAGATCCCGCCCGTCCAGAGGCAAAAGCTGCCGTCCAAACCTGCAACCAGGCAGGCATTCGTACCGTCATGATCACGGGTGATCACCCGCTGATGGCAAAACACATCGCCGAAGAACTGGATATTTCCCACACTGGGCGCTACCTCACCGGGCAAGACCTTAACAAGCTTTCCCTGGCTGAACTGGAGCAGCAAGTGGAGAGCATCTCGGTTTATGCCAGAGTGTCACCCCAGCAAAAGCTGTCGATTGTGGAAGCCCTCAAAAACCGGGGGCATATCGTGTCTATGACGGGAGATGGGGTCAATGATGCCCCCGCTCTGAGTAAGGCAGACATCGGGGTGGCAATGGGCATTACAGGTACAGATGTTGCGAAAGAAGCCGCCGACATGGTGCTGCTGAACGATAACTTTGCCACCATCGTAGCTGCCGTCGAAGAAGGGCGCGTGATTTATGACAACATCCGGAAATTCATTCGCTATAACCTGACAGGTAACACCAGTGGTGTTGTGATCATGCTGCTGGCTCCGCTGCTGGCAATGCCCCTGCCCCTGCGCCCCACCCAAATTCTCTGGATCAACCTGCTGGCAGATGGTCTGCTGGCACTGGCGCTCAGTGTGGAACCTGCCGAGAGCAATGTCATGCGCCGTCCGCCCTACCCTCCCAATGAAAGTGTCTTCAGTCGGGGCGTAGGCAGAGACATCATCTGGGTGGGACTGCTGATGGGAATGGTGTTTCTGTTAGCAGGCAACTATTTCCTGGATGCAGGCTGGGAAAACTGGCAGACAATGGTATTTGCAACGCTGGCATTTTCCCGCATGAGTCTGGCACTGGCAATGCGATCGGAGCGGGATTTGCTGGTTAAACAGGGGTTACTGTCGAATAAACCGATGCTGGCAGCCGTATTGGTGACGTTTTCTTTGCAAATGGCGGTCATCTACGTTCCCTGGATGCAAGGACTGTTTGAAACCCGGTCACTGACCACCCAGGAACTCTGGATCAGTCTGGCAATCAGTACCGTGGGCTTTTGGGCAGTTGAGTTTCAAAAGCTATTCCTCCGCTGGCGCAGAAAGCGTAGTAGATGATTTGTGCGATCGCCCACCTGCTTCAAACCATGACGCGATTGAGAACACCCATCACTTGATCGGAGCAATTGGAAGGATGGGTTTGCAACCTGCGCCTGCTTCAGCAACGCCGAGGATCTGCAAAGGCGATCGCTGGAAAAATCGTGAGTTTTCTTGCGATCGCTCTACTACCACTTTGATGGGCAATCAGGGTGCAATTGATCTTTAGACCAAGACAAAGGGTTGTTGTAAATATACTGACGCAGCCGTTCTAAAGATAATTCGCTTCGAATGATATGTTCATAATAATTAGGTTGCCAAACCGGAGTTCCTGGTGCGTTACGAAGGATGTTGATTTGTTTGGTTGCTGCTGATTTAAATGAACCCATAATTGTCGATAATGAACCCGCGATCGGTTTTCCAAATTTTCGTTCTTCAGGTTGCATTGTCGGGTAGGGGCATGGCAATGCCATGCCCCTACGGGTGTCTGTGATAACAATAATTCCATGTAGGTGATTAGGCATCACCACAAATCCATCCAATTGAACCCTGGCAAAATGATCTGGAATTGCTTGCCAGCAAAATTGTATTATTTCTCCTATCTCACTCAATTGCATTTCACCAGCAACAATTTCGCTAAATAGACATTGCCGTTGATGGGTGCAAATGGTGATGAAATACGCGCCAGGAGATGAATAATCATATCCTTTCAATCGGAGCGATCGCCTCTGATGTTTGTCCGGGTTGTATTTCACAGCATTCTACCAATGCACCTCATTGATAAATTCCCATTTGTTAATCGAATATGACTTCCCGTTTGGCGATCAATAGTATATCCCAGCTTTTCCAGAGCCTTTGCTAATATCTCACCAGATAAGTCTCTGGATAATTTCATGAAGCAATTACCTCATCATGCACGATATGTAGGCGAATGAGTTTTGGACGAGTTGCTTCATCAGGATAATGATAATGAACAGCATCTTTAACCATCTCTCGCAGTTCTTGAATGCTGTCAGCTTGTGTAAAAATAGATTCTCCGATCGCTCTAGCTGTGTAACCTCCCTCTACATCATCCTCAACCCAAAAAATGATTTCTGTCATGCCACTCCCTCCTTTCGATATTTAACTATTGAATCCTACTCAATTGGAAAGTCAGGAATGAGTTGATCAATTTCTTGCATCAGTTGCATCGTTTCTTTCAGAGCAATCACAACCTTCTGATAGTGCAATACATCGTCAAAAGACAGAGTTCGTTTAGCTTTTTTGCGATCTTTCAACCATTTGTCTAGTACTTGATAGCCACCAATCTTAAATTCCCATACATCAGGTGCAATGCCTTCAAAATAGCGGGTTTTGTTGATATAAACCCGTTGCTCTGTGGGGTTATAAGTCACTTCGGTAAGCCCATGTCTACCTGAGACAGCAATTGCACCAGATCATCGATCGCCCAATCAATCTGGCTCACCGCATCAGTTTCTAGGATCGTATTAAACCAACTGTTCAGGCTTTTTGCTAAACTCCTGACTCCTGACTCCTGTCACCTGTTATATGCCTGCTTCGCTGCACCAGACTTTACGCCTCAATGATCACCCGCAAGTTGCCCCGCTTCTTCGACACCCGACAGGCAGTGGTAGACCCCGATCGCTCAAACTCCAGATCCAGCAAGGTAGGACCCACCCGCAGGTTATGCAAAGACAGATAGCTAATACTTTCTGGCAATGCCGGGTCAATGATTCGCAGAGTGTTACTGGGGGCATCGGGCACCAGATTCACCATTGTATGCAGCAGTTGAAAGATACTGCCGGTTGCCCATGCCTGAGGTGTACAAGCGACTGGATACTGCACCGGGTCATTGTCATCCGCCCGCACATAGCCGCAGAACAGTTCTGGGGGACGGTGGTAGGGTTGACGCTTGGTCATGTCCAGAATGCCCTGAGCCAGTTCCAGCGCCTGATCAATCAACCCCAGCGATCGCAGCCCCATTGCCGTCAACGCATTGTCATGGGGCCACACAGAGCCAATGTGATAACCCATCGGGTTATAGGCAGGTGACAGACTGCTCAACGTGCGAATGCCCCACCCGTTAAACATATCGGGAGCGCGGAGCCGTTCCGCCACACTGTACGCCTTTTCTGGCGTGAAGATACCCAGGCTGAGACAGTGCCCAGGATTAGAGGTGATACTGTCTACAGGTTTGCCCTCCCCATCCAGCGCCAGGGCACAAAAGTCCTGATCTTCCATCCAGAAGTCCCGGTTAAAGCGCATTTTCAAATCCCTGGCTTCCTCTTCCCACCGATCTGCCAGGTCAATCCGCTTCTTCATGCGGGCGATTTGCGACAGCCGAATCTTAGAGGCATAAACGTATGCCTGCACTTCACAGAGGGAAATGTCCCCATGTGCCAACTGTCCCCGCCGATTGACAATGCAATCCCCAGAATCCTTCCACCCCTGATTGTCCAGTCCTCGCTTAGATTTACGGAAATAACTGAGATAGCCCGTATACTTCATCGTGCGATCGATCCAGTCCATTGCCGCCAGAGCATTGCTCCACAGGTTCTCTAGGGTCTCATGGTCTGCCGTCCAGGCAAAATACTCCGCATAGAGCATGATCCATAAAGGAGTCGCATCGACGGTACCGTAATAGGGAGTGTGCGGGATCTCCTGACAGCGTGCCATCTCACCAAAGCGAATTTCATGCAAAATTTTGCCCGGTTGTTCATCGCGCCATTCGTCCTCGGCTGTGCCCTGATACTGCCCCAGAATGTACAGGGTTTCACGGGCAATCTGGGGATCCAGCATCAAGATTTGGGAAGCGGCGATGATAGAGTCGCGCCCAAATAGGGTTGAAAACCAGGGTACTCCCGCAGAAAGCGCTTTCCCTTTGCCAAAGGATTGTCGCAGCAAGTAAATATCCTGCTCTGCCCGTTCAATGATCTGGTTAAAGGTGTTTTTGTCTGACCGAATGCGGGTGACCTGTTGTCGCCAGGTCTCTTCTTCCATCAGTTCTGCGGCTTTTGCCTGTGCCAGCATAGCAGGAGCACTGACCGTCGAAGCCGAGTGTCCACTATTTAACATCTGGAGGCGGTAGCCCAAAATTTGAGTTTCGTGGGATTCCAGATGAAGTTGCCAGATTGCCGTATTCCCCTTCATGAAGTCAGGTTGACGGTGAGCAAACTGAATTCGAGACTCTAATAGAGAACCGTCCAATCCCTGATAGGCAAGGATGTGCTCGACCGGACGTTGGGGAGAAGGGGGAGAAGGAAGCAATGAGTTGGTTTCAAGGACAACTTTTTCCGGGTCATGAGACGTTGCCTCCGTTGCGTCATCGGCTGAATCCGCGATCGCGTCATTCTCCGACGGCTGTATCATTCGCAATAGCCGTCCCCGTTTCTCTCGCCCAAATCCTCTGACTTCAAACAGGTCAATAAAATCTGAATCAAAGCTGAGACTCAGTTCAAAGGTCACTGCACTGGTGCTGTAGTTTGCAATTTCAATTTCCTCAAACAGCCCGCCATTGAGAACCAGTTCCCGCTTCATGCCAATCGATTCCGCTTTGATTCGATCTTCAATATGAGGGTTGGTGCATAACACCGATAGAATAAATCCCTTATCGGCGGTACTGCTCAGGAGAATGGGCGATCGCCCATCAATCTGAATCTCCAACCGACTCAGAAATCGCGTATCTTTGCAAAATAGACCCATACTGGCACTGCGGTCATCTCCAATACAACCGCCAATATTGCCTAACGTATCGGTCAACAAGAACAGATCATCATCCTTCAGCGTCAGGATGGGTTGAGGGCGTTCACTCAGTACACAAGGCCACTCTGGAACCGGCAATTGCTCGGCAGGGACAAATGTTTTGCCGTCGATTTCAACAGTTTCTGGGGTCATTCCTTACACAGATGCAGATGGCTGGGCAATTTGATTGATGGGGTCACGTAGCAGATAGATTCTGGAAACACACTACTTCCAGGCTACAAAATTATTACCCCTTGTCCCCATCTCCCAGAGCCACGATTTACAAGGAATTCATTAAGTTTTGAACCTATAATGTTGTCCTTAAAGACAGAAAGCCCCCAGCGTAAGAGCCAGGGGCGAAATCAGGGTGCATCTACCACTCCACTCTTCGTCTAGTCTCTATTCCATCCGGAGAAAATGTGATGCGAATTTGATTTTGAGGGATTCAGAGTCTAAAGTAACGGAGGTAAAAGGGGTTTTGGGTCATTGGTCATTCAGTTCCAGAAAAAACCTTTGCTTGCCCCTACTCCTCACTCCTCTCCCCTCCATGCAGTATCGCTGTCGGGCAAATTTAAACCTCTATGACTCCCTGGCGCTGCAAAGTCTGGCAACCCAGGCAGCCATCGGACGCTGTTTGAGGAGAATCTCCCCTTCTCCCGAAACTCCTAACCTTACTAAGAACCCTGACACTGGAGCCGTAAAGGTATGTCTGTGCGAGGATGGCTATCCAGGTTGGCTGGCAGTCGATGACCTGGCACACCTGGAAGTCGCTGATCCTCCTTACGAACCCACCCTAATTTCGGAAGCAGAGATTCTCAACCGGATACCAGCCGCGATCGCCTTTGCCCAGGCTGCCATGACCCAACCAAACGAATATCTCTGGGGCGGCACCGTAGGTCCCAACTTCGATTGCTCTGGACTGGTACAGACTGCCTTTGCCTCTACAGGCATCTGGCTCCCACGGGATGCCTACCAGCAAGAAGCGTTTGTGCCGGCGATCGCCCTTGACCACCTCTTACCGGGTGATCTGGTCTTCTTTGGTCCCCCCGCCAAAGCCACACATGTCGGCATTTACTTGGGAGGCGATCGGTATATTCACAGTTCTGGTAAAGACCAGGGACGCAACGGCATCGGCATTGATTACCTCTCCGGTGGAGACGACCCCATCAGCCAGAATTACCAGGCTCAGATTCGGGGAGCGGGAAGGGTAGTTGCGGGTTATGGAGGGGAGGGGGGAAAAAGTTTTTAGTTGTTGGTTGTTAGTGGGGAAAAGTTAAAAGTCGAGAGTTCTCCCCCTCTCCCTCTGCTCCCCCCTCTCCCTCTACTCCCCCCTCTCCTCTGCTCCCCCCTCCCCTTTCTTGTGATAGGTTTACTTGAAGTTCTCGTAAAGCCAAATTTTCCATCGCTGGCATCCACCAGAAATTACCTGTTACTAAGGAAATGAGTATTTCACTGCGCTCTGAGGAAAGTAAATTTCAACTGGTTCCGTCTCTGAACAACCTTTCGGTATCGGTTGTGGTGCCCATTCGGGATGAGTTTGAGAGTTTACCGCATTTAATTGAGGCGATCGCCACCAGCCTGAAGAATGCTCATCTCTCCTACGAAATTATTTGTGTTGATGATGGCTCTACCGACGGTTCTACGGATTTACTGAAGCAACTTGCCCTCAGCCGGACTGATTTATGTGCCGTTATCCTGCGTCGCAATTACGGTCAAACGGCTGCAATGGCAGCCGGATTCAGCCATGCCAAAGGGAAAACCGTAGTGACAATGGATGGGGATCTGCAAAATGACCCAGCAGATATTCCTAAATTACTTGCCAAGCTGGAAGAAGGATTTGATCTGGTGAGTGGCTGGCGCAAAGACCGACAGGATGCAGCCCTGACCCGGCTGCTGCCCTCAAAAATTGCTAATTCACTGATTGGGCAGGTGACTGGGGTAAAGTTGCATGACTATGGCTGTTCCCTCAAGGCATACCGCTCAGAATTAGTTGCCGATATGAACCTGTATGGGGAACTCCACCGTTTTTTACCGGCACTGGCATTTATAGAGGGCGCACGGATTGCTGAAATGCCGGTGCGTCATCATGCCCGCGTTTACGGTCAGAGCAAATACGGGTTGTGGCGAACCTTCCGCGTTGTGATGGATATGCTCACCATCTGGTTTATGCAGAAGTTTCTCACCAAGCCCATGCATGTATTTGGGTTATTTGGGCTTGCATCTTTAGTGGTGGGGCTGGCGATCGGAGGTCATCTAACCTTCATCAAACTGGTCTTTGGAGCCAGTATTGGTAACCGCCCCCTTTTAATTCTCTGCATTGTGCTGCTTCTAGCTGGAGTGCAGTTATTCAGTTTTGGCTTATTAGCAGAGTTACTAATGCGAACCTACCACGAGTCCCAGGGTCGTCCTATCTACCGGGTACGGGAAGTGGTGGAGCCAGGTAGTTATTCTAAATGCCCATCTGAACGCCCATCTGAATGAAAAGCTTTCTGAATAAAAATCGGTCTTTAGATGAGGGATGAATTATCTCTCCTGGTATAGGTCATCACTAATCAGACGTTGGTAGATTTGAGTTGTTCATAAACAACGTTTGGTTTAAAACTATATGAATATCATTGCCTGGATCGTTTTGGGTCTTGTTGCAGGAGCGATCGCCAAAGCCATTTATCCCGGTGGACCTGGTGGTATTCTTGGCACCATCATTCTCGGCATCATTGGTGCCTTTGTGGGAGGAACCCTGTTCACCTTTATCCAAACAGGAAGTTTGCAATTGGTTGCCACCAGTTTGAGTATTCCTGGTCTGTTTGTCGCCGTCATTGGTGCGATTGTTGCCATTTTCCTATGGGGTTTACTCACCCGCACCCGCACCCTTTAATTCTCATCCTTGAGTTCTCACCTTTTAGTTCTCTAGTCCAAATCCGTTTGGTTGGGAAAAGGTCATAAAACCATACCCATCTTATTTCTCCAACTTCTTGAAGAAGTTGGAGTTTTTTCATGGGAAAATCACGTTATAGCGTTTTTGAATCCAGTGAGGTACATGGATAGCCGTAGAACCTTTGAGTCAAAACGATGAGATGTACCTCACCCAGAAAGGAAACGCTATAAACCTCATCCAAGTTGAGAAGTGGAGATTTTTCCTAGGAAAAACTACGGATTTCTAAGTTGGTGAGGTTTACGATGCCTCTCGAATCGTTGCGACTTTCTATCCCGTGAAACCTCAACCCGCGATCGCCCTGTTAGCAGGAATCCATTCATTCGTTATTCATTACCCTGCTTTTGCCAATCCATCTTTCATCACGCTCAAACAGCAAGCGAACGAAGTCGCTGCTTATCTGGAAGGCATGATGGATACTTCCCTCCAGGCAACCGCCAACCCTAAAGCTCCTAATGTCAGAATGACGACCTGTCGCATCACCCTGGCAGACACTCCTGATGATTCAGATGGAGCCATCTTTCTCTACCAGGAACAAGCCCTCTCCAAAGACCTGGCTAAACCTTACCGACAAAGGTTTTTGCAGATTGCTCCCAGTTCCTTGAGCCAGAGTGTGCGATCGCTCTCCTTCAGACCTCCAAACCCCACCCAGATGGTAAGCTTTTGTGCCAAACCCGTGACGGAGCGAGTCATCCGCCTTTCCGATCTCGGCACACCCGTTTGCAGCGTCTTTCTCAAACGCACTCCCAGCGGCTACGCAGGCAACACCCCCGTTGACGGCTGCCCTGCCAACGTGCGCGGAGCAGTCCGAATCACAAACCACGTTGTCCTGCACCAGGCTGGAATGGACACCTGGGACAGAGGCTTCGATGCCAACGGCAAGCAAGTCTGGGGAGCCGCAACCGAATCTTACCAGTTTCGCCGAAGACAGTGAAAAGTAGGGGAAGAGTTGAAGATTTAGGACAGGTAATCGGTCCAGAGCAAAAGGCAAAAAAACCATTACCTACACACCCATGACTTCTGAACTCTCAAATCTCAACTCCTTCCCCCTTCCTCATCCGTACAATCCCATTCCGCCTGTTAGGGATAACACATTCCTGGGTACCTTACTCTACAGAGAGTTGTAATAAGCAAACAGTTGATAGGGCGACTTTAGCGGTAGTCTAACCTCCAGTAGAAAACCCTAGCCTTCACATGCGGGAGCATCAAATGTCTCAGGGAACAGGTTATAAACTCAAATTGATGGTCGTTGATGACGAACCTGATAACCTGGATTTGTTGTATCGCACGTTCCGGCGAGATTTCAATGTCATTAAAGCAGACAGCGCGATCGCGGCTCTAGAAATCCTGGACCAGCAGGGCGAGATGGCAATCATCATCTCGGATCAGCGGATGCCAGAAATGCTAGGAACGGAGTTTCTCAGCAAAACCGTAGACCGATTTCCCGATACCATTCGCATTGTCCTTACCGGCTATACCGATGTTGAAGATCTGGTCGAAGCCATCAACGCCGGTAAGGTGTTCAAATATATCACCAAACCCTGGAATCCCGATCAACTCAAGGGTGTAGTGCAACAGGCAGCCGACACTTACCATGTCGTCAAACAACGCACGCATGAGTTGCAGCGCGCCCTACGGCGGGAGTCGTTGTTTAACGTGGTGACTACAGCGATTCGGGAGTCGCTGGATTACCACAGTATGCTGCAAACGATCGCGGCAAGGCTAGGGCAGACTTTTGAGGCTCACCGTTGTGTGCTGTATCCAATTGAGTCCGATCGCCTGATCCCAGAGGCATTCATTTATTTTGCCAACGGTGAAGAATCTCAGGAAACCCTGAACAGCATTATCAAAGAGGCAGGCAGCGATCCCTTAATTCAATGGGTTTTGCAAAAACGGCAGGTGCAATCAGACCAGGCATCCGGCTCCGACCCTCGATTAGTCGTTCCCCTCACCTATCAGCAAGACTTTCTGGGAATTCTCTCACTTCAGCGATCGTCCCAACAACCACCCTGGTCTACCGAAGATACCGAACTGATTCAGGGCGTTGCCGAGCAGGCATCTCTGGCGATCTCCCAGGCAAAACTTTACCGCCGCACCCAGGAACAGGCAGAACAGATGCGGGCAGAACTGGAAGTCGCTCGCCAGATCCAGGGCAATCTGCTCCGGCAAAGCCTACCCGAACTCGACGGCATGAAAGTACAGGCGTGTTGTTACCCCGCTCGTGAAGTGGGCGGCGACTTCTTTGAGGTTTACGCTCACCCTCAAGGCGACATCTGGCTGGCAGTGGGAGACGTATCCGGCAAAGGCGTACCCGCCGCCTTATTTATGGCAAGTGCCATTTCAGTTCTGCGGCGAGAACTCTCTCAAGAAGTGCCGCCCAACCCCCATATTGTGATGCAAAATCTGAATCGCAGCCTTTCTGAAGATTTAATCAGCACCAACTGCTTCATCACAATGGTTCTGGCACGATATACCCCCTCGACCCATACCCTGGTTTATGCCAATGCGGGGCACATTTACCCGCTGGTCTGGTCAAACCGGGTTGTCATGAGTCCCGTTGCAGGTGCCGGAACAGATCAACCAGTAGAACCCAACTACCTCAAGGTAAGGGGCGTTCCGCTGGGCATTTTGCCTAACTGGAAAGCAGCCTCCGGTAGCATGGATCTTAATCCAGGTGAGGTGCTGCTATTAACCAGCGACGGGATCACGGAAGCGACCTTTACCAATCAGAACGGCAATGGGAGCCAACCAGCCTCCACTGCCATGCTGCAACAGGCGGGATTGTGGCAACTTTTACTGCAAGAGCAAAAACCTTTAGACCTGTCCAATTTGCTCTCCCGGATTCGATCGCAAAATACAATTCAGGAAGACGACCAAACTATACTCTCTCTGGAGGTTCTGTAGGTAATGAGAACTGAGCTTCATATACCCAGTGAACTGAAGTTTTTGTCTATCGTCGAGAACTGGCTGTTGGGCAGTTTGGAAGTCGAAGTTGGCACCCATGTCGATTGGCCCCGCCAGTCAAATCGCCTGCGACTGGTTCTCGTAGAAGCCTATTCTAATGTGGTTCGTCATGCTCACAAAGACCAGCCCAACTTGCCCGTCCTGATTCGGCTGGAACTTCGCGATCGCGACATTGCCCTGGAAATTTGGGATCAGGGCAAAGGCTACGACACTGACAACTACCTTCCCCCAACACCAGAGGCAAAGCAAGAAAGCGGCTACGGCTGGTTGATCCTGAATCGTCTGATGGACAGCGTTGAATACCGTCTCCACATCGATGGACGTAACTGCCTCAAAATGCAAGCCAGCCTTCCAGAAACCGTGTTGAGTGGTGAGCAGATAGGAAAGTAGGGTTGGTAAGGGGCGATCGGGCAGAGTAATGATTGATGAGTTGTATTCACTCCTCATCCCTCATCCCTCACACCTCACACCCACCACCTGACCCCAATCCTAAAGAAGGACAAAGCTTATCACCAGCCTGTGGAAAAATCAGGTAAACTTCATCAGTCAAGGATTCTAGCGTTTTGGTTTATCCTCGATTCTGGACAACATCCGGCAAAGCTTGATTTCGGATAACGACCTGATACACTATGCGTAGCATGGATGAATCAAACTAAACGCTATATGTGGTTAGCCCCACGCTCACTGCTGATCTCTGGATTGGCAAATTCTTGGGTGCCTTTTTCAGATAATGAACTGGTCATGCTCCCTGCCTGGGAAGACTTTTTCTTCTACTTGTAGATTTGTTGAACATTAGCCATCCTCATCATGAGGGTTAGGGGTTGCGGTGGAAACTACGCTTGAAAATATTTGGACACAGGTGCTCGATCGCTTGCAGCTCCAGTTGAATCGCCCTACCTTTGAGACCTGGATTAAAACTGCCAAGGTTGAGCAATTAGAAAACGGTTGCCTGGTGATCCGAACTCCCCATCCCTTTGCCCGCAACTGGCTCCAGAAGTATTACATCAAAACCATCACAGAAGTCGTTCAGGAAGTCGTAGGACATCCGGTTGACATCCACATCACCATTGCTCAAGGGGATAGTGCGGCAGTCGAAGATTTTGAAATGTTTTGGCCTCGCCCGACGCTGGATGATAGTCCGCCAGAAGTACCTGCAATCGTTCAACCTCCTGCGGCGAATGGAAATAGCGGCAACCGCAGCGACCTCAATCCAAAGTATGTGTTTTCACGCCTGGTTGTTGGCTCGAATAACCGGATGGCTCATGCAGCATCCCTGGCAGTGGCAGAGTCTCCTGGACGCGAGTTTAATCCCCTCTTCCTGTGCGGCGGTGTTGGTCTAGGCAAAACGCACCTGATGCAGGCGATCGGGCATTATCGCCTGGATATTTGCCCAAGTTCGCGGGTGTTTTACGTTTCCACTGAACAGTTCACCAACGACCTGATTGCCGCTATCCGTAAGGACAGTATGCAAAGCTTTCGGGAGCACTACCGGGCAGCCGATGTGCTATTGGTGGATGACATCCAGTTCATTGAAGGGAAGGAATACACCCAGGAAGAGTTTTTTCACACGTTTAATACGCTGCACGAAGCCGGAAAGCAGGTTGTGCTTGCGTCCGATCGCCCCCCTAACCAGATTCCCCGCCTTCAGGAACGACTCTGTTCTCGGTTTTCTATGGGGCTGATTGCTGATATTCAACCACCGGATCTGGAAACCCGAATGGCAATTCTGCAAAAGAAGGCAGAGTATGAAAACATGCGTCTGCCCCGTGAGGTGATTGAGTACATTGCTTCAAGCTACACCTCCAACATTCGAGAACTGGAAGGAGCCTTGATTCGGGCAGTTGCCTATATCTCTATCTCAGGACTACCGATGACCGTGGAGAATATTGCACCTGTGCTCAATCCTCCGGTAGAAAAGGTAGAGGCTTCTCCTGAATCGGTCATTGTAATCATTGCAGAAGCCTTTGATGTCTCGATTGAAGACTTAAAAGGCAATTCTCGCAGGCGTGAAATTAGTGTGGCGCGGCAGATTGGCATGTATTTAATGCGGCAGCATACCGACCTCAGCCTGCCCAAAATTGGTGAAGAGTTTGGGGGTAAAGACCACACAACCGTCCTCTATAGTTGCGATAAGATTGCCCAGCTTAAGGATAACGATCCTTCAATGACACAAACATTAAGGCAGTTGAGCGATCGCATTAATACGGCAAGTCAGGGAAAAAATAGGTTGCCTAGGGAGTAAGCGTTCCTGCGAGCAGTGCGGCTGAGACTTAGCTAATAAGTTCTCAACAGTTTTTGCTTTTACCCAGCCCCCCAGAATCTTGATTCTGGGGGGCTAAAACCTGTTTGCCGTTTGGGTTTGATTGGGCACCTCTTAGCTTGCATGAGTCGGTTCTTGAACGCAATTGAACGATCACCTCTCCTTATCAATTCCACACTCCAGATGAAGATCTATAACAGTTCTTTTTTGTTTTCTAAGGATTCTATTGAATTATTAATTTTCAACAATTCTTGCATTTGAGAGGTTTTAAACAGGTAAATCAGGCTGTGGAAAACACAGATGATTTCTGTGGAAAACTTTGGGGAAAACCTGTAAATAACCACTGGGCGATCGTGGAAAAGCTAGATGAGTATAAATACTATGTGAATAACTCCCGTTTTTTTCCACAGGTTTTCCACAGGTTTAAAACCTCCTTAAAGGTCGAATTACCAACACTCCACAACTTTTTCCACATTTTCCACAGCCTCTACTACTACTGTTTAAATAAGAATTTCTTAAGTAGGGATCGATCCGGAGAGGCTGGACAGCATGTAAAAATTGCCTCTAGATCGATGGAGACAAGGGTGCTAACATACCCAAGCAACGCTTCAGAACACTAAATCTAGTGGTTTCCAGATGCCGTTATCCCCAGCTACAGCCACTTGCCCAACTTTTTATTCCTCCTCAAAAGGTTGAATCCCATGAAACTGGTCTGCTCCCAAAACAGCCTTAGCTCCAATCTTTCTCTGGTTAGCCGTGCCGTTTCTGCCCGTCCCAGTCATCCAGTTTTGGCAAATGTGTTGCTGGTAGCTGATGAAGATGCGCAACAGGTCAAGCTCAGTGCTTTTGATCTCAGTTTGGGGATTCAAACCAGTTTTGGCGCAGATGTGCAAGTAGGCGGAAAGCTGACGCTGCCTGCAAAGTTGTTGAACGACATTGTGTCGCGATTGCCAGATGGTGAAATTACCCTGGAGGCTGGGGAGGAGGAGAATCCAGCGGATGCAACCCATGTGGTAACGCTAACCTGCTCCTCAGGACGCTATCAGGTGCGGGGGATGGGGGCGGAAGAGTTTCCTGAACTGCCAGTGGTGGAAGATGGAAGTGCAATCCAGTTGTCTGTAGAAAGTGTGATTGAAGGCTTACGGAGTTCGCTATTTGCGGCTAGCGGTGATGAGACAAAGCAGGTGTTAACGGGGGTGCATTTAACGATTCAGCCCGATGGTTTGGAGTTTGCTGCAACGGATGGGCATCGGTTGGCTGTGGTGCAAACCGTGAATTCTGAGGAGCGAGAGGAGTCCTCGAAGCCTGCGAAGGGAAAAGGTAAGACGGGGGCAAAGGATTTACCTGCTGAGGAATCCACAGCCCAACTGGATGTCACGATTCCGGCAAAGGCGCTGCAAGAGTTGATGAAGATGTTAGAGCGGCAGACGGGTGATTCAGTGGCAGTCAAGTTTGACCAGAGCCAGCTTGTCGTTGAATGGACGGATCAGCGGCTGACCAGTCGCTTACTGGAAGGGCAGTATCCCAACTACCAGCAGCTTGTTCCCCGTCAGTTTGCCCGCCAGATGACCTGCGATCGCCGCCTCTTTTTAAGTGCCTTGGAACGAATTGCGGTACTGGCAGACCAGAAGAACAATATTGTCAAATTGACGATGGATAGTGTTAATCAGCAGCTTTCCCTATCGGTGGACGCGCAGGATGTGGGTAGTGGTAAGGAAACCATTCCAGCTCAAATTACTGGAGATGACCTGGATATTGCCTTCAACGTGAAATACCTGATGGATGGACTGAAGGTGGTAACAACTTCAGAAGTGCAAATGCAATTGAATACGGCAACCAGTCCGGCGATCTTGACTCCTCTAGGTGGGGTGAAGATGACCTATCTAGTGATGCCAGTGCAAATCAGATCTTGACCTCAAAGGATCTAAGTCTGGGAAAACCGATTCCTTTTTGCCGTTAATCCCTAAGGTAAGTCATGCGATTTGCTCCATGCAGATGAACTACGCGGATGGTCTTCGCCACCCATCAAATCTCATATTTTCCGATTAAGGATATGGGACTAAAGAAACTGATGATCGAGTGTAAAAATCTCACAGCATCGATCTCATTCAAGGCTGAGTTATCCGCTTTGCCTAAACGCTTTCACTGCTTGAGGGCGAGACTCAATCGCTGCACACTTGGCTAGTTGGTCAAGATTGATACCATTAATGAATTGGCTTTCATTCACCTTCTGGTAGTCTGTCGGAGCCAACTGATAAATACTAATCGCGCCATCCTCCCAAAACCAGACTTCCTGAACTCCTAACGCCTTATACCGCTTCAGCTTGTTAGGTCCACCGCTAGTGATGACAACTTCGATCTCCAGGTCTGGAATTGGCTTTCTTGCACCAAAACAATAGGATTCATCTGCTTGGGCTGAAGCGACTGCTTCCTTTTCCTGGGAGAAAGAACCAGTGGCAACAAATTCTAAACTCTGATTGAGCATGAAATCTTCAAGCAAATAGCCAATATTGCCTTTCACAATCTCATATTCTGGCGAAGTAGACAAAATCTCTAGCTCCCCCTTGTAATAGAACAGACGAACTCCAGGTGAGTCAGCGAACCCGCTTTGAATCGCCTTAAAGCTCTCCCAACTAACTCCAGTTTGGATAAATCGCTGTTCAGTGGGTTTGTCTAGAATTTGGGTCATCGTGATTGACCTCTGTTGCTATCGTCTGCCTATGATCCACGATACACTCGATTTAAATGTCATCCCCTTTCATCCCGAACCACATCAGGAACCATGATTGCTGGAATAAGTGGGGCAGCGGATCAACCTGCCTCCCCTGGGGCGAATGGACTGTAATTTTTGCCAACCTGCATCAATCTATGAACCATTGAGGGGTAAAACTGCCATGTAAACCATAGGGTACATGGTGTTTCAGATGCAGGCGGGCAACGGGTCCCCGGTCCAGGTTTTGGGCATCCAGAATTACCACATCGGAGCGATCGCATGCCGCATCAAACACCAGTGCCAATAGCCAACCGTCATCTTCTTTCCCACTTGGGTTGGGCACAAAAACTGGCTCACTGACAAACCCTCTGGGGGCAGCACTCCAGATCTGGCGCTGATTTGACTCGACATCGACCTTCAAAATTGCCTGGTTTGGTGCATTACCGATTGGTGTATGCGCCGCTGCCATATAGGTGTAGCGGTAGGGTCTCCCCACATAGTTGGGATGGATGGATGGGAATTCACAGCAGCGGCTTTCCAACGGTTGACGCTGAATCTCTCCCGTCTTCAGGTTTAGCTGAAAGCGCCAGAGCTGCCCTGGTGCGATCGCGTCAAAGTCGGTCTGTCGATAGTCAGCTTCAGGTTCTACGGCTGGCAAAGACTCATAGCACACCGAGTCGATTACCAGTTCATCGTCCTGCTCAAAAGCATTGACATGATGGAAGACAAAACCAGCCGACACCTCAAAGGTTTTTGCTCGTTTCTTCCCTACGGTCCATTCCTGGTTTTTGTTCGCTTGCTCGCTGCCTCCTGTCTGAGCTTGCATTCCTGACTCCCTTGGAATCAGCACAATCTTAGTTGGCTGCTCCGGGTGAAAGGTAATGCACTGTCCAGCAGCACGGATACCGATCACATAGGGCAGTGGGTTAAAGCTGACAGGATTTTGGAAAAAGATGCAGTAGTTAGGGGTAATCACAAAATCGTGCACAAAGGCAAAGCCGGGAACGACCTGAGAGTAGTTAGAGATCAGCCGACCCAGTGAGTTGAATTCATAAATTGTAAAGGTTGAAGACAGTCCTGGCTTGATGGAAAAGTTGACCAGGCAAGGTTCGCCATGGTTGCGATCGCAAGCCGGGTCAATGCGGGGATGGGCACCAAACGCATCGCCAGGTTGCAGCACGCCATCCAGATAATCCAGTCCCAATGTTTCCAATGTGGACGGATCAAGCCGGTGTGGCTCGGCAGCTTCCCACAGTGCCAGTAGTTTTCCGCCCCAGTAAACGACATGGGTATTGGCAATATTTTTCAGCCGAAAGTCAAAGGCATTTGTCAACCAGCCCCCAGACTTTTGAGTCCCAAATACCCCCCGGTAGAGAATGCGTCCCGCTTGCTGCTCCTGGACATAACCTTCCGTGCGCACGAAGCGGTTCCGAAAATGGGCACGACCGTCTTTAAATGAGACCGCACAGATCATGCCGTCGCCATCGAAGGGATGGTGAAGACGCTCCCCATTTACATCCAGCAAACCGGGACCATTCCGAAACAGGGTTCCGTAAAGGTCAGGCGGAATTTTTCCCTCTATATCCTCAATCCAGTAGTCAAACTCTTGCTGCAAAGAGTTGTAACCCCTTTGCCAGTCTTCACGATTAAAAGAGATGGGGGTATCAGTCAGGGTTTGCATGGGGATTCAGGGATTATAGTTATGGCAAAATTAAGAGAAAGATACAGGCACGAGGCGGCACACAATAATCTGTCTTCTTGAAAGCAGGATGAATGCTAAGAAAATCTTCGGCATCTACCCCAGTTGGTATGTCTAACGAGCGTTGCTGATTCTAAGGATGAATTTAGAGCAGGATGAAATGAAACAAAGTTTTCACTTCATCCTGCTATTTAGCAATCCCCTGTCTAATCTGATGAGGGATTGAATTTGCGCTGCAACATCCAAAGACTGATCCACAAAATTCCCCTTGGCGAGGACATTCTTATCTTGCCCTCAATCGTCAGGGATCAATAGGGTTTCCTCGGTTTCCCGGTTTGCTGAATGGACGAGTTCAGTCACCAGGTCTGGAATAAAAGGCTGCTCAAGGTGTTTGGAGGCGGAAGAGTCAAAGTCCAATGCCACAGGCACTGTTTGAAGTCGGAGTGTAGACGCTGCCGCATCCGCTGATTGGTCAGACGGAGAAGGTAGCAATCCCAGTAGCGGCAGTGGTAGCAGAGTACTGAGGTTGGTAATCACAACTAGCAGCGCCAGGTTGGAAAAATTGTTTTCCGTAATGCCCATCCAGTGCATCAGCAGGGCACCCGATTCGTAGGAAAGCAACCCCGCCAGGTTGACCACAGACATCAGCAACGCAAACAACGTCGCTTCAACCCCAGGGGGACACAGTCGCGCCGCTAGCACCAGCACTGGCATAAAGGCAATTTGTCCCATGACGGTGAGTACGAGGCTGTCGCCAATACTGAACCAGCGATCGCTAATTCCCAGCGATCGATTGGCATGGGTCACCAGGATCAACATGGTCAATCCCAAAACGGCTGAAATCACCGTAGACCAGCCAAAAATGGTTCGATAGGGAACGTTACGCAAGAAACGCTGAAACGTCCATACACCTAGTAAGGAAGCCAGACTGGTCACCAGGCGTACCCGCCCTAAAAACTCTGGGTCAAACCCCAACTCATTGGTCGTAAAGAAAAAGAAGGCGGATTCAGCCGTTGGGGTTGCCTGCCACAGAAACAAAAACACCGTTGGCATCCAGATTACCTTCTGGCTGACTGCCTGCCGCAGTTGTCCAAACTGTTGCCGCACGACCGCCCAGTTGGCTTGTTCCGTAATCCTAGACTCGTTGATCAGCAGAGCTACCAGAGTCACGATCAAGGGAAAAGTGGCTGTAATGCCGAAGACCGTGCGGGTACTGAAGTGCTGGAGTAGAGAGCCACTGAAGTAGGCAGTGAGAATTCCGCCAACAGCGGTTGCTCCCCAGCAAAGAGACTGTAACGAACCGGCATCACCCACCGACTCTTTGCGTGCCCGCTCGACCACAATAGAGTCAACAATCACATCACTGAAAGCAATTGAAAACGAACTGAGGGCGATCGCCCCCATAGCTGCCCAGGCAGAATGCACAACCGTCGCCAGTGCCACCCAGGAGAGTGCTCCCAGCAGCCCAGACAGAATTAAATAGGGTCGCCGTCGGTAGCCCCAAATGGGCATTCCATCCGATATAAACCCAAATAATGGTTTGATCATCCAGGGCAATGCTGCAAACCCAATTAGGGCAGAAACTTCTGCCGGACTGAGTCCCAGGTCATCTTTGAGAAAAAAGCTAACTGCCAATCGAGCCAGACCCAAAATGCCCTGAACAAAGTAGACCAGCAGAATGGCGATCAACTCAGCCGAGGGTTCATGACCGAACAGGAGCTTTTCGGTCATGGAGTCCTTAATTTTAGTAAAACCAGAAGTCGATACAATCATTGATATTTGTTAACAAACATTTATCAATCGTCCCCATCATAACGAAACCATTTGCAAAAGTCCCGCTTGCCCGCTGATTCGTTGATCACTATATAGATTTCCAAATAGATTTCCAAAAAATCTGAGGTTGAAGCTTAAACCTCATTAACTTAGAAACCCGTAGTTTTTCCTGGGGAAAATCTCCAGTGCTCAACTTGGATGAGGTTGAGATATCAGACTGCCCCAAAAATGATGACACGACTCATGGCGGATGATAACCCTGACAGATAAGGCTCTCGCTTGTAATTCTGTGGCAACCGAACAAAACCAGACGGTAATCGCCCCCTCCGATTCCTGAGAGGTTTATTAACATTCCGTTACAATCGAAACATGAACCGGAGCACAAAGACTCCGAATCGATTAAAGAGGTGCTGTTATGAACGGCAATATCCGCGTCGGGAACCTGTTTGGGATTCCCTTCTACATCAATCCCTCCTGGTTTCTGGTGCTGGCACTGGTGACCTGGACCTATAGTGGTGGTTTAGCTGCTCAATTTCCCGGTTTACCCATCGGTGTTCCCCTGGCTTTAGGGTTGTTGACTGCCCTGCTGCTGTTTTCTTCAGTTCTGGCACACGAACTGGGACATAGCTTTGTTGCCCTGCGGCAAGGTGTTGGGGTGAATTCAATTACTCTGTTTCTGTTTGGTGGTCTTGCCAGCCTTGAGAAGGAGTCAGAAACGCCTGCCGAAGCCTTTTGGGTGGCGATCGCCGGTCCCCTCGTCAGTCTTTTGTTAGCCGGAGTGCTGTTCACGATTGGCTATACAACGGGTGTTGCGGGACCGCTAGCCGCCATTTTGGGTGTGTTGACTTACATTAATTTGGCTCTGGCGCTGTTTAACCTGATTCCAGGTCTGCCTTTGGATGGCGGTAATATTCTCAAAGCATTGGTCTGGAAAATCACAGGTAATCCTTACAAAGGCATTAAGTTTGCCAGCCGTATGGGTCAGGTGGTGGGTTGGGGGGCGATCGCCTCAGGCATTCTGCCACTGTTTCTTACAGGCAGTTTTGGTAGCTTCTGGAACCTGTTGATTGGCTGGTTCCTGTTACAAAATGCAGGTCAAGCGGCGCAATATGCTTCTGTTAAGGAGCAGCTTGACGGATTGACCGCTGCCGATGCCGTTACCCCAAACAGTCCGGTGGTTTCTGACCAGGTGTCCCTGCGCGAATTTGCCGACCAGCTTATCCTTAACTCCGGTAACTGGCGTAAGTTTCTAGTTACGAACCCGGATGGTCAATTGGTAGGTGAAGTGGCGGTTGACACTCTCAGAACAATACCGGGCGATCGCTGGGCAGAAACAAAAGTTGCAGATCTGATCCAACCGATCGAGTCTTTCAGAACCGTCTCATCCAGTGAACCCCTGATGGATGTGATTAAGCTCCTGGAAGAAAACCAGCTACCAGCGTTAACGGTCATTCGTGACAACAACATCCTGGTCGGACTGCTGGAAAAGCCCTCAATTATCAACTTGCTCCAGGGGCGAACCCAGGCAAACCCTGCTTAATCTGTCTGTACACGCTGAATCTGTACTTTTTCCTTACGGTCCCAAGCTATGCCTGGGACCGTTGCTTTTAATAAAGTAGGAGCAATTTCATTTACATATGCGGTTAAGCGGCTGATACGGCAAGGGTTTCCGGTACTAATTTTTAACCCCCTCGCCTGAGAATTGATATAGTATAAATGCCTACGGGAGAACGCACAAAATTATATCTCCCCTTAACTTCCTTGTTTAAGGAGAGATAAGGGGAGATTAAGAAATATGCAACTCACAGAGAATTGGTAAAGTGCCTAGCTCTACCTGTCATTGCGAAGCTAGAAGCTTTCCCACTTAAGCACTTACTTCTTCTTCTTTTTGCCATCCTTTTTAGTTTCTTTCTTTTCAGTCGATTTAGCCTCAAGCACTTCTGCTAGCGGCTCTTCCGCCACAGGTGCTTCTGCTACAGGTGTTTTTGCTACCGGCTCTTCAACCGCAGGTGCTTCCGCTGTTGCTACCGGCTCAACCGCAGGTGCTTCCGCCGCAGGTGCAGCCTGAGTACCCATCTGAGCTGCCACTTCAGCCGCGAAATCCGTTTCTTCCTTCTCGATACCTTCACCCAGAACAAACCGAACAAACCGCCGCACCTGGATATTTTCGCCCAGTTGAGCCACATGCTGCTTCACCAGTTCTTCAACCGTAATGTTTTGATCACGGATGTAGGGCTGATTTAACAGACAGAGTTCATGCAGACGTTTTTCAATCCGTCCCTGAACAATTTTCTCTTTAATGTTGTCAGGCTTACCTGCCAGGTCATCTTTACCCATCTCGATCGCCTTTTCCTTGTCAACGATCGCAGCAGGAATATCACTCACCTTGACATACTCTACCTGAGTGTTTGCAGCCACCTGCATGGCAACATCTTGAACCAGTTTCTTGAATGCTTCGTTCCGTGCCACAAAGTCAGTTTGACAGTTGACTTCGACCAGCACACCCAGGCGACCACCTGTATGAATGTAGCTACCCACTAAGCCTTCAGCCGCCGTTTTCCCAGCTTTCTTCTCAGCAGAAGAAATCCCCTTCTTACGGAGCCATTCCGCTGCTTTTTCCAGGTCGCCATCATTTTCAGTCAGCGCCCTTTTGCAGTCCATCATGCCTGCGCCTGTTTTCTGGCGCAGTTCGCTCACCAGTTTTGCTGTAATTTCTGCCATGTCCCTTAGTTCCTGCTCTGCTATGCGTTGATTAGTGGTTAGTGGTTGGTTGTTAGAAAGTCTAAAAGCGATTAACTAACAACCAACCACCTGGAGTTACTCTTCCGATTCCTCTTCCTCCTCTGGGATAAAAGAGGTGTCATTGTCTTCGTAATCGAACTCTTCTTCAGCACCTTCAAAATCTTCGTAGTCGTCTTCGACTTCAAGTTCACCGTGGCGACCTTCATAGATCGCATCTGCCAGTCTGCCCACTATTAGCTTAATTGACCGAATGGCATCGTCGTTAGCAGGAACGGGGACATCTACGACATCCGGATCACAATTGGTATCGAGTAAAGACACAATTGGAATGCCCAACTTCTGACATTCCTGAACCGCGTTGTATTCGCGCCGCTGATCCACGATCAGGACAATGTCGGGAACTTTTCGCATCAGCTTGATGCCACCCAGATACTTTTGCAGCTTTTCCAGTTCTCGCCGTAGAACCGAGGCTTCTTTCTTCGGCAGCAGATCTAAAGCTCCCGTTTCCTCACGGCGTTCTAGCTCTTTCAGACGCTCTACCCGGGTTTTAATCGTGACCCAGTTCGTCAGCATGCCACCCAGCCAGCGCTGGTTGACGTAATAAGCACCACAGCGGGAAGCTTCCTGAGCAACAATTCCGGCTGCCTGCCGCTTGGTGCCAATGAATAGAAAGCGTTTGCCTTGCTCAGATGCGGAGCGCACGTAGTTATACGCTTCATCCATCAACTGGGCAGTCTGGACAAGGTCAATGATGTGAACTCCGTTCCGAGACGTGTAGATAAACGGATCCATTTTGGGGTTCCAGCGACGGGTTTGGTGCCCAAAGTGAACCCCTGACTCTAACATTTGAGCCAACGTAATAACCGGCATATTTTTTCTCCTTTCGGGTTAATCCTCCACCCAGGAGCATCTTTTAGAAGTTTTTAGTGGTTGGTTGTTGGTTTTTAGAAAGAGGAATGACTATTGATTCCTGGATTTCTAACAACTAAAAACTAACCTCTACTAACCCCTGGCAGACACCCGAAACCCTGGATGTGCGGTTTTTTGACAACTTCTCTAGGGTAACACAGTCAGTTTACCTATGAGGTTAGAGTTTTTGGAACTGAACTTCCTTCTTTTTAGGGAGGAGGTTACAAGCTGGGATAGTTATGGTTCGGTATAGAACATTGAAGCCGACTTTTCATTCATAGCCTTTAAATAAAAGGAGCTTTCAACGATGGTTACGGAATATGATCCCCCGTTTGACCCCACGGATAGCAATCCTGACCCAATTACCCATGAACCCGGTGCTCATCCCGTTGGGACTGGGCTGGGTGCTGCTTACACAGGCGCGATCGGGACCGCAGTTGGTGGAGCGTTTGGCGGTCCTGTTGGTGCAGTCGTTGGTGCAGCCGTAGGTGCTGTTGCAGGAGGGCTGTTAGGGAAGACAGCAGCAGAATCTGTCAATCCAACCATTGAAGATGAGTACTGGCGCACGAATTATGCTTCCCGTCCTTATTATGAAACAGGACGACGCTACGAAGACTATGAACCAGCTTACCGGACGGGCTATGAAGGCTACGGTCGTTATGCTGGTAGACGGTATGAAGAGGTGGAGCCAGATCTGCGAACCGATTATGAGACTCGGCGGGGTAGTACAGGTTTAACCTGGGATCAAGCCCGGTATGCCACTCGTGATGCCTGGGATCGAGCTGATGGTACTTATGCCAGAGGCGATCGCCCCTATCTTGACCCATCCGTTCGTGATTCCTATGGCGAACCCGTTTCTCCGAGTTACCGGGACGAACACGATCGGTTGCATGGCGATCGCAGGGTAATGGATAATTACCCCGAAAATGTGAGAGATGCGCCTGCCCAACAAAGGATGGAGCAAGATCGGATTGCTTACGAGGAGCGGCTTCGTCAAGAGCGATCGAATAAGAAATTCTAAACCTTCCTAGAAAAATTGACAGTTGTTAAATCGTGTCAATTTTGGGAGTTTGAGAAAGTCCCCGGTTTTTGGTTGAGCCTGACTAAATTTGTCTGGCTGTCTTACCAAAAGCCGGGGATTTCATGGTAGCTGCTCCCTAACCCTGACTGGAGTTCTCTCGATAGTCAGGAAACCTCAATATTCTGGCGGCTGTAGCGATAACCATCAACGCGATACTCAAGTTAACATCAAAGTCAACACAGCACCGAATCTGGTTTATGGACGTTCACACCCCTTCTTCGGCTGATTCGCTCGAAAACCTACCCCGTGAAATCAGAGTCGGTCAACTACGGGACTTGATAGATACGCTAAATATTGCTGAGGAGGTTGCCAGCAAAGGCTACCTGATCACCAGTTCGGAACTGGCAGACCTGATGGACATTAACGCCAGCGCTGTGACCAGCCGGGGCGATAATTGGGTCTGGCGCAACTGGGTCGTTTCCCGTGTCCGCCGAGAAGGAAACCAGATCCTCTGGCAGCTAGAGCGGGTGGACTGAATATTCCGCCAAATGCAGTCTTGACAGATCACTAACTAACTAATTCTGGAAGTTGCGCGGACCCTTATAGCCCGATAGGTCAGCCAGCTTTTGGAGCGACTGGGTACCGGGATAATACTTACCGTTGACTTCCCACGTGGGGAAACCAAATTTCTGCCCAGTTTGCTTCTCCGCCTCTGGAATAATTTTCTGACATTGGGCAGTTTGAGAATTGACACCACCGGGATCGCATTCAAAGTAGTTCAGTTGTCTGGCAGCTTGGACACCAAATAGTTCCTTTTGCTCGTAACAATGGGGGCACCAGTAAGCCGAATACATTTTTGCCCCAACTTGATTGAGATGGCGAACCAGCTCAAATTCTGCGGGACCGGAGGTATTTTTGATGGTGAAGAATACCTGTCCATCGCCTGAGCGGATCTGCGCAGCCGGATCAACACTTCCACTTTCGCTTCCAATGGGCGAATAGACAGCCAGCGTACCAACCAACGTCACCATGACGATGATGACACCCATAAACAGCAGTTGCCCAATGTCATCCCAATCGCGCCCAATTAGAGTGAGCACTAACATGCTGAGGGCAAAAACGGCTGAGGCAAGACAGAAATAGCAAATCCCACCGGCTCCAAACCGGGCAACAAACTGGGAAAACATGATGTACATCAGGTAACCGCTGAAAACGGTCATCGCTGTTGCCCCCATGAACAGCAGTAGCCAGGTCCACTGATCCAGTTTGGTGCGAAATTGCCTATTTTTTTCTGGGTTAATGGCTAAAGGAGCCAACGCAAATGCTGCCATGCCAATGTAGGCAAGCAAACCAAACAAGGAGAGTGGTAACCCAAACAGCGTCGCATAAGGACTGGAAAGAACCTGCTCACATCCTTCCGTTGGGCAGGCGGCGGCGGTGCTGGTCAGTCTGGCAAAGGTGAGGTATGCCGTGATGATGGCACCCAGGATCGCGATCGCCCCAATGATTGGGCGGGACCAGCGATGGATCCAGGGAGTCGTGCGACGACGATTGACTAAACTAGACATGAAATATCCTCAAAAAAGCGGCAGTTCTCCTGGAGATAATTGTCTGCTCCTATTCTGCCCCATTCCAGGCAGAGGGTAGCGGATATTGGCGGTAGATCAGGGAGGGGAGCGGAATCAGTGGTTAAGTGGTTGCTTGCTTGTTACCTGTCTGTGAACGCTCAGTTCTCCACGATTAATGCGATCTGCGACTTAGCTGAAATGCCTGCAAGAACTACCCACCCTTCGAGAAGCAAGCTACACCCTAGCCCTCAAGAGGACAGGCAATGTTTGAAAGCTCTTCTCCTTGGGGAGAAGGGTGGGGATGAGGGCAAATTAGTGGCACATCCCGTTATTATCCTTAATTCTCAATGCTCAACTTCTCCTCTCCTCTCCTCTGCCTTAAAACTGCCTTGTCCCCTTAAACTCAGACAATGTTGCTAGTTCTTCCAGGGATTGGACACCCATATAAAGCTTGCCTCTGATTTCCCAGGTGGGGTATGCCTCGATCTTGGCGGTTTTACACAGTTCAGGCTTTGCTTTTTCGCCTCTGGGGTCACATTCGATATAGCGGATGTAGCGATTAAAGGTCCCTTCTCCGAACAAATCCATCTGGTGATGGCAGTGGGGGCACCAGTAAGCGCCGTACATCTTGGCACCGATCGCCTGTAAGTGTTTCGCCAGCGCACTGATATTGGAATTGGTTTGGGCGGTGAGAGTTGGTGGAGATGACTCGGTGCGGGCAGGCGCTGTTCTAGTGGTGAGGTTGGCGGCGATCGCCAGAAAGCCTGCCAAAACAAACATTTGGCTTGTACGGGAAACTGGACGAAGCCAGGAAAACCAGGTTTTCATAGGAACGGGTTCAGGAGTGTAACGATACGGAGGAAACGGACTGGGGTTCAACCTTGTCGGCACAACTCCGACGGGTTGCCTCGACAAAGCGGCTGACCCGAATCGGATCAATGGGTTGATCCCGACGACCATGCCGCTTAAGCGAACTGGATGCAATCACCCCATCGGCTGCCTGCATCAGGGTGTGAATGTTTTCCCAGTTTGCACCGCTGCCAATAAAAACAGGAGTACCATGGGCGGCAGCACTGGCAAGCTCCAAGTCTTCCTGACTGGGAGGGCTTCCTGTTGCCCAGCCAGAGAGGATAATGGCATCTGCCAAGCCACGCTCAATGGTGTCCTGAACGGCAACGGTTAAGTTGGGGGAACTGAGCGGGCGAGCATGTTTGACCAGCACATCTGCAAAGATCTTGACCTGGCTACCCAGTTCTCGCCGGTAGCGCAACAGTTCATTGGCTCGACCCTCAATCAAGCCCTGGTCAGTTGCCATCACGCCTGTCAAGACGTTGACTCGGATAAATTGTGCCCGGGTACAGGTGGCGATCGCCATCGCACTGCGGGCATCATTCCGCAACACATTAATGCCAATGGGTAGCGTCACCATATTCATCAACCGATTGACGACGAGGGTCATAGCGGTGACAACTGCCGGGTCAACCTGGTCTTTGGTAAAGGGCGCATCAAAGAAGTTTTCCACCATAATCCCATCTACCCCACCAGAGGCGAGCGCTGTGGCTTCCTGCTCAGCGCGATCGATGACTGCTTTTAAATTCCCCCCCCAGCAGGCTGAAGTGGGCAAAGGCAGCAGGTGAACCACACCAATAATGGGATGGGGAGTCTCGAATATTTGTTCTAAATCCACGTGTGTATGGGTTCCGACTCGTCTTCAAAATCGGCTATCCAAATGATAGCTGTTAGCGTACCCGCATTTGCGGTTGTTTTGGGACATTCACCGCCGATTAGCTCAACTGCACTACGGGCTGGTTATCCAGCAGGGTACGCAATGCAAGTTGGTCTTCAACGGTAATGCGTAAAAATCGTTGGTCATCGACCCAAAACATAACCTTGACTCGATCGCTCCCCGGATGACCGGGTGGGTCAAGTTTAGCAATACTGCGGGCACCTTCGCGATCGTTCAGGGGTTGAACTTGAGCTTGGGCAGCACTCAGGCGACGGGTCACCAGGCGGTCCCCATCAAAGTAAACTTCTGTTTGCTCTGCTTCTGCCCCCAGTTCACCAATAATCAATTCAATACTGGGCTGATTATCCAAGGAAGCACCCAGCAACAGTTCTACTGGGTCACTCATGGGGTACGCCTGTCCCGCCCGGATCAAGGGGTGCCAGTTGTGGCAGTTATTCCGCCGATCCCAATAGCGAATGCCGTAGCTGTGGTAGAGAAAGTCTTTTAGCTCAACCCCCTGGCTGAGTTGCAGGGCACCCTCAGCGATCGCTTCAAACGGTTTCTGACACCGAATTTTCTCTGGTGCAAAATACTGCTGTATCCAATCCTGAACTGCCGGAATTTGTGCCGTACCGCCAACCAGCAGCACGGCATCAATATCTTCCACTTGTAGCCCTTGCCTGCGTCCCTGCTGAAGTACCTGAGCCATGCAGTCGTCTAACCGTTCAAAGAATTGGTGCTGTTTCAGGATTTCCTCAAACTGGGTCCGGCTGATTTGTAATTCGTAACTTTCAAAGGTCTCATCGTTAAAATAGACCTCTTGTGCCTGTGGTTGCAGGGAAAGCTGAATCTTTAAGCGCTCTGCCAGGCGGATTGTCAGGGGCGTGACCGGCAGTTCTTGGGTTGAGGCAAAATGGTCAGCCAGCCAATTGTCGATATCTGACCCACCCAGGTTTTGTCCCGCTTTTGCCAGCACGCGGGCAATTTTGGGCTTCTGCCCGCTCTCTTCTGCAAAGGACTTTTGCCCCCACTTGAGAATGAAGCCGAGGGGTTTGGATTGCGCTCCAGCGCTGATATCCAGTTGTACCAGGGATAGATCCAGGGTGCCGCCGCCAAAGTCCACTACCAATAAGGTTTGTCGGTTGGTTAAGCCATAACCCAGGGCAGCAGCGGTTGGTTCATCCAGCATTCGCACCTGTTCAACCTGTAAGGATTCACATACCCGCCCCAACCAGAGTCGGTAGGTTTCAAAGCTGTCTACTGGGACAGTGAATACCAGGGATTGCCCCGCCTCTGGCTCGATCGCCTTCAACTGCTGAATAATCTGGGTCAGAAACCATTGCCCGACCTGCTCAAAGCTGACAACCCGCCCGTCCAGTTCTGGCAGAAATCCCTGAACTGGGGACCCAATGCCACGCTTAAAATTCCTGAAAAAGCGAGAATCGGTGGCAAGGTCGAGGGCGCGATCGCGCACCATCTGTCCCAGAACGATCTGCCCCTTAAGCGCATCTTCCACATAGACCAGACTGGGAATCAGAGGGGGATTTTGCCCTGATTTGGAGGTAAAGCCTGGTAAAGTCAGGGTTTCTGGTTGTTGGGTTGCCCGGTTCCAGCGGGCAATCACCGTATTGCTGGTTCCAAAATCGATCGCAATGCCCATGCAAATGTTGCGCCCCTACTAAGAATCCTGGAGGTTTGATAGTTTTTGTGAAACCACCTGATCCCCAGGATTCCAAAAGTTGAACCTTCAGGTTAGCGATTGGAGGACACTGGCAGCCAATCGGTGGCAGTACCCCAAAATCCCCCATCTAAAAGTTTAGTTGCCCATCCTTGATGAAGCCCATTCCAAAACTTTCTGCTTTAGTCTTGAGCTTTTACTCGACTGTTGCCAACTCAGAGTCGGTGTTGCCGCGATTACGACGACGGGTCAGGGTGTTAAACAGCATTTGCCCGATCGCTTTAATCAGGCTACCTTCCAACTCCTTGAACATTTTCATGTTCAACCCAAACGCATCGTTTGCCTCATCAACGATGCGATCAGCCGTTGCTTCATCAACCGGCAGGTCATTCATTGCCTGACGGTAGGTGTTTTTAAACGCCTTTTCATCCGAAATCGTTTTGAACTCATAGAAAGCCGTTCCTTCACCCTCGGACAGGTTCATGCCAGTCTGGGCAATTTTCTTAAGAATTTGACCGCCAGACAAGTCACCGAGATAGCGGGTATAGGAGTGGGCAACCAGCAGTTCAGGCGCAGTATTGGATACTGTCTGGATGCGAGCAACATATTCCTGGGCAGACGCGGAAGGAGCAACCTGCTCTCGCCAATTGGGACCGTAGTAGTAGAACAGATCTTGTTCCAGGGCTGCTTTCCGATTCAACTCAGGAAAGTAAATTTTGGAAACAACGGGGTGTTCCCGCTGCCGCTCCATCTCTTCTTCCATTGCAGAATAGACAAAATAGAGATTGGAAACCAGATTACGATAAGAGGTCTTCTCAACGGTTCCTTTCAAGAAACACGCTACAAAACCAGTATTTTCTGCCATTGTGTGGGATTTTTTGGTCCCCTCACGCAGTTTGGTTGCTAAATTACTGCTCATGCTAAATCATCCAACCTATACGTTGACTTAATGGGTATCGGCACGTTTTGAAGCGTTAAGACTGAAACGCTAACAACCCCTGAATTGTTAAGGTAAACTGATTTGATGAGCGTTTTTGTTAAAAATTTTAAAGGTGAAGACCGAAAACTGAGGTTTCGCTCCTCGACCTTGAGAAAGAAAAGTTAAAAGTAACAGCCCTTTAACGCTGGAAAAACCCTGTCTTTCGGATGATTCTGAAGCGCTGTTACTTTGGAGTGGTGCTTCAAGGAAAAATTAACGGTTTGTAAATATCAGCCTTCCTCGGATTCGATCCTCGGTAAACCCATGCTGTAGTTCACGGCACGGCTATTGAGGTTATAGGAGATTTCGCCCTTTTGCAGCAGCGATCGCACAAAGTGTTCCAGGTCCGAACCAATCCGACGCAAATTATATTCGGTTAAATCGGCTCCTTCATAGGATTCTACGAATTCATCAAACTTTTGGTAGACTCTCTGGAGCGCATCTTCATTCCAGTTAAATTCGTTGTCCGGGTCAACATCGAGCGTTAATACGCCTTCACTGGGAACTAACTCATTGTTCTCAACCGTCGCGGTAAAGATATGAATATGACGGGTTGTAGACTTTAACAACATTAGAAGTAAACTCCGCTGGACTTGAAGGTGCCGGATCTGTTCTAACCGCTTATTGTAAAGGGGCGATCGCCCCTCTTACTAGGGGGTAGAGGTAATTGGTAATTGGTAATCGGGAAGGGGTGAGGAGTTGAAAATTGAAAGTTAAGAGTTCTAGACTCCCTGACCACTGGCTGCTACTAATGCGATGTGCGACTTTGCTGAAATGCCTGTAGGAACTGCCCACCCTTCGGGAAGCAAGCTACACCCTAGCCCTCTGCTGCCGGGAGAGGGGACAGGAAATGTCTGAAAGCCCTTCTCCTTGGGGAGAAGGGTGGGGATGAGGGCAAATTAGTTGCCCATCTCGTTACTAACAACCAATAGCTAATAGCTAACAACCAATCACCCCCTCCGTCTTTCCCCCAAATATGTAATTCCGATGGGGATTTCAGCTAAATTCTGGCTCAGTCTCTAGAAAACTGGCAGAATCAGTAAGGAGCGATGGAGATTATTAAGAATTCTGGTCAGATGCCTATGGATATTCGTAGCAATCAAGCTCAGAAGCATCAGCGCATCATTGGTTTGACCGGAGGGATTGGAATGGGCAAGACAACGGTTTCAGACTACCTGGCAACGGTTCACAAGCTTCCCGTATTAGATGCTGATATATATGCCAGGGAAGCCGTTGAACCTGGCTCGACAGTCTTAGAGCAAATTGCGGCACGTTATGGATCCGGAATTCTACTGCCTAATGGAGTACTCAATCGTCACCGATTGGGTGATATCATCTTCAGCAGTCCTCCAGAGCGACTCTGGCTAGAGCAGCAAATTCATCCCTATGTTCGCGATCGCCTGCTGGAGACGGTAAATGCCCCTCCTCTGGCTGACATCCAGCATAGCCCTATCCTGGTGATGGTGATCCCACTTCTGTTTGAAGCACGGATGACTGACCTGGTGACGGAAACCTGGGTGGTTCGTTGCCCATTAGAGCAGCAGTTAGAACGGTTAATCAGCCGAGATCGCCTTTCCCTGGAGCAGGCACAGGCAAGGATCAATAGCCAGATGGCGATTCAAAAGAAGACGGCCCGGTCTGACGTTGTGCTTGACAACTCATCCACCCCGGAAAATCTTTATCAGCAAGTGGATTTTAGATTGGCTCAGCAGCCAAATTGGCTGACTGTTCCACAGGGCTAACATTTAGACTGTGCAAATAACTCACCTATGGGCGCAACGCTGCAACAGATTGCTGGCTATCTTGACAACAAGGGCTGGAAATATCGGTTAGACGAAGACGAATGCCGCATTCTGACCGGTGTTCATGCCGATAATGTTGAAGACTTTCTGATCGTCATTCAACTGGATGAAGACGGAGAATTTTTTGAACTGTTCGCGCCTCGTGTCCTTTCTGGAGTTAAGGATCACCCCCATAAAACTGCTATTTTGCAGACGATGCTCTGCATTTCCTGGGAGACAAAGATGCTCCAGTGGGAGTATGACCCCTCTGATGGCGAAATCCGGGCAATTATCGAATTTCCCCTCGAGGACTCCACCCTGACCGAGCGCCAGTTCAACCGTTGTCTTTTCAGTCTGATTGAACTGGTCGATGAAATTGCCCTTCCCCGGCTTCAAGCAGTCATGGCAACGGGTCAAGACCCCGGCGATGTTACAGAAGGGGAAAGGCTGCTGCTGCGTCTGCAAGAAGAATCCCCCGGACTGTTGAATGCTTTAGAACGGGCAATGGAGGCACGCAAGCACCGGGGCAGGCTGCCCCCGTCGGAGTAGGAGCAAGCATTGCTGATTCTGGAATGGAAAAGCCGCTGGATAGTTGAAACCTTGTTCAACTTGTCCTGTTTTCTGCTTTTTAGCCACCCAAGGGCAGTCTTTTTTTAAGGCGTTGCTCATTCTGGGTATGAATTATAAAGTTGTATGAATTGAAACTTTGTTCCAATTCATACGGCTTTCAGCACCACCTTTTCTAAACTGCCTCTCCACCCACAATCACATTGCCAATCCGCAGACTGGGACCACCACATCCAACGGGCAACCCACTTTGTCCCCCTTTGCCACAGCCGCCTGATTCATCCCAGAAAAAATCATCCCCGATCGCCTCAATGTCTGCCAGAGTTTTAAAGGCGTTTCCAGATAGCGTCACATCCCTAACCGGTTCAGCAATTTCGCCATTGCGGATCATCCAGGCTTCACCGGCTGCAAAAGTAAACATTTCGCCATTCGTCATCCCACCCAGCCAGTTGCGGGCGTAAACGCCTTCCTGGATCCCATTAAACAAATCTTTAACTGGAGTGGTTCCCCGCTCAATCCAGGTATTGGTCATTCGTACAATTGGAGGATAGTGATAGTTAAGACAACGGGCATTACCTGTGGCTTCTTCGCCTAGCTTGCCTGCCGTCTCGCGGGAGTGAAGCCGACCCACCAGTACACCGTCTTGAATCAGCTGAGTCGTTGTTGCCGGGGTGCCCTCGTCGTCGTAATAGTAGCTGCCTCGATGACCCGCTGGAGCCGCCCCATCAAAAATTTGTAGATCCGCAGAACCAAACCGTCGCCCCAAGCTCATCACCTCCAGTAGATCCGGGTTTTCGTAGGTCATGTCCGCTTCTGACAGATGCCCAAACGCCTCATGAACAAACAGTCCGGTCAAGATCGGGTCAATCACTACCGTATAGGTATTCCCTTTCACGGGAGGCAGTGCCAGAGAGTCCACAGCCCGCTGAGCGGCACTTCGCACCTGGGCATCCAACCCCACCAGGTCTTCGTAAGCCTTCCGTGAACCTGTTGTCTCGCGCCCCGTCTGAACGGTCTCGCCATTGCGAGCGGTTGCTGCAAATCGCATTTCCATGTCCACCCAGGACTGTTCCAGCAGGGTTCCCTCTGATGTAGCCAGAATCAGATGTTGAGCGCTATCACCATAACGCACTGAAACGGTTGCTACCTTGGGGCTGATACTTCGGAGGATTTCACCATAGTGCTGGCAAAGGGCTTTCTTGTCAGCTAAGGGGATCTGACGGGGATCGGTGCCAGTGAGGGGAAGAATGCAGGTGTCTTGAATTGCAGGAATGGGTGCCAGTAGGGTTTCTTCATCTCCAACTAAACGGGCAGCGGAAATGGCTTCTTCAATGCGTTCTGCCAGGGTTGCCAGTTGGTTAAAGCTGGCAAATCCCCAGCCTCCTCTATGGCAAGCTCTGACCTGCCCCCCAATTGAAATTCCTTCACTCAAGGCTTCAATTTTGTTGCCTCTGAGTAAAATATCCGCCCCCTCTGCCGCCTCTAGCCGAATTGCCAGATAATCCACTTGAGTACGGTAACGAGAGATTAAGTCAGACAGTAAATCCTTAATATGGGCAGGCAAGTTAGCCATAGCAGACATCTGGTATGTGGTGAACTGCCTCCATTCTGCAATTATTTGCGTGTGGTTGCAAAAGGATGACGGGATTCCCGGCGAATGTGTCCGGTGGTAATGGCTTCGTAAAGTTTTTCTAGTGCCTGGACATCCACAGACCGACACCCTCCAACGGCGAGGACTTGACGGATCAAGCCTTCCGATTCAACGCTCAAGCACCCCGTCTGAAAGGCAGATTCAACAAGACTAGCAATCATAGAAGCACCATCCTTTACCCGTGACAGGTTTCTCATCTCTACTATGCGCAATTCCTCCGAGCCAAAAACTGATTGAGATCGCTCAAATGTGTGATGTTGTTCGGCTCAGAAAGTGACAGTCAGCAGGCTTTCGGGTGATGCTGGTCACAGAGGGCTGGTAATTGAGGGTGTAACCAACTTCCATGTCAGGCAGGCACCGTTCACCGCGAGTTAGAGTAGGGTTAAAGTACGCCGTCATTACCCTCTAGAGATATGAACCTATCGTTTAAGCAGTTGGCAACTTATGTCGCGCTACTCGCGGTTGGCGGTGGTGCTGGAGTGGTGGGAAGTCAATACCTGCTCAACCAGCCGCATTCAGAAAATTATTCCGGCTTGCCAACGGTGCTAAAACCTTATTCGGGTTCTGGCGACCAAACCACAGCAACAGCCGCCTATGAGCCAAGTAACTCCAATTTTATTGCGGTGGCTGTTGAGAAGGTGGGACCGGCGGTGGTGCGAATTGATGCTGCCCGCAAGATTGCTAATGATGTTCCCGATGCGCTCCAGAATCCCCTATTCAAGCGGTTTTTTGGGGGAGATTTGCCAGTGCCGCGAGAACGGGTGGAGCGGGGTACGGGGTCGGGCTTTATCCTATCGGCAGATGGACGGTTGCTCACCAATGCCCACGTAGTTTCGGGTACCAGTACGGTAGAAGTGACGCTCAAAGATGGGCGCACCTTTGAGGGCGAGGTAATCGGGTCTGACCCGGTTACAGATGTGGCAGTGGTAAAAATTAACGCTAACAGTTTACCTGTGGTTAATTTGGGTCGATCAGATAATCTGGTACCAGGGCAATGGGCGATCGCGATTGGAAACCCCCTGGGGCTAGATAATACGGTCACCGCAGGAATTATCAGTGCAACTGGACGATCCAGTTCTCAGGTAGGAGTTCCAGATAAGCGGGTCAGCTTTATTCAAACGGATGCTGCCATCAATCCTGGTAACTCCGGCGGTCCTCTGCTGAACGACCGGGGTGAGGTGATTGGGATTAACACGGCAATTCGAGCTGATGCCCAGGGACTTGGGTTTGCCATTCCGATTGAAACGGCTAAACGAGTTGGGGAGCAGCTTTTTGCCAAGGGGCGGGTAGAGCACCCCTACCTGGGGATTCAAATGGTCGATTTGACGGCAGCTTTGCGGAAGGAGATTAACGAAGACAGTGGTTCCAACTTAAAAGTCAATCAGGATGAAGGAGTCCTGATTGTGCGTGTGTTTGAAGGGTCTCCTGCCGGTCAGTCTGGATTACAGCAGGGAGACATTATCCAAAAAATTGATGGTAAACAGGTGAAGACCGCTGGGGATGTGCAGGCGAGGGTAGAAGCTACTGCGATCGGGTCTTCTTTGCAAGTTGAAATTAATCGCAATGGTCAGGTTCGCACGATTCCGGTGAAGCCTGGAGCATTTCCGGCGAACAGTAGATCCTGAACTGAACAGCAATTTGATTTCGCCCTTGCAACTTTGCCTGGTAGAGTGCCTGATCAGCACTGGAAATCAGGTCTTCTAAGGAGGACTGATTACTGGGGATAATGGTTGCTACGCCGCAACTAAGCGTCAGATGGTTGCTGATGGCAGAACCCCGATGGGCGATCGCGGCAACCTGTACCTTCGTGTGAATTTCTTTGGCAATGTGGATGGCTCCTTCCAGGGGGGTATTGGGTAAGATAACGGCAAATTCTTCTCCCCCATAGCGGACTGCCAGATCAGCCGGACGCTTAATAGTTTGTTCAAGCAGGCTGGCGACTCGCCTGAGGCATTCATCTCCCAATTGGTGTCCGTAGGTATCGTTATAGCTTTTGAAAAAATCAATATCCAGCAAAAGCAGGGATAGGAAAGACTGTTCCCGCTTGAGTCGCTGCCACTCCTGGTGCAGGAACTCGTCAAAGCAGCGGCGGTTTGCCAGTTGGGTCAGGCTATCAATGGATGCAAGGCGACGGAGTTCGCGATTGGCGAGTTCTAACTGTTCCATCAGTAGCCGTTCGTGCTCCATGGTTTGCCGGAGTTCGGTCATTGCCCAGCCAGCCTGTAAGATTCGCCGCACTCGTTGCCTCAGAACTGCCCAATGGATCGGTTTAGTCACATAGTCTACCGCTCCCACTTCAAACGCCCGATCGACCGATTGCTGATCGTTCAAAGAAGTAATCATCAACACGGGAGGGCATTGTTCGCCAAAGATACTTTGTAGCTTGGCACAGCAGGTAAACCCATCCATGCTGGGAAGAATGGCATCCAGGAGAACCATATCGGGTAATTGTTGCTGACATTGATCGAGGCATTGCTCACCGCTCATGGCTTCGATGACCTGATAGCCTTCTTTTTGCATGGCACGGCTTAACATCATACGCAAAGTCTTCTCATCATCCACGATGAGAATGCGCGCCAACCTGGTTGAAGCAAGATCAACCAATGTCATACCTCCCTCGGGTATAAGCTTCTAGCGCAACTTCTACCCGGCGATACTCGGCTTGAATGGAACCCAACAGCAAGGGTGCAGTGGACAAGGTACTGGATCGCCCTAGATTCTCCAAATTTTCACAAAGCTTTGCCAGACAGGCAGCGCCAATCGCAGCGCTGAGCGATCGCAGCGCATGGGCAGCTTTGTGCAATGCGGGTCCATCCTGTTGGGTGACGGCACCGGTGATGGCGTGCAGGCGTTGGGGGGCATCTTCCAGGTAGCTTTCAATAATTTCAGCTACCAACAGGTCTTCGTCATCGCTGGCAATGGTTCTCAGCCGTTGAAGCACCTGCGTATCCAGAGTCAGAATTGCATCCGGAGCAAGATCACAGGCTGAACGCTGGATGGGTGCCAGGTCTGGCTTTAGACTCAACCCCAAAGATGCATCAGCCGATGGATCGTAGACTTCATAAAATCGGTTCAGTGCGGTCACTAAGCTATCAACTGAAATGGGCTTGCTAATGTAATCATCCATCCCAGCACCCAGGCACCGTTCGCGATCGCCTTGCATCGCATAGGCAGTCATTGCAATGATCCAGGGATGGCAAGATGAACCCATCTGGCGAATGCGCCGAGTGGCTTCCAATCCATCCATACCGGGCATTTGAACATCCATGAAAATAATGTCAAAGGTCTGGTGTCTCAGGGCATCCAGTGCCTCCTGCCCACTGCTGGCAACCTCAGATGGGTAACCCATTCGCTTTAACATTCTGAGGGCCACTTTTTGATTAACCAGAATATCTTCGACCAGCAAAATACGAAGGGGTCGAGGTTGAGCCGATGTTAAGCCAAATTCAACTGATTTCAGAGGGGCAATCTCTCTGGCAGACCATCCATTAAATGCTTGAAGTAGGATGTAAAGGAGTTGGGAGCGTTTGATTGGTTTTGCCAACCAAGCTGTTTTATCTCGGGTCTCACTAGCCACTTTTTTGCCAAACTGGCTCAACAAAATCAGGGGAAGATGGGCAAAACCCCGAACAGAGCGGATGTGGTCTACCAGGTCTAAGCCATCCATTGGCGATAGGTCACTGTCTAAAATTGCCAGGTCAAAGCGGTTGAGTTTGGTCAAGAGTTCTACCGCCTCCGTAATCGACTCTGCTACCCACACATGCATTCCCCACGCCTGGGCTTGCAATGATAGGGTGCGTCGAATCGTGGCATTGTCATCCACAATTAACAAACATTTTCCTACCAGTTCAGCGGGTGGAGCTTGACTTTCCACATCCTGGCTATCAACCTGGGTGGTAATGGTGAAATAGAAAGAAGAACCGCTAGAGATTTTGGATTTTGGGTTTTGAATTTTGGATGGGATGTAAACCGTTGCCAGGGCTGCTCCGTTGCTCCGCCGCTCCGTTGCCCCGCCGCTCCTCTGGCTCAACCAATGCTCTGGGGGGTTTCCGCCCACTTCGCCCCCACTTTCGACCCACATTCTGCCGCCCATCAATGCGCTGAGCCGGTTGCTGATCACTAGTCCTAAACCAGTGCCGCCGTAGTGCCGGGTCATTGAGGTGTCAACCTGACTAAAAGGTTTAAACAGGCGGTGCATCGACTCTGCGGGGATGCCAATACCCGTATCGCTAACCGTGAACTGGATTTCGTAGGAGTGGGAGTGGGAGTTGGGAGGCGGGGAAGCGGGGCTGGAAAGGGATGGGATTTTAGGGCTGCTGTGTTTGGGGATGGCGGTATTGTCCACCAGGGGTTTGGCGGTTACTGTAACAAGGACTTCTCCGGTGTTGGTAAATTTGACAGCATTACTGAGCAGGTTGATCAGAATCTGGCGCAGACGGATGCTATCACCAGAAACAATAGTGGGCACTTGAGGATGGATAAAACAGGCAAGTTCTAGCTCTTTGGTGCCTGCCTGGGGAGCCAGCAGATCGAGCGCGTCTTCAATGCATTGCCGCAGAGAAAAGGGTTCGTTTTCCAGGTCTAATCTGCCAGAGTCAATTTTGGAGAAATCCAGAATATCGTTGATAATGGTGAGGAGGCTGTCTCCACTATTACGGATGGTACTGATAAAGTCCTGCTGTTGCGGCGTAAGGGGTTCGTCGAGCAGCAGTTCAGTCATACCGATCACAACATTCATCGGGGTGCGAATTTCGTGGCTCATCATTGCCAGAAATTCACTTTTTGCCTGGTTTGCGGCTTCTGCCTGTTGGTGCGCCTGTTCCAGCGCAGCATTTTTGATCGTTAGTTCGGCTCGTTGCTGCTTTTCTTGCTCCAGGAGTTGAGCTTGTGCCAGGGCAATCCCAACCTGGGCAGCTACAGCTTCCAACAGGTCTACTTCGTCTGCGGTCCACTGCCGATCGCGATCGCACTGGTGCAGCCCAAGCACTCCGTTCGTTTCTCCCTGATAGGAGGTGCGAATTGCCATCATCGATCGCAATCCAATTTGCAAACAGAGATCGGCAGCATTCTGCAACAGAGGCTCAGTATAAACATTGGGAGAGACTAGCGCCTGATCCTGTCGCAGCAGTTGTTCCATATGAGGGTTTCCTAGAATTGGAATTTCAATGGCTGCCAGGGACTCATAACCGGGTTCTCGGTATTCTGCTTTTAGGGGAATGCGAGGAAATGGCTCGGCTTCGTAGCTGTGGATCAGACAGCGGTTGACATTCAGTGCCCGACCGACCTGGCTGGCAGTAGTTTGAAAGATATTTTGGGTATCCAGGCTTTGGCGCAACTCTTCGGTGATTTGTTTCAGCAGTAATGCCCGTTGAAATTGTTGTTGTAATGCGGCTTCTGCCCGTTTGCGATCGGTGATATCAATGCCTACACTCAGCATTCCCACCAGGTTTCCGATGTCGTTGAATAAGGCTTTATTAGTCCACTCTACCCAGACGCGATCGCCATTGCAGCGCAGATTCTCGTTTTCATGGCGAACGTACCGCTCAGGATGCTGAAACATATCCTGGAATAGCAGGTGCATATCGTTGCCTGCGGTATCAGTTGCCGGAACCAGTAGCCCGACAACGTTTTTTCCCAGAATTTCGGCTTCCGTGTAACCAAAGAACTGCTGTGCCACTTCGTTGAAGTAGGTGACGATACCCTGAGCATCCAGGCGCACCAAGAAGCTGTTAGCATTTTCGACCAGTTCTCGATACTTGGCTTCACTCTCTTGTAATGCCTGATCTGCCAACTTGTGAGCGGTAACATCCTGTACCATACCCAGAGTAAACTGCACATCTCCGTTTCCGTCTCGAATGACACTGACCGTCAACCTGCCCCAAACGAGGTGTCCGTCTTTGTGAAAGAACCGCTTTTCCAGATGGTATGAGTCCAGCTTGCCTGCCAATAGGTCTTCATAGAGAGCAAGATCCTTCTCGATGTCATCGGGGTGGCTATGGTCAGCAAAGCTCATCTGGTGTAGTTCAGCATCACTGTAGCCAAAAATACGGTGAGTTGCCGGGTTCCACTGTTGGTAAAAGCCCCCCGGTTTTGTCAGGGAGATTGAAATAGCGGCATTTTGAAAAATCGACCGGAATCGAGTTTCACTTTCTCGCAGAGCCACTTCTGTGCGTTTCCGTTCGGTAATATCGCGGATAATCACCAGAACCTCATCGACGGCAACGGGAACAATCCGGACTTCTTCCTCGCGCGGATCTTCATTTAATAGAACTTGCTGCTCATAAATTTGCACCTCCCCGGTTGCCAGAGCTTGGTCAATGAAGTGCATTTCCCGTTCGGCATGATCTGATGGCAGCACTTGAAGCAGGTTATCTCCTGGAGCAAAGGGAATAATCGATTGCTCAAAAATGCGATCGCCGCTGACCAGGTCTAAATAGGTGCCATCCCGCCCTATGCGGATTAACAGGTCAGGAATCGCATTCACGATCGCCCGGTTGGTTGTTTCGCTTTGCCGCAGTGCTTCTTCAGTACGTTTACGTTCTGTGATATCACGCACCATGAACAGTACTTCGTCATCCCCGATCCGTGAAATGCGTACTTCCTCATCCTGGAGTTGCCCGTCAATCATGAGCGATTGCTCATACATCTGGCACTCACCCGTTTGCAAAGCCTGCTCAATATAGTGCAGCCCTTTCTGTGCCTCACTCTGGGGCAAAAATTCATTGAGTTTGCTTCCCGCTGTCATCCTAGACGGGTTGTTTAATCTGAGTTGTCCACTGCTGATGACATCCAGGTACGTTCCATCGGACTTCACACGCAATAACAGATCGGGAATGGCATTGATCAGTGCCCGATTGGTCGCTTCGCTGTGCCGCAGGGCAACCTCTGCCCGTTTGCGTTCCGTAATATCTCGCTGAATGGATAGGAAGTGAGTTGCCACCCCTGATTCAGCAAAGATAGGGGTGATAGAGATGTCTACCCAAAACTCAGTCCCATCTTTATGCTGGTTGAGAAGTTCGACCTGGATTGCTTGCTGATTAATCAGAGCCGTCCGAATTTTATCCAGCTCTTGTCGGTTCGTGTGGGATTTTTGCAGGATACGCGGAGTTTTACCAACAATTTCATCGAAACTGTAACCTGTCATGCGGCTAAAGGCTGCATTTACAAAGACGATCCGGGGACCCGGTAAATCGGACGGTTCAGCTTCTGTTACCAGCACTGCGTCACTGGCATGAATAAAAATCGATTCCAGTAGCCGCAACCGTTCTTGAGTCATGGGAGAACTCTCAATAAACCTGGCATATTCATATTTACAATGCCCAGGGGACACTATGCTGTATCAAATGGGCGGATAAAAGGACAGCAGGATGAAATTGGAACGAATTCGTCTAACTCTAAATTTATCTCGGGAATCAGCAACACCCCTGTACAGATATAAAGTGGAATAGGCGGTAGCCTGTATCTACAGTTCAGTATCGAATCCAGTCCAGAAGGAGCGGTGCCAATGTCTCAGGACGTTAGCCAATGGTTAGCTGAAATCAAAACCCTCAGACAGCAATTGGCAGAGGCTCAGCAAGATCGTGAGCAAGCCTATGCCAGCGCAGCCAACTGGCAGCGCCTGTATGAAACCGAAGCGCAGCAACGACGGGCTGATAAAGCATTGGCAAAAAAGACGATTGAAGACCTGAAACAGCAAATTCAGCAAATGCAAGGAAGCTTCCTGGCGGGAGAAACGGGACCAGATGCTCTGGCAATCATTCAATCAGAAGTTGCTCAATTAAAGACTTCCCAGGAGTTACAGGAAAAACTGGTTCAAGTTCTGGTAGAGCGCGATCGCTTGATGAAGGCACTCAAAACCGAACAAGCCAACCATGCTCAGACCCGCAAGGGATTAACAACAGCCCTGGGGGATGCGATCGACATGCTCTCGAAGGGGAAGGGAGATGGGGAGAAGGGTGATGGAGTGAAGAGTTGAGAATTAAAAGTTGAGAATTAAAAGTTGAGAACTACAAAGTTACAGAAGGGAACAGACCACTAAACTAGTGAACCCTCTCATCTCTTCCCTGAATGACGCCCCTAGACACTACTTCACAACACCTGATCATCCATCGGCAGCAGTTGCTCCGGGTCGATAATCTCTGGGAATAGCTCAAGCCTCGGTTCACTTTTAAGCTGAGAGAAAATTCGATACTTATCCGGGTCAAACCTCGGAGCTTGCTGCAATTCATCAACATCCATCTTGATCAGGTTGTACTGCACGTTCTCCGCATGAATGGCAAACGTGACATTAAACACTTCCAGAAAGTTGACTACCCAGGCGCATTCATCCTCAGGATAGTCCTGGTAATACTTAATCAAATGGGCAATACAAGATTCTAGATGGGTGCGGGCATGTTTGCAAATCAGGATAATTTTCAGTAAAACAATGACCAGTGTAACCGGGTTTCCCTGAGACAGTAACAGGACAAAAAGTTGGGATGGATCACTCTGGTTCTCTGTCGTTAAATACTCGATTACCCGATTGCAGGTTCGTAAAATCAGCGCATTGGTGATAACTTCATCCTCATGGCTCTCATAAAGTGTATCTAGCCGATCTGCGAGCTTTGTTTGTAAAGATTCCACAAATTCCCGGTTTTCGACTGAAAAGATCAGGTATTGCCGCAGGCTTTGTTTAAAGTCTCCATAGGTTAAGTTCTGGATCTGATTGACAAAAATGTTTGCCAGGTTGGCATAGCTAAAGGGTCCTCGCTTTGCGACGATCGCCTTAATTAAACGAAGCACCTCATCCCCAAGTACCGTCGGATTTTTAGGCGTTCGTTTGGCAGGAGCACTGGTTTGTGCTCTGGCAATATACATCGCCAGGTCAAACTTGAATCGATCCTTTAATTGTTTGGATAATGCCCGCGCTGCCTCTCTTTGCTCAATTGGGTTACTTAAGTCAATATATTGGGGAACTAGTAAGTAGGAGGTATATCGGGAACTCCAGGGACCCCGCTCATGATCTTCATAACGAGATGCAAAGAGCCTTAGCTCCTCAAAATCCTTACTCTTGACAAAGTTATCAACCCACTGCCTCAGTCGTTTCAGTGTCGGAGACGAAGTATGACGGTTAAGGGTTGAATCCGAAAAGGTTTTAACTAATTCCTGAATCGGCTTGTAATTTCGGGCGGCATCCCAGTTATTGATCAGGATATAACAAGCACGCTTCAACGTATTTCTAAATTCTTCCTCGTTGTTCGAAAAGACAATTTCATACAACGATTGCATTGCATCCGAGTTAACAGAGTCTACGTGGTAGACGAAAAGACGCTTGAACTCTAACAGCACCTCTTCAGGGGGCCACTTTTTAACCACTTCCAGCAAAAAGCTGTAAATAGCTTCCTGGGACTGCTGAATGTTCCGTCCTGGCTTACTCAGCCGGATAGTCGGTTCCATTGGGTTTGAATAGATATTGTCCAAAGCATTCCTGGCGATCATACGTACTCAGGATGATAGGGTCTGCATTTTGCTAAGGCTGAACGGGAATCGACCGCCCCGTGATAGCGCTAAACTTTTACGTCATCGATCAGTTCCATCCAATAAAATGCCAGCCAGACAAGCAATTCCGCTAAATCTTTTGGAGTGAAGTGAAGCACTTAGGGAACTGCTGCCAGTACATTGGTCGTGAACTTACGGGCTAACAGTAAAAAAACAGCACTCAGAGATACAAATCTCAATTCACCCATCGTGAAAATACTTAGCGTCTCATTATCATGAGGGATTTGTCCACTGTGCTGGGTGATAAAGCCTATCCAGGGATAGTGATGATAATGAGTTAGATGAGTGATTTCTGTCACAAAGCGACGACTTTTCATAAGGGGCACACCCAGATCAAGCGAAAGTGAATTCAATTAGAGCTGAATTCAGTCACAATACTCTTCTTTCCTAAAATTTTAGCTAGATGCACGCATGGACAAAACAGTAGCCTGTTCTCCAGATCAAATACTTCACACGTTTCTTAAATAAAACCTGTCGTATTCATCAAGAGATGTGTCTCTCGATACCACTTTTTTTCCTTCACCCTAGAATCTTTGAGGCATCCACAAATAAGCGATGCTTATCAATATTCATCATTAGGTTAACCAGATTGAGTGTCAGGCTCCTATCAAAAAGCTATGAAGCCATCATAGGCGAGGTCATTGCTAATGATGTCACTCTTAAGGCTGAGGCACGATCCCTAAATCTTAATTTTTTGTAATCGGGGTTTGTTGAACATCTACTGTATTCTAGCGAACAGTCAAATGGTTGAAAATACATAAAATCAATTCGGGAAATCGTGAAGATGTTTTTTACAAGCCCTCAGCGTTGAGCAGGTCAAATAATCCGTCATCTAGTTCATATCCAAATATTTGGGCGATCGCTTTCAGACGGGATCTGCCTTCAATCTTTTGTCCTCTCAGCCAGTTGGTCAGGACAAAGATTTTATGCATGACAAAGATTTCTAAAGCCTCTGGATTGTATTGAATCCCGTCCTTGGGATGAAATTGGTGGGGTACCAGCATGGCAGTGTAACGGGTCAGTTCTCCCGCTTTCCAGTCCAGCAGAAATGGAAGCCAGGGGTACAGGGCATCCAGTCGGACAAACCACAACCGAATTTCTGGAATTTCTGGCAATTCACGGGGGTCTTCTGGCTCCCTGGGGTAGTCAATCTGAAACTGAATTTGCTGTTCATGCAGAGCGATTGCCCCTGCCTGCAATAACGGTTCAATTACAGATAGGGCAGGAGCTAGATCCAGCGTGTTAATGCTGTCGGCGTTGAGGGCGATCGTGATGGTCATAGGTGCAAAGTAGGGGGTGCAGGGTAAGGGGTGCGGCGGGCAGGGTAAGGGGTGGAGGGTATAGGCTATAGAGAGTAAGGTACAGGGATTTGAGGATCACAATTCTCCATTTCATACCCATCTGTGTGGATTTGCAACTGATAAAGCTCCACTCCACCGTTTCCACATGGGGAATACTCCACACCCGATACCTACTCCCGACCCTCACCATCATCTCCACTATGGCTCACCTCTCCCAACGCCGACCAGAAAACGTTTGTGGTGACTTTTACGTCGATCGCACCTGTATTGACTGCGATACCTGCCGTTGGATGGCACCTGAAGTCTTCAGTCAGTCAGGCGATCAGTCTGTGGTTTACCATCAGCCTGCGAATCAGAAAGAACGTCTACAGGCAATGCAGGCGCTGCTATCCTGTCCAACGGCTTCGATTGGAACAATTGAGAAACCACTGGATATTAAGATTGCCCAACAGAGTATTCCGATCGCGATCGCTGCCAATGTCTACCACTGTGGCTACCATGCTGAAAGTTCCTTTGGCGCTGCCAGTTATTTGATCCAGCGTCCTGAGGGGAATGTCCTGGTAGATTCGCCCCGGTTTGCTCCCCCTCTGGTCAAGCGACTCGATGAAATGGGTGGTGTCCGTTACCTGTACCTGACCCACCGGGATGATGTAGCAGATCATCAGAAGTTTCACCAGCACTTCGGTTGCGATCGCATCCTGCACACAGACGAAATCACCAGCAGCACCCACGATGTTGAAATCAAGCTGTCTGGACAGGAGCCTGTACAACTTGCGTCTGATCTGTTGATTATCCCGGTTCCAGGACATACCAAGGGGCACACCGTTCTGCTGTATAACCAAACCTTTCTGTTCACTGGTGATCACCTTGCCTGGTCTGAAGACCGGGGGCATCTGATTGCCTTTCGTTATGCCTGCTGGTACTCCTGGACAGAACTCACCCAGTCCATGAAAAAACTGTTGCCTTACTCCTTTGAGTGGGTGCTTCCAGGGCACGGTCGCCGCTACCACAGCGATCGGCAGACGATGCACCAGCAGATGGAGAAGTGTGTCAAATGGATGGAAGGCTGAGGGGTATCACCCCTGATCCAGATCCGTGCCGCTGGGGAACGATGACATTGACCCCACTGGCAGGAACTCCTTTGGCAAAACTGATTCCCGTTCAACTAGAGGATGGCGCTGTCCTATATATTGAAGCGCAAGAAGAAACTGAAAGAGCTGAAATTATTTCCCAGGAACCCTATGAGTCGAATGGTGAGCAGCGACGTGGGGGTGCCAAGGGGATTGGGATGCCTACCCGAATAAACCCGGCACAATCGATGGAAATGGTACAGGGCACCATTCGGACCTATACGGTTTATTGTCTGAATGCGTTCAAAAATATCGGTCTCGCCAATGTAAACGAAGTGACCCTTGAGTTTGGAGTTAATCTGAGTGCGGATGCGGGCATTCCCTACATTGCCAGTGGTAAAGCTCAAAGTAACTTGAAGATTACAGTCAAGTGTTCTTTTAAGGAGCCAGAGGCAACCCTGGTAGAGCAATCAGCCAACGCTACAACATAGATTGGGTTGAACCTTGTGAAACCCAACATTGCAGGCGGTTATCGGGCGATCGCGGTCGATCAACCACCGCAGCGATCTTTAAAACAGTTGACCTACAAGGATACTAAATCCTGGACAGGGCTGATCAGCTCATCATCCGAATATAGGGTCAAACTTAACTTTAAGATGCCGTGATCGCGGCGATAAACCTCAACTTTACGTTGTTGACGGTCAGCAATCCAATATTCCACAACCCCATAGCTGGAATAGAGCTTCAGTTTGGATTCTCGGTCTCGCCGCTCATTTTTCTCTCCGGGAGACAGAATTTCAACCACCAATTCTGGGGACGCAATCAGATGCCCAGCCTCATCAAGCATCGTGGCAAGGCGTTCATGGCTTGCCCAGACAACATCTGGAATGACACTATCGCTTTCGGAGAATACCAGACCAGGATTTACGGCTGCTTCGCCCAAGCCGCTCTCAACTGACCAGCTTTCGAGTGCCATACCAAATTTAACGGAGACGTTCTGATGTTTCCAGTGAGGTGCTCTGGTCACAAACAACTCTCCATCAACAATTTCGTAGCGTCGCCCGTCGTCCGGTAGCAGTTCAAGATCTGTGACTGTCCAACGGACATCCGGACTGGAAGTGGTCATGGCGTGTTGTCCTGAAAGACCAGCTAAGTACAAGGCTAACGTAGATTTTAAGCAGCGATCTCTGATTGCCTCTCCTGGCAAGATTGAAAAGTGACAGCGAAACTCAGAGGGTTGAGTTAGGAACGAACAAATTCAGTCAGGCTATACAACACAGACCAGACACCAATAAACAGAACCGGTGGACGGGTTAAAAATTCGACAAACTCCAACACATACAGCAAGCCAAGCAAGAGACTTTTACTGGTTTCAGGCATGGTGACAACTTCCTGTGTAGTCTGCTTTGTTTATCACTGTAAGTAATCCCAAAATTGGTTGACAGTACCCATTGGTGTAACTTTGTCAAGTGTGGATGAGGGTGTGGGTGGATCAGTGAATGAATGAGTCAAATCAGTAGATGGGAAGCCAGGTAGCCCATTCACTTATCGACTCATCTACCCTTCCACCCATCCACACTCAGACAACCCCATCACGCTACGGTAGTGAGCCTCGACCTGATCAATCATTTGAAACTGGTGGGGGTCAGTTTCCTGATTCTGATGAAGTAGGGCTTGCTGGAAGCGATCGCCATTCACACTTTGAATCATCCCGCCCGCTACCACGCGATTACCCCTGACCCAGACGCTATCCACCGCATGGGCGGGTCTACCCAAAACCAGTAGTTGAACTGGATCAGTCCGAGGGAGCAGAGACAGATTTGTGAGGTCATACAGGACTAAATCGGCATCCTGTCCAACAGTGAGGGAACCCACCTTGTCTGCCAGATTCACCCCTTTAAAGCCGCCCGCCGATGCCATTGAGATCGCGGAGCGGGGAGTAATCCAGTGGTTGTACTCAAAATCTGTGACATTGTGCAGAATAGAACCTAACTTAATCGATTCCAGTAGATCTTGGGCATCATTACTGGCGGCTCCATCGCAGCCAAAACTGACATTAACCTCTGCCCGCAAATACTTCAAAACAGGCGCAATGCCGCTACCCAACCGTAAGTTGCTCAACGCATTGTGAACCACCGTGGATTGCGTTTCTGCCAGGATGGCAATATCCGGTTCATCCAGCCAGATGGCATGGGCAAGGGAGGTGCGGTAATCCAGGAAGCCCAACTGTTGCAGGTGGCGAACGGCACTGCCCCCATAACGTTCCTGGGCGAGTTTGTACTGTGCTTTGGTTTCTAGTAAATGAGTGTGGCGACAAAGATTGTAGCGATCGCTTAACTCAGCACAGCCTGTAAACAATCCATCAGAACAGCGCTGAAACCCGGTGGGACCAACCGCGATGTGAATTCCAGCATCGGGTTCATGGAATTGGGTAATGATGGCTTCCATCTGTGCCAATACTTCCTCGGTAGAGAGCGGGAAGGGTTTGGATGGCAGAGATTTGGTTCCCCCTGGAAACCCAGCAGCAAAGGGTTGATCCTGAAGCATGGGAGCGATAAACGCTCGGATGCCCACTTCTTTGTAGGCACGCACAGCCGCAGCGATTGTCTCCAGTTCATGATTCGCAATCGGTAGCAGGTGATCCATGACGCAGGTGCCACCGGACAGCAGCGTGTTGATGGCAGTTCCCAGTGCCCCCAGGTAAATCTTCTCCAGATCTCTGGTTGATGAATCGAATACGTCTGCTAACCATAATTCCAGGGGCAATTGGCGGATTAACCCCCGCTGCCAGAACTGAGGGGAGTGGGTATGCCCATTGACAAAACCGGGAAGCAGGAGCTTGTTGGTGGCATCCACGGCGGTTCCCACGACTGGCAGGCTGGGGGCGATCGCCGCAATCTGCCCTGCTTCAATTTGCACATCAACGGTTGCGTATCCCTCCTCAACCGGGATCAAGGCACCACGAATTGTATAGGTCACGGGCATCAATCCTTCCGTCGTTGTTCAACTTCCCCATGCGCTTTCAGCAGAGCCGCCAGCCGTTGACGCATCAGAATGCCTGGTTTGTCTGAAGGCATGTGCTGTTCTGCTCGGATATTTAGCGGAGCATCATAATCGGTTGTTTCCAGAACTTCTCGGTCTTCCTGGGTCACAATCCGGTCAAAGGCGATCACATCATCCGCTTTGGCTTCCGCTTCCGTGTCATTCCTGAAACAAAATTGAATGATCTGGGAGGTTTTGTCATCAATGGGAGTCACCGCGTTAAAAATCAGGTGAATCAAGCCATTCGGGTAATGAATTTTGAGGGTGCGGGCAAAGGGCATATACCAGCAACGTTCATTAGTCCGAATCGTTGTTTCGTCAGCAATTCGCAGGTTTTTCTTTTGCATGTCTGGGTTCAATACCTGCACCCAATGCTTCATGACAAACCCGGTTTCGGTTTCCACAATTTCATCAATCGGCGGTGGCACAGGATTGCTCTCATCCCCCCAGGAAGTCGCATGGACAAAGTGACCGTGGGCACCGTCAAAGGAGTTTTCCATAATTCTGAGACCGCTGGCATTCCAGGTTTCATAGAACTCGTGAATCAGGCGAAAACGGGGATCGTTTGATTCGGAAATTTCTGGAATGGTATTTAACGGTTCGCCTAAACAGACCCAGACATAGTCGTACTTTTCCTGGCAGCGGTAGGCACTCACCTGATAGCTTTTGGGAATGGTGCTCTTCTCTAACTGGGGAACCTTGACACAAGTTCCTTCCCCATTGAATGACCAGCCATGATAGGGGCAGCGAATGTTGCCTTCCACCACCTTTCCTTTCGATAGTTGGGCTGACCGATGGCAGCAGCGATCGCTCACTGCCGCCGGTTTCCCCTCCCCATCCAGCCACAGTACCAGCGGTTCCCCCATCAGGGTGAATGCCTGGGGACCAGAATGCAGAGACGCGACAGGGACAACGGGGTACCAGAACCGCTTCAGAACAGGTTGCTTTGTGATCAGCATAGATAAGGAGGCGATCGCTGCAAGGGAAACCGTCAGATTTTAAAGGAATGATCAATCTGAAACAGTAATTGAGGTAGCGGTTTGCTAACTACCTTACCCAATTCCCTCAATCACGGGATGGAAATAAAATGCCAGCCCCAATACAGTGTAAGTCGCTAATAGAAGTGCCCCTTCTAACCAATTCGATCGCCCATCGGAGCTAATCGAATTGGCAATCAACACCGACACTGCCACTGCCACCAGTTCAAATGGGTTAAAGTCCAGATCCATTGGTTTGTCCAGGAACCAACCCACAATCACCAGCACGGGAGCAACAAACAACGCAATTTGCATACTGGAACCGACTGCCACAGACACCGACAGATCCATTTTGTTTTTTAGTGCGACGGTCACGGCGGTGGCATGTTCGGCAGCATTACCCACCACCGGCAGCAGAATTACCCCGGTAAACAGAGCAGTTAATCCCAGGCGGGCAGTGGCTGCTTCCAGAGTGCCAACCAATAGTTCAGATTCGATCGCCACCAACAGCGTCGCTGACAGCAACACTGCAATCCAGCGCCAAAGACTAGGGTTTGGTTCTGACACATCCTCAATCAACTGATCTTCTACCCGATCCGCCTGGGCGGATTCAGCAACCCCAACCTCATAAAGATAATTATGGGTTTGCATGGAAAACAGAAGACTTAAACCGTAGACCAGAATCAGGACGATCGCGACCGCCACTGATAGAGTTTGAATCGTGGCTTCATCAATTCCATCCGAGGTGTAGTCAACCGCTGTTGGCAGCAGTAAGGCAATCACCGCTAGATTCATGGATGAGGCATTCACCCGCGCCACCACGGACTGAAACTCCTGCTCCTTATAGCGCAGACCACCCAAAAACATAGATAATCCCATCACCAGCAACAGATTGCTGATAATTGAACCTGTCAGGCTGGCTTTGACCACATCAATTAGTCCAGCATTGAGGGCAACCAGGGCAATGATCAGTTCAGTTGCATTGCCAAAGGTGGCATTCAGCAATCCTCCTAAAGATGGACCTACAACCACAGCAATTTCTTCCGTTGCGGTGCCCATCCAAGCTGCCAAGGGAATGATCCCCAACCCAGCAGTCACAAATACCGTCAGCGATCCCCATCCTAAAAAGTGGGCTGTAATTGAGATTGGAATAAAGACTAAAAAGCCAATAAAAATAAGGTTTTTGAGGGAAAAGATGCTTTTGAAGGACATGAGACATGGATGCTGGTTACATGTCCAGCGTTACTGTGTATCAAATTATTTCATTTGTTGTCGAAATCACAAAGTCTTATTGTGATCCCTTAAAGCAGGATTAATTTTGTCTACAATCTGCGGTTGAATCAGTTATGGTACGGTCAACCGAATGGGGCTGGAAACCAGAGTATTGATGATTGTATTGATGATTCGCGTTAAAATCGCCCCTGACAAGAGTTTTACGCACTGGACTCAAAACCGATTGAGAACGATTCCATTCCTGTCACTCTACCTTTGAGCCATAGTCAATTTTCAGTTCAACTTTGGGGTTTACATTGCATCGATCGCCCCGTCAGGCTTTACCCCTTCTAATTTCTAATCCTCGGCTTTACAACCCAGCACCTGGTATCGCTGCCTGCTGTTCAGCCCTAAATCTTCTTGCCTTTTTGTGACGATTTTCCTTGCAACGGTTTCCTGATTTTTTCGTTAATGGCTTCAGCCGCAACGGCTTGAAGCAGTTCTTTCATGTCTTTCTGCCCTTCTGGAACTTTTTCTATGACTTTATCTGATACGAATTCTGATGCCACTTCAAGCCAGTCTCTAGCGGCTCAGTTGGCAATTGCCGAATATGCGAAGGTTCATAAAGGCAATGGTTCTGCTCTCTTAACCCATAGACAATCGTCCCAGTCAGGTACTACTGCCGATCCCGCCAGCGATCCCCTACAAACGGCAAGGGGGGTTTACATTACAGTTCACGGTCACTTCTACCAGCCTCCTCGGGAAAACCCCTATCTGGACGCGATTGAGCGCCAGCCCAGCGCTGCTCCCTTCCACGACTGGAATGAGCAGATTCATTACGAGTGCTATCGCCCCAACGCCTTTGCCAGGGTGATGGATGACCACGGGCAAGTGACGGGGATCATCAATAACTATGAGTTTCTCAGCTTTAACATCGGTCCCACACTGATGAACTGGATGGAGCGGTACGATCTGGAAACCTATCAGCGCATCCTGGAGGCAGACCGCAAAAGCTGTGAGCGTTTGAATGGGCATGGAAACGCGATCGCCCAGGTTTATAACCACATCATCATGCCTCTGGCAAATGATCACGATAAGATTACCCAGATTCGTTGGGGTAAGGAAGATTTCCGGTCCCGCTTTGGGCGTGATCCCGAAGGCATGTGGCTGGCAGAAACGGCGATCGATTACGCCACTCTGGAAGCTCTGGTGGCAGAAGGGATCAAATTTATCATTCTGGCTCCTTCCCAGGCACAGCGCTGTCGCCCTATCCTGGCTGACAATCCTCACCCTGAATGGATTGAAGTGGGAGGTAGCCAAATCGATCCCACCCGTCCCTACCGCTGTTATTTGAGGGGATCGGAACCTGAACCGGGCGAACCGAGATCCCACCGCACACTTCCTTACATCGACATCTTTTTCTACGACGGTCCCATCTCCCGCGATATGGGATTTGATGACAGCGCCCTCAGCAATTCCTACCAATTCGCCAGTCGTTTGGGGCAGGCAGTTCGGGGTGATCATCGTCCAGCGCAACTGATTGCAGTAGCAACCGATGGTGAAACCTTTGGGCACCACAAAGGTGGGACTGAGAAATGTCTGGCATACAGCTTTGCTTGCGAGTTTCCTCAGCGGGGTTGGACCGTGACCAACTTTGCCCATTACCTTTCGCTCAATCCGCCGACCTGGGAAGTAGAACTCAAGCCTGTGACTGCCTGGAGCTGTGCCCACGGAGTCGATCGCTGGCAGGATGATTGTGGCTGCGGTGGCGGCGGCGGGTGGCACCAGCAGTGGCGGCGTCCCCTGCGAGATGCCCTGGATTGGCTGCGGGATCAATTGATTAAGGTCTATGAAGAGGCAGGCAGAAAGGTATTCCGCGATCCCTGGCTGGCACGGGATGAATATATCCAGGTGATTCGCGATCGCACGCCCTCAACGATTACTGCCTTTCTTAATCGCCACCAGGCTCATAGACTGAACTCCGCAGAGCGAACCGATGCCTTGCGCCTGCTGGAAATGCAGCGTCATGCTCTGCTGATGTACACCAGTTGCGGCTGGTTTTTTGAAGAACTGTCCCGCCCAGAAGGGACTCAGATTCTTCGCTATGCTGCCAGGGCACTGGAACTTGCTGGAGATGTGACTGGCATCCAGCTAGAAAAAGCGTTCATCAAACGTCTGGGAACAGCACCCAGTAATGTGGATTGCTTCAAGCATGGGGCTGAAGTGTATCGCCAGCTTGTGAAGTCGGCTCAGATCAGCCTGGAGCAGGTCGCTGCCCACTATGCCATCAGTTCCCTGTTCACGAACTTTGCTAAAGAGCAATCTGTTTACTGCTATACCGCTCATCAAGTGGACTATCAGCTTCAGCGGATGGGCGCACTGACTCTGGCAGTTGGGCAACTCCAACTGACTTCGGAGATTACGCGGGAAACTGCCAATCTGGTGTTTGCTGTGTTGCACCTGGGCGGCTGGGACTTTCACTGCTGCATCCAACCCTTCTCTGGACGGCGCGACTACAGCTCAATGAAAGAGCGCCTGTTTGAGCCACTGCAACGAGCCAGTGCTGCCCAAACGATCCTGGCAATGAGCCAGGTGTTTGGCAATCAGTCCTACAGCTTGCAAAGTCTGTTTGCCGAGGAACGCCACCGGATCATGCAGCTATTGACCCAGGAGACGCTGACCCGTCTGGATCAACTTTATACCCAGGTCTATCGGGACAATTACGGCGTGTTGATGGCATTCCACCGCGACGATCTGCCCGTGCCGCAGGAGCTTCAGGTGGCGGCTGAGATCGCCCTCAGTCACCGGGTTTTACTCTCTATCCGTGCCCTGGAGCAGGAAAGCAGTGATTTATCCTCTGAGCCAAACCAGATGGGGCTAAACCACCTGGCAGAATTGGAGGCGATCGCCACTGAATCAGCTCACATGCGCTGCCAGATTAATCTGCCCGAAGCCAGACAAACCTTAGAGCGGCTGATTCTGCGATCGCTGTGGCAACTTCTACATAATTTTGATCCTGCCACCTGCGAAGCCGATGGGCATCGGCTAGAGCGGCTGATCGACCTGGGACAGCAAATGAATCTGGGGCTATCCCTCGCGCAGGCACAGGAGCTTTACTTCTATTGCTTAAATAGCTGGATTATTCCCGCAGTCCTGAACCAGGTGAAAGTGACACAAGCCAGAACTGCTTCCGCCTCAAACGCTTCCATTCAAACCGTTCACCTCCGTTCTCTGCTGCGCCTGGGACAAAAACTGGCAGTTGATGTGAACAGTTTGTTAGCCGAGTTATCGGGCTAATTCTTAAAGTTATGGCGAAGAAGTACTCGCCTATCCTGGGTAAAAAGCGTAAAGTAGATAGGGTTAACTAAAATTAGTGATGGATCCTACCCTTCGCTTTAACACGGTAATCACGTCACATTGTAATCACGATTGATGCGAGGAGCTGAATTAAATGAAAATGCGTGTTTTGTCTGCTTTCGGCGCTGCCGCTGTGTTGATGGGGGCTTCCCTCCCAGCATCGGCACAGACGGCTGAAACGCCAGTTCTTCCAGACGAGACGATTTCCGGTGTCCCTTCCCAAGTTTTGCCAACTCCCCCAGTTCTGACGGCAAAATACACTCTGCCGATGGATATTCGAGTGGCTAAAGACGAAAGCATTACGACCAATACTCCTTTGACTGACCAGTACGGCACCGATCTTGCTAAGTGGGGCGAATCAGTGTCCGAGTGCCTCAAGTCTAAACCTATTCTGGTGAGGGTTGTGGGTGACGAGTCAGTTCCCTTTGTTGTCGGCGGTTCCGAAGGGCGGCTGAAGTTGAATGCAAGTGATAAGGCAGTCTGCTCCCTGTAATTGATGGCAGCTTAATTAGTCAGCAGTAGTTAACCACTTCTGCTTCTGTGCAAAATCAAAAAGGCTGAATCATGTCAATGATTCAGCCTTTCTAAGTTATTTGTCAAATTCGGTTAAAGTTCCCCACAACGCCGTCTTACCTCAGTTTTTGACCTGGTTAAAACCAGGTGGGCACCAGTTGTCTTGGCTTAAAGTTTCCGGGTACATGCCCGGTCTACTGCTGCCAGACGTTTAAGGTTCCCTTAGTGACAAGACATAGATCATAAAACATTATTGGCAGTCACCAACGTCGTAGTAGAACCTTCCCCTATTTTAGCGGTTGATTTGCGAATCTGCATAGGTGGCAAGCAAGGATGCTGCTGACCGTCTCTTTAAAGGGCGGCATTAGCTGACTGGCGCAACCTGTGGGAGATCGGAATTTTGTTCCAGATTACCCAGATTGCGCTCATCCACTTCACCCGTTGTCAGAAAGCGGAACGTTTCCTGATAAAGACTTTGCCAGAAGCGGTTACTCATGCCCTGACTGATTTCGGTTGGATCAACCATTGGGTGAGGTACCAAATCCTGTGCCCGATAGAAGTAGTAGCGGTTGCCCTGCTGCTCTTCGCCGGTCTTTTCATAAAAGTCCTGGTTGGTCTGAATGTCTGCCGCATCTTCGTTTTCTGTCAGCACCATGAAAATGGGGGTATCTCGAAGGGCACGAATCGCGTTGGGACTCATAATATAGTTGCAGCCGAATCGATCAACCGCTGTTAAGCAGCCAACTGGAAATTGGAGGTCAGGATCCCAACCAGTTTCTTTAATGTCAAGCGGACCTGCCAGGTTGATGTATTTGCGGTTGCTTTGCCCGTAAACTTTGAGCAGCGGGGCATAGGCAACCACCTTCTCAATCCGCTCTGAACGGGCAGATGCTAGCCCCAGGGCAACTGAGCCTCCTACCGAAAGCCCAACAGTGTAAACGGGTCCCGGCATCGATTCCAGTTCATCCAACCGTGCTTCAGCACCGGATAGAAGTTCCATATGATTGGAGGTAAAGTAAGTTTCAAAGTCGGGATTGTTGGGCGACTCGATGGAACGGATGATGTCGAGCGATCGCGGCTCAAGGGCGACTAGACGAGCCACCAGTGCCATTTGCTGTAAGGGGTTGGGGTGCCCGATGCCACCATCTGTTTTTGCAAGGTTGGCAAAAAAAGTTTGCAACACCGGGTCTTTCTGGATCTTTTGCTTCAGCGGGTCGGCAATTTCGGGTTTGAGGTCAACCTGGGGCCAATTCTTTGCTGGATTTAGAAAAGCCTGACCCGCAACCCCACATTGATAGACGTTAAACCCATTCTGAAACAGGTAGTCTGCCAGTCGCCACATCTGATGGGGTTTGGCACTGAAGCCGTGGAAGACCATGACCGTGCCACGAATGGGTTGTCCAGGTTCGTGAAACAAGTAGTACGGATAGGCACCATCCCGGCGTTCCGGATGGCTGTCAATGCTGTGAATATAAGCATCAATGGCTTGTTTCGCCTGATTGACCTGATCGGCAGTCGGAATTATGGTGTGGTTGATCATGACAAGTCGCTCCTGGGGCTATGGATTCACTTGAACACGGGCCCTTGAAAACGGGGCAATCGAAACAGGGGTACTCGAAAAAGCGGTACGTGAACATTGGATATTTGAACAGCGATCAAACCGTCAGAAAGACGAACCAGGCTGTTTCAGAAATTCTTTTTCATCAGGTGTGGTTGCTCGCCCCAAAATTTGGTTTCGGTGCGGGAATCGCCCAAAGCGATCGATCACGACCCGATGTTTTTCGGCATAGGTGTAGGCACTGCCCACATCGGGATGATCTTGCAGGGGACGAAATAATTCGACGCACTGGTGTTGATCTGACAAGTTCTCACTGTGCATCAAAGGCAGATAAACAAACCAGCGTTTTACAGGAGGAAGCGCCTGGTCAAAACAACGAGCGATCGCCCTTTTAGCCAGTACCAATGCCTGACCATCCGTTGCAAAAGACTGGGGCAAGCCCCGAAACATATTGCGGGGAAACTGATCCAGTAGCAGAATCATTGCCAAAGTCCCCTCTGGGGTTTCCTGCCAATGGTCTAGCTCCCCTGTTGTTGCCTGCTCATAGGCTGAACCGAAACGAGTTGAAATTTCCCGGTCAAACTCCGAGTCTTTTGAAAACCAGACTTTGCGGGCTTCTCCTGTACCAGATTCATTGGGCAGGCGATCGAACCAGAAGTTCAGAATGTCATCAGGTTGAGGCATGGGGGAAGTAGTTGTTAGTTGGTAGTTGCTGGTTGTTCGTGCTTCTCGGTTACTTTTGGCATCCTGTACTAGCTACACTGGAGCTATTTTATTTTTCCTACTGAATTTGAGTGATCTTTCAACAAATTAGGGCGCAGGGCAGAACCCCTCATATTCAATGCCCTTCCGCTGCTTCAATCCCCATCCCCATCCCCATCCCCATCCTTCATCCCCATCCCCCTAATACCTGCTCCAAACTCATTTCCAAAAAAGGCGTTGCTGATTTTGGGTATGAATTGAGAGTTGTATGAATTGAAGACTTTCAATTCATACTGCTATTCAGCACCCCCCCTTTCCAAAAATGACCCCACAGACAGGACAGTATTAAGCAACAACAAGCAAAATACTTCCACTATCCGTGGGGTCAAAATTCAAATAAACCCTGTAGCCTTTACCTGTACCCGATACCCTGTACCTGGTACTCAACACTCTGTCTCCTACATTCAAGACATCGCCTGAATAATATAGTCAAAGTAGGGGGAGACTTCAGTCGCATCTTCAGCGGAGAGGAGTCCCAGGGAAGCGGCTTTCAAGCAACGAATTGCCTCTGCCATACCGGGAACGGGTACACCCAGGGCGTTGTACATTTCCCGCGCTCCCACAATGCCGATCGCCTCAACCGGCTCTTTACTGCCGGAGAGAATACCGTATGTGACCAAGCGCAGGTACCAACCATAGTCACGCAGGCAAAGGGCGCGCTGCTTATCACCGTAGGCATTGCCACCGGGAGCAATGAAATCAGGGCGCTTTTTCCAAAGTTCCTTACTGGCTTCTTGTACAATCTTTTTCTCATTTTCAGACAGCGTTGCCGCAATGCGAGTCCGCTGTTCACCCGTTTTAAAAAAGTCTGTCAGTCCTTGAAGTTCGCCGGAGGTTGGATAGCGCAGTTCGTCGTCAGCTAGAAGAATGACTTGACTAATTACACTCATGATTATGGCTGTGTCTGGATATCTCTCAGTAGTTTAGCGACTCAAGGGGACACAAAGGAAGGGGGAATGGGGGAAACCCCCTCATTAACTTTACAAAAGTTAAAAAAGTAGCGCTTTATTTTGGGTGTCCAGAACTGCTGCACGTCATTTGAGGATAGAAGCGATCGCCCTGGATTCGGCGAGCTTTTAACTTTGCCCGCCAGTCTCGGATTGCCATTGCCGTTCGCATCATTGGCGGAATGTAATCCTCTGCGATCGCGCTTTCACGGGGAAAGGGCTTCGGGTTGACATTCATGCAATAAACCAAATTGTCCAGGTACGGCTCTAATTCCAACACCCGCAGAATTTCTTTAGGGGATTGGAAGCGATCGCGAGGAGATACCTTTAGCATCTTGGTTAGCACATTACCAAAGTGCTCACTCACCGTAATGTGATCCTGCCAGCGAATTTCCCCAGTCAGAAATTCATAGTCAAATTCAGCCGGTGGCTTGCCAGATAGGAGATAGAGGCAGGTCACTCCCAGCGCATAGATATCACTGGAATAGATTGGGCGAGAGGCAAGCTGCTCTGGAGGAGAAAACCCAATCGTACCGACAAACTGAGTACTGGAGTGGCGTATGCTGCAAGAATCGGTGACTTGAGCTATTTTTTCCTTAACTGCCCCAAAGTCAATTAATACAAGCCTGCCATCATCTTTGCACCGAATAATGTTAGGGGGTTTGATATCTCGATGAATGACGTGGTTATCGTGGACGTACTGTAAAAGCGGTAAGAATTCTAGCAAAAACCGCTTGACCACCATTTCAGAAAAGGGACCCGAACGCTTTACGTCTCTGGTCAAGGTGCTGCCCCGCACGTACTCCTGGATCAGGTAAAACTCCCCTTCCTCTTCAAAATACTCCAACAGACGTGGAATCTGGGCATGGCTTCCCAGTTTGCTCAGCGTTCTGGCTTCCTGCTCAAATCGTTTCCGAGCTTGATGAAGTGCCGCCGGGTCGCTAACCTTGGGGCATAACTGCTTAATCACACAGAAGGGCTGCCCTGGAAGCAAGCCATCCCGCGCCAGAAAGGTAATACCAAACCCACCTCTGCCAAGAGTTTTGAGAATTTCGTAGCGCTCGCGAAACCGCTGCGGAGAACCACACAGCCGCCCCAGATGGGTCTGATCCAGAGCATCAGCGCGATACTTAGCCAAATCTGCCAGTGAACGATCCATCAGACAGCCACAACTTAAAGTTTCATCAACGAGCTTTGAAGTTTAGCCAGGGAAGAGGTAGAGGGAGCTACAGGAGTTAGAAAGAGTGTTGGATTTTTACTCTGGACTCTTTAGCCTCTAAGTTCTTGTTTCGACTTCCCCCACAGCTTGCTTCCAGTCTAGAAAGAAACACAAGCTTCTGGGGCAAATCTTTAAAGTTCTGGCTGCCAAAAATCGGTTACCTCAAACCCCAACTCATCCAACATCTGGCGGAGTAAAGGAAGACTCAGCCCAATCACATTAGTGTGGCAGCCTTCTAGCTTCTCTACAAACAATCCACCTTTCCCTTCCAGGGCAAAACATCCGGCACAACTGAGCGGTTCTCCGGTTGCCACATAAGCCGCAATCTGGCGATCTCTCACCTCAGCAAAATGCACCTTTGTCATCTGGCAGCGCACCAACATTTGAAAGGATGAAGGATGTAGGGCTGTGCCGTTCCCGAAGGGTAGGCTAAAGACTGAATTTTCTTTTTCATCCTTGATCCTGCCGCTTTCATCTTTCTGCTGAATCTCGATCAGCGCATGTCCGGTGTAGAGTTCCCCAATTTGTCCCCGCATCAACTGCCAGCGGGCGATCGCTTCCTCTGGATTTGCCGGTTTACCATGAATCTCACCCTGGATTGCCAGCACCGAGTCACATCCCATCACCAGCGTTGGCAAATCCGAAGAGTGTACTCGCCTTGCTACCCTTTCTGCTTTCCGCAGTGCCAGTGCTTGCACCAGATCTGTTGGGTCAGATAACTGAACCTGCGATTCATCAAAATCACTCGGTTGAACCACCGGATCAATTCCTACTGATCGCAGCAATCGCTGCCGTGCTGGAGAAGCAGAGGCAAGGACAAAACGAGGAGTGTTCATGGGGCAGCGGAGGGAATGGGGCAGCGGAGAAGGGCAGAGAAGGGAAAAGCAAAAGGCTACTGACCAATGACCAATGACCAGTGAATCTCACCCCTTTCTCCTCACCTTGTTAATACACCGAAAACGAATCGATGACCTGCTTCAACATATCCTGCATCTTGTCCCAGCGATCTTCGGTGGTGGAGGCGTTGAAAGTATAGAGTTTGCCCCGACTGACCGCGACACTTGCCAGGTTATGACGCTCCTGCCCGTTCACTTTCACGGCATACTCCAGGGTGTAGTAGGTCTTGTCGCCAAACTCACGGGATTCTGCGTTGACCAGTTCGGCTTCGCGCCCAGAGCCAGGAGGGGCGATCGCGGTTTTCCCAAGCTGATAGCCTACTTCACCAGGACTTCCCAGTTCGGTTAGTTGTTTGCCGTCCGATACTGGGTTAATCACTACACTGACATTTTCACTTTGCTCAATAATGTCGTGGAAGACTATATCAGCCCCAGTGCTGCTGTTAACTTTTACTGGCAACCAACCATTGGGGTAAAGGAACTGATATCCATCCGTGCTGTCTACGTAGCTCTTTAAGCCACTGACGGGAGAAACACAGCCTTGCAAACTTAAAGCAAACACTAATAACAGCGTTGCCACCAACCGTTTGAGCATCTCTCGAAATTTCTCCTTCGCAGTGTCCATCGAAATCGCCCTACATAAATTCGGAGCGCTTATCTATCATAAATTCTCCCATCTCAGTGACGAATTGTTACTATCGGTAGGCGAGTTTAGGTAAGGTGAGGGGCACACCTCACTCCCCTGCCCCCCAAAACGAAATTTGCAGCGTAATGTAATAAAAGTGGAGAAATCGTACACTATAAGGTTGCACAGCTTGGATCATCAATTTTGCCTGGTTTCGTCGTGAGCCTGGGGAATGATGAACTTAATGTTTTGTTGATTACTGAGCCGCATGGTGTGGATATATCTGTGAATGTGATGCAGTCAAACGAATTACCTGCCCAGTCAACCCCTTTGATTCTTGACAGTTTGCCCAGCCCGTCGATCGCCGATGAATCTTGTCCCCGACGGGCGATGACGCAGATTGACCTCATGTTGCTGGCGATAGAGGCGTTGGATCTTAGTGGTTCAGAAGCCATTTTGCTGATGGCGCACGAATTGGAGCTTCAAGGCATCATTAAAAACCGGGTCGCCCTGTGGCGGTTGCGCAGTACCAATCCTCTCCGGCGTAATAATCAGCGGCGATCGTTGACTGTGGTAGAAGCGAAAGCATTGGTTGTGGTGGGTTGTTACCTGGCTCGGCGGCTCACCGTACTCATTCGCCAGCTATTGCTGGCATATCAGCAATTGAGTGACAAGCAGCTATCAATGGAGCATCACTTCCGTTTACAGGAATATCTGGAGCGGTTTCGTGCCCATTTTAGATCTCGCATGAATCCACGCCGTGCCGCGGTTGCGGTTTACAACTCGGATGAGAAGCTGGATGAATTGGCGCTTAAATTGCTGACCCAACTCCTGTTTTGCACAGGCACCTACGGAATGCAGCGGTTTTGGATTAGCTTGTTTGATGGAGAGGTGGGATGACTATTCAACGACAGTATCGTCTGCCAAACTGTACGCTTTTGCTTGAGGGATTGGGTGATCTTTCCCTGGCGAATCAGTCCGATGCCCGTCCTCTGATGTCCGTCCTGATCAATGCAGAGTGCCATCTTCCAGGGCAGGAAAAGCCACTGTCAGGTGGACGGGACTTTTTAGAAAGCCTGGTCGCTGCGGTTAGCCACTATGTTCAGGAAATTTTGAGTGGTATGCACGATTTCAGTCATCCCAAACAAAATACCTCGCTCGTACAGCTAGAGCGGATTGACAGTAATCATCATCGCCTGAGTGTCTTGCCTGAGGGGGCAACTCCCGGTTCTGGAATTGCAGCCCAACTTACTCGTCAGATCAATCTGACCACAGTGCAGCTTTTTGACCTGGTTGAGGCAGTGGATCAGCTTTTTGCCGATACCCAAACCTTACCCGATCTGACCTTAAACCTTAAACCTCTGTCAAAGCGTTACATCCGTACTAGTGAGGTGGTAGCAAAACAGGCGGTACCGGCAGCATTGGGGGTTTCGGGTGTGGCGCTGGCGGCGATCGCCATTTTTGCTTTGCCTGTTCCCAAAATCACCCAACCCAACTGTCTGCGACCAGGCGAACCGGGCTGCACCACCACTCCAGATGCCCAGACTTCCCCAACTGCCAGTCCTTCTCCGGCGGCGGGTAGCTCACCATCCCCCACTCCCCAGACCAATGTCAGTCCTGCCCCAGGCGCTTCCCCCAATCCAGCGGCATTGGCAGCGGTTTTGACCAATGCTCCAGAGATTACGGACTCCAGTGAAATTGAGGCTCTCCGGGAGAATCTGCGGAAGCAAATTAACGAAGCATGGAATACCCGTGATGCGGTTACCCAAGATCTGGTCTACCACGTCGGTGTTGGCAAAGATGGAAAAATTGTGGGTTATAAAGCTGTGAATCAGGCGGCATTAACCAACACCAATAAAACCCCCCTGATTGCCCTGCTTGCTTTTCCTGCTCAAGGGGGGAGTCGTTCTCCATCTGAGCCGATCGCGGAATATAAAGTTGTGTTTACTCCCAGTGGGGTTGCAGAAGTTGCCCCCTGGAAAGAGGCAATGGCGACTCCGATCAGCAAAAACGGGGGGACTGAAATTACTGATAATGCTCGCCTGGAACAACTTCTGGAACAACTCCAGGACCAGTTCTACGACAACTCAACCGATCTGAAGCCGACCTACGAGTCAGAGCTGGTCTATCGAGTACGGGTGAATGAGGATGGCAGCATTGCTGATTACAAGCCAGACAACCCGCCTGCTTATAACTATGTCCAGGAAACTCCCTTCCGAACACTGGGCAAACCAGCAGATGAGGGGGGGGGACCCCTTAACACCTCCCACGCGATCTTCAAGGTCGTCTTGAAACCAGGTGGTGCAGCAGAAATAAGCCCCTGGCGAGGGTGGCAACCAGAGTAAGGCGGCTTCTGACCTACTTTTGTACCTGAGGACCCATCCAGACGTTGCTGACCGTTTGACCAAAAACGATGGGGCGATCGCCCTCAGCCAGAGTCGTTTTTCCAGCCGCATCTACAGTCCACAGGTGCCACTCTGCTTCTCCCAGGTTGCCCGCTTGAAACAGTGCCCGACCCGGATGAACATTGCTCCAGCCAAGTAGTACAGCCGTAGTGTATGAAATTGCAGTCGGTGCAACCGTGCTGATCTGGTTAAATGTGCGGTCTACTATCACCGCATAATCTGAGGCAACATCAGAACCAAAGAGTGATTCAAACGCTCGTGCTAAAAGGCGATCGCCTTCCTTTGACCAGGCGATAGGAATTACAATTGATATTTTGCCCCCTGATACCATCTCATCTGAGAGAAAAGGGTTATCTGCCAGTGGTGAAGTTGGAGTGACTGCCTGCAAATCTCCTGTCTCTAAGTTCTCCAAAAACAACACACTATTCACCTGGCTGCGATAAAACTCAGGATAAACATGCATTTGAATTCGACTATAGGCGGCATACCGACTATCGGGTGACAGTAGGGACTGACTTCGGTAGTAATGCAAACTTGCAGTGGCTTCTAAACCATGACTCACAGGTTGGTTCGATGTTGTATCATCCAGGGTTGCCAGAACCCAGTTCCAGGGAACTGGATGGGGGCTATTGAGGGGATCAATTTGTACCGATTGTTCAAACATAAAAAGGTTTACTCAAAAAAACCGAAAGCAAAAAATCAGATCCGACCAGCGATGGTTAGCCAGAACGGACTTTATAGGGTGTGTAAATACCAGGACAGGATAGCAAAAAAATTATTTTTTACTCTAATCTGGCTCTAATGTTAATCAACCACTCTCGATTCTCGACCTGACTTGATGATGAGCTGACGTTCATTCATAACGAGAGCTGACCTGTAGCCTCAGGGGATCAAAGCTCAGTAACCATTCCAGTTATAGAGAATGATGTTCCTGTCAGGGGAGCTACCCTGTTGAGTTAACTCAGCCTCACCCTTACTGGCTGACCAGCCTGGAGAATGACCAATTTATTGACAGCGGTTTTCAGACGAGTGCCCCCAGGCGATCCCTTTAGATGAATGCGAACAATAGATCGGTGTGGCATGCCCAAATGAAAATGGCTGTAGCTCCAGGCGGGGGACCTATAGCGTTTCTGCTTCTAGTAAGGTACAGGCAAGGGGCTTAAGCTCCTTGTTACAAGGCATAGGGTGTACTTCATTTGTTTGAGAATTGCTATAGACGGTTGAAAGTGGGAGTTTAAAGGTTTTAACCTAGCTCAATTTAAGGAGCAAACTTTTGATAATAAGCTTAATTGCAAAACCATCAACAGGACAGGCTCAAAACCTTACCTTCATGTATAACAGCCAACGCCAGTTTGGGTAAGCGATCTCAGGAAGTTTCCAAGAGTTTTAATGTTTTTAAGCGTTCAACCTTATGAAACACAAACTTAAGCTAAGAATTCAAAAGTCAGCGTTCAAAATTCAGGAAATGTTGTAGCCTCCCATTGCCCATGAACCTCATCTTCTTTGGTACTCCTCAGTTCGCAGTCCCCAGTTTAGAACGGTTACTGACACACACAGCATTTAATGTGCTGGCAGTCGTGACCCAGCCAGACAAACGTCGCGGAAGGGGCAATCAGTTTACCCCTGCTCCAGTGAAAGAAGTGGCGATCGCCCATCACTTGCCGGTCTGGCAACCAAAGAGTGTTAAGAAAGATGCTGTAACCCTGGATAAGCTGCGGTCAACTGATGCCGATGCATTTGTCGTGGTTGCCTATGGACAAATTCTTTCCCAGGAAATCCTGGACATGCCCCGGTTCGGTTGCGTCAATGCCCACGGCTCGATTTTGCCTAAGTATCGGGGCGCGGCTCCGATTCAGTGGAGTCTTTATCATGGCGAGGAAGAAACCGGGATCACCACGATGCTCATGGATGCTGGCATGGACACCGGACCAATGCTGATGGAAGCTCGAACCTCCATTTCCCTCTTAGAAAACTTTTACGAGTTAGCGGCAAGGTTGGCGGAGGTAGGTGCCGATCTACTGGTTAAAACTTTGTTAGGACTGGGACAACAGACCATTCATCCTCTGCCCCAGGACAACGATCAGGCTACCTATGCGCCGTTGATTAAGAAAGAAGATTACGGATTGGACTGGAAACGGGAGGCGATCGCCCTCCATAATCAAATTCGCGGATTTTACCCGAACTGCACAACCACGTTCCGCCAGAATGACATTAAGATTACTGCCACTGCTCCGCTGGGCCCGGATTACTGGGCAAAGTTACCCTTAGATATTCGGAGGTTAGAAGAAAACTGGTCTAGACTTGTCGTTCAAACTGCCCAAGCTGGTGAAATTACTACCGTTATTAAGGGGCTGGGACCGATTGTGCAAACAGGTCACGGATTTCTACTCTTGAGGGAAGTTCAGTTACCTGGAAAACGCCCCCAGTCTGGTTGGGATTTTGCCAATGGGACTCGCCTCTCTCCTGGAGAAATTCTGGGTTCCAGCAGTTAACCAGAACGCCCAGGTTTCCTTACTCATCTACACTATGGCTCTGTTCATAGTAACGGCAACCCATACACGGTCCCCCAGGGTTGACAGCGCACCGGATCAACTCAGAACGAGCATTAAACCGACAACTTAACTCACCCAAAACCCAGCGTCCATCAATCATGCTCCGTTCTGAGGGAGGTTGAGCCGCCTGCACATAAAGAGAAATCTTATGAAGCCGATACCGTCCTGCTTTGAGTTGATAGCGATGACGACGTTCTAACACCGCGTAGGTGGCTCCCTCTAAATCAAGGTAAGCACCGGGTTGAGGTGCCCAATCCAACCAAACGCTACCCAGTGATCGAGGTGGATGGGTAAGTATCACCTCCGTCGGCAAAGAATTTTGCTCCATGACAAGTGTTATGTAGCTTACACATGGTTCTTCGATAGTACCTTACCTGGTAACTTAGCTTCCCCCCTTTGGATTGTGTTCAGGCCTACTCTACAAATAGTGTGGATCTGGCTCAAACCTATAGGGATAGGGATACTGAGCCTTGAGCCAGTCAAGTCATTCCTGAGGTGTGATAGGATACTAAAGTTTTGTAACTGAAATAAAGAGGGCATTGCCTCTATCAATCAGGCTGTGCTCTACATCCATTTGCAGTCGAACTAGCTCAGTGTGCCTGCTAATTTCCTTTTACGGCAGGTTTTTTTTGTGTGCCTTTAACGCTTCACTCTGACAAACGGAGGAAATACATCGTTCATGACAGCAACAACAATAGCGCCCGACGATTTGCCATCCACTCTATCGGCTCCTAAGCTCCAACTGAAACACATTCTGAAAACGCTACCTAAAGAGTGCTTTCAGAAAGATATGCGAAAAGCGTGGCTATCTGCCCTCATGAGTGTATTGATGGTTGGCTTGGGGTACTTCTGTCTGGCTATAGCTCCCTGGTTTCTATTGCCCATCGCCTGGATCTTTACCGGAACTGCGCTGACTGGTTTTTTTGTGGTTGGGCATGATTGTGGACATCGTTCATTTGCAAAACGACGGTGGGTAAATGATCTGGTTGGGCATCTTTTTATGTCGCCGCTGATTTATCCCTTCCATAGCTGGCGCATTCTGCATAATCACCATCACAAGCACACCAATAAGATGGATGTAGACAATGCATGGCAGCCTTTTAGACCAGAGTTTTATCAAGGTTTAGGCTGGCTAGGGCGATGGAGCTACCGGGTATTGAGGGGGCAGATTTGGTGGGTCGGGTCTATTGCCCATTGGGTTGGATTACATTTTAATCTAGCTAATTTTGAACCCAAAGATCGGGCGAAAATTCGGTTGTCGATTGGGAGTGTGCTGGTGTTTGGGGCGATCGCATTCCCTCTTCTAATCGCAACTACGGGAATTTGGGGCTTTGTCAAATTTTGGCTGTTACCCTGGTTAGTCTTCCATTTCTGGATGAGCACCTTTACCCTGGTGCACCACACTGTACCTGAAATTGGTTTTCAAGAACCAGATCAGTGGGATGAGGCAAAAGCTCAATTGTCAGGGACTGTGCATTGCGAATATCCTGCCTGGGTAGAGTTCCTTTGCCATCACATTAATGTACATGTGCCCCATCACCTCTCCACGGCAATTCCGTCCTACAACCTGCGGATGGCACACCGTAGCCTTCAGGAAAACTGGGCTAGCTACCTCTATGAGTGCAAATTCTCCTGGTCGCTGATGCAACAGATTACCGATCGCTGCCATCTGTACCATCCTGAGCGGAACTACCAGTCGTTTCAGGAGTTTCATGGGCGGTAAAGGGTGAGGAGTGAGGGGTGAGGGGTGAGGGGTGAGGAGTTGTTAGTTGTTGGTTATGTGATGTGCAACAATCGACCGATCCTCGGTGTCTGGAAAGATCATTCAACCAATTCAATGAATTTCAGCAAGACACCGGGGATCTTGGCTGCTAAGTTGCACACCGCCATTACCGACTACCCGGTTTAATTTTCAACTCTCAACTCTCAACTTTCAACTCCCAACTCTCAATTCCCAACAACAGTGCGCCACTTTCCTAAATTCCGTCTATCCTGGGCTTAGTTCAAACCCAGAGTCACGGAGGAGTTGCCATGAAAAGTGGAAGTTGGATGGCTGGTTTGGGCACATTGGTGTTTTTGGCGAGTTGTTCCAATGCGCCAGAAAGCCAAAAAGCGCAGGTTCCCTCGGAGTTAGCACCGGGAGATGCTGCACAGTCTTCACCTCAGGCTGTTAATCCTCAAACGGCTAATCCTCAGTCTGCCAGCCCTCAAAGTTTTCCAAATCCGGTTGCCAGCCCGACTGCCATTGTTGAAGTTCCTGCCGTGCCAGGACTGTTAAAGCCGACAAATGCAGCGCGTCGAGTGCCAACCATCACAACGGGAAGGCAAAACCCATTTGAAGCGACTGCGACTCCTCCTCTGGCTCTTCCTGTGGCAGCGAAGGCAACACCTGCTACAGGGCGATCGCTACCACCCTTAGCTCAAAGACCCTTAGCTCCAATCTCTACTCTGCCAACAGTGCCGATCGCGGCGAATCCCAGTACTCTGCCGCCACTGGCGGTTCCTGGCAATCCTACCCTGACACCGCTTCCGCCTATGGGGGTACCTGTCGTGCCATCATCCCCCAGTAGTCTTGCCGAAACGATTGAAGTCACTGGAGTTTTACAGGTCAAAGGGCAATGGACGGTGATTGTGAAAGAACCGGGTTCCCCAACCAGTCGCTACGTCAAAACTGGAGATTATTTAGCTAATGGGAGGGTACTTGTTAAGCGAATCCTGGCAGGAGCGGAACCCGCCGTGGTTTTACAGCAGAATGGTAGAGAGGTCATTAAATCCCTGGGTAGTACCAGTTGACCGATTGCCATTCGAATAGTCAGGCGCTTTATGATAGACCCGATGGTTCGGCGCGATGCCGTCAATAGTGCAAAGCATGCGGCAGGAATATCTGAGCGGCGCAATCTCAACTATGAGGAAACTTATACTTGCCCGGTATGTCGTCATGGGCAAATTGCAACGCTACCGCTGATGCATGCCTTTGCCTGTAATTTTTGCCGCCACATTTTTACTGCTGATCTGCGTAACCAGTCCATTCGGGTGGAAGATAGCTCCCAACCTATGACGTGGCGGTGGAACGGGAGGGCGTGGCAGGGTGCCACCAGTCATATTGATAAGGAGTTAACAGTTATTATCTGGCTGGTAGGAGTCGCCCTGGTTGTGTTACCCCCTGGGTTAATCTGGCTATCTTCCCATACCTTTCCCCCCATGCAGGGAAGTTCCTGGTACTGGTTTCCAACCATTTGGGTTGGGTTGGCATTTCTTTCTCACTTTCTGTTTGTTACCTGGCTTCTGGTTGAGCATTACCAGGTTCCTTTGTACGTCACTTGTAAAATTCGCTGGCAGGATTGGCTCAGTAGGAGGTGAGGGGTGGATTGGTTTTGAGTTAAGAGTTTTGAGTTGGAAAGAAGCATCTTATCCGCCACTGACTACTGACCACTGCCCCTCCCCTACTCATCTAGAGGGTTGCTTGAATTTTCGATGCGTTTAATCAGTTGGCTGATGTGGTTGATATCTGCGCTGGTGGTTTTAGGCTGTTTTTTGAGCCAGGCGATCGCTGCCTTCTGATCCTTTTGTGCAGCAACCAATAGTGCCCCCCAGACTTTTACCTCTAATTGGGCGGGGTTTACTTGCAGTGCTGACTCGATGCGGCTTTGTAAATGACCCTGATCTGCCCTCAACAGTTCAGCGATTTCCAGGCTGTTCTCTGAATTGGTTTCAAAGATAGAGAGCGCCCTGAGCCAACGACCATCGATCAGGTTTGCCAAAATTTGTTGGTTGGCACTCACCCAGGATTTTTCTGCCTGGGTTTGAGTTGCCTGGGCGTGCCTGTGAATCAGTTCCATTTGAGCCTGGGCAGCGGTAGTCCATGCCTGCTTGTTCTGACGCTTGACGGATTGAAGCCACTCCAAACCAATCGACCATAAGCCACTGCGGGCAAGTAATAGTCCTTTGCTGTAGTTCTGATTGTTGATGGCAGGTTCAATCAGGGATATCGGTTCCAGGTGAATCGGGTTCGGCAAAAATTTGCGGGGGTGCACCTGAAATATCTTGAACTGAGGCTCCATGCCAATGGTTTGATTTATTACCAGTTCGGGGGTTTCTGTTCCTATCACCCGTTGCCAGGTAGGTTCCTCTCCGGTGGTGCTGCTCCACTCCAGCATTGTACTGAGGTGAAACCGGCTGGGATTGTAATGCACAATTTTCCCGTAAATCACGGTATGGTGACGAGACCATTGCCCACTCAGATTGAGCCAGATCCCTGGGGGTAGAGATTTGTTTTCAAACCGTTTAAGTCCTGTTAAAGGTAGCTGGCGAGTTGACCCATGAGTGTCAGATTGGTTGCTAATCAGAGGTGCAATGACAAATAATTCTTCGGGCCCCGCGATCGCCAGTTGATTGATCAGATGAAAGGTAAGCACCTGTCCAACCGTTTTTTGTCTCAAAGGGACAGACTGGTACAACCGCAACTCTACAATTTTTTCACAATCGTTCTGACAGTTAGGCTGCCGTTCCATCACCGGCACCAGTAAATCCGATGCCATGAATTGACTATCTAAAAAACTGCGATTTTGCCCCAGTGCCAGCGCTTCCCCAGCGACGTGCCCTGCCTGCTCAATTTCAGTCTTGATTTGTTGAAGTGTTTGAGGATGCTCTAGCCCTGTGACCGGGACTGGTATCCAGTTGGGTAGCCACCGATTCAGCCAATTCACTGACTGGGGGTTGAGGATAAACTCTGCCCCAAATCGGATGCTTAACCCAATGCCTGTGGCGGCGACAAAAAGCACGGAGATGACCACGCCTCCCCCTACCCAGGATGACTTTTGCCCAGGCTTACCTTGGTGAGTAGGCATGGCAACTTTTTGGTTGCCCAGGTTTCCTTTGCCAGAAAGCGTCTCGATGTTAGCCACGCCTTTGGAATGGTTGAAAGCACGATTGCGAGAACCCATATCAACCCAACCCAGCCCACCACAAGGGGATAGTCATGCCCCACTCTATCCCCATTCCAACCATCCGCCACAAAAAATCAGAAGCGAATTGAGCTGCGGCTAAAGAATTAACCTGGGGCTAAATCAAGATACTACGACGCATCGGGTTGGTCATGGACAATGAGTTTTTCTCTAAGACTCTACCTGCAACTGTTGCAGTTCTTGTTGTAAGTATTGCCCCCACCTGGCGGCTAAAGGGGGTTCTGTAAATGGGACACTAACAGGAGCTTCCTGGGTTGCCGTCACAAACTCCAGTACCGCTTTACCTTTGCCCGGTGGAGATGCCAGATCAACCAACTGCCCATTCACCCGCATCTGAATCGCGTAAATATCACTGAGAGAAAAGCTCTTCAGGTTAACTGGACCCCGTCGGGTTGGAACTCCCCAGGTTAATATCCTCTCTTTCTGTCCCAAAACGGCATACACATCGTACTTTGCCCGGTCAAACTGCTCAGCCCAGACTCGGTAAGCCTCAACCTTCTGGTACTCATGCCAACCAGACCAGGCTAACCCAATAAAGAATGCCAGCAGAGGCAGCCAGAAAAGTGCGTGTTGCATAGTAAATCAAGATCTTCAACGTCTTCCCCCATTTTGCCTGGACGTGAGCTATGTTTGTATGAATCCTCACTGTTGACCACGGGTATGAAAAGACTTTTGCTGCTGGGATTGTTTATCGGTGGGTTGTGGCTGGCATTGGCAAACTTTACCGGATTGGCTCACCAGGGAACTTATGACTCCATTGTGCTGAACTTCCGAGAAGATGTAGGCGCAGCGCAGATTGAACAGCAAGTTCAGGCGATCGCCCAGCAATTTAACGTGACTCCCCGACTGAACAGTGTATTTTCCTTTGACGACCATATCTTTGTTGTCGAAGGGGACAAAAAGCTGTTGAAGACGTTGAAAAAGTCTGAGGTCAGAAACTATACCGAGTTCATTGAACCCGACTATATCTACAGTACCTTTCTTGCCCCTAATGACCCGGATTATGGTAAGCAGTGGAACCTCCGTAGCATAAACGTCGAGCCAGCCTGGGACGATACAAAGGGTAAAGGTGTCACGGTCGCGGTAATTGACACTGGAATTAGCCCGGTGCCTGACCTGGCAAAAACCACCTTTGCGGAAGGCTACGACTTTGTGAATGATCGGGTTGAAGCAATCGATGATAACGGTCATGGAACGCATGTGGCGGGCACGATCGCCCAGTCAACCAACAATGGCTTTGGGGTTGCTGGAATTGCCTATGAAGCTACTCTGATGCCCTTAAAAGTACTATCAGCCTCTGGTGGCGGCACTATAGCAGATATTGCCGAAGCCATTCGATTTGCGGCTGACAATGGTGCCCAGGTGATCAATATGAGCCTGGGGGGTGGGGGTGAAAGCCAACTGATGAAAGAGGCGATCGACTATGCCTACGATAAAGGAGTGGTGATTGTTGCCGCCGCTGGCAACTCTGGTGAAAATGCGGCTGCCTATCCTGCTCGCTATCCTCGCGTTATTGGGGTTTCTGCCCTGGGTCCTTCAGGTTCCAAAGCGCCCTACTCTAACTTTGGGGCAGGTATCGATATTTCCGCTCCCGGTGGCGCTAAAAATGGCGAAGATCCCGACGGGGGCATTCTCCAAAATACGATTGATCCAGAAACGGGTGAGTCGATTTTCGCCTCATACCAGGGCACCAGTATGGCGGCTCCCCATGTAGCTGGAGTGGCTGCTCTATTGAAGGCAGAAGGGATTGAAAGCCCAGATGAGGTGCAAGATGTACTCAAACAATCTGCCCTCAAGGTAGAAGATGATTCCCTTAACCATTACGGTGCAGGCAAGCTGGATGCAGATGCGGCTGTGAAGCTGGTAACCCGTGGTCGCATTACTTTCCGCGACTTCTTCCGCTGGTTGCGCGACAACGGCTACCTCAACCCCAGATTCTGGATCGATGGTGGCGTGATTGCTCTTTGGCCCAAGGTTTTGATGGTTATTGGCTCTTACCTGCTGGCATGGCTGCTGCGGAATTTCTTCCCCTTCACCTGGGGTTGGACTCTCTCCACAGGTCTGGTGGCTGGCAGTTCAGGTCTATTTTTCCTCAAGGGAGTCTATCTCTTTGATGCCCCCCAATGGCCTTTCCGTGTTCTGGGCAGTTCGATTCCAGAGTTGGGCAGTGCGGTTCAGGGTACGACTGCCTTGAATCCGATCTTTGCCAGCGTGTTGGTGCCTCTAGTTTTAATTGTTCTGTTATTAGGACACGCCCAATGGAAATGGTTTGCCATTGGCACAACCCTTGGCATGACTGCCTGCCTTGCGATCAGCGCTGCCTGGTCACCCACTATGATGTGGCTAGGAGATGGGATAGTTGCCCGCATTTTCCTGGTGGTCAATGCCCTGCTCTGTTTTGCACTGGCACGGTTAGCCGTTAAACCCGGAGGAGTTTCAGCGACATGAGTATTCAGGTTGAAGGTACGATTGAACGCAAAGGCTTGGGTCCTGGAACCTGGGCACTTGTTGGCAACGATGGCAAAACCTACGAATTGCATAAGTCACCTGGTGACCTCCATAAAAACGGGTTAAAGGTCAAGGTCGATGGCAAAATTCGCGAAGATGTGATGTCCTTTGCGATGATTGGCCCAATTCTGGAAGTCCAGAATTTTGAGGTGTTGAGCTAAAAAATCATCCGCAAAGCCCAACTGCTCAGGCTCATGAGATCAAACTCAAAAAGTTTTCGGATAGGCTTCAGCGTAGTGCAGAATAGCACTGATTTAGACATAGAGCCTTTACCAAGATCCCAGGAATCTCAAAGATTCCTGGGATCTAAAACTTAATATCACTGACTTAAGGCTGAACGCCCTGGCATATCTTGTGCTCCAGGCTCGGCCTTGGGAACACCGACTGAGAGGCTCTGCCTCGTATGAGCATTAGAGGCAGAGCCTCCAGGTTTCCCATTCCAAGGTAGGCTTTGGAACAAGCAAACTGAAAATTCAAAATTGGTATTTACAGATTCAAGCTTCAATTTGTACTGGCTAATACTTCCTGCAACCGGCTCCTGAATTCTCCTTTAGGATGCCCACCTTTGACTTCTCCTAAAATCTTGAAGTTATCCCCCTCTGGTTCATCGCAAATCAGGTAAGTGGGCCAGCCCATCCCTTCCTTATCGGGATACTGAGCTAGCAGAATTTTGCGGTACTTGCGGTAGGTTGAGGTGTCCTGCATTTTGACGCTAACGAACTGAAGCCCAAGTTCCTCCACCACTTTCTGGTCATAGAAGGACATTTTGTGGCAAATCCCACAATCTTCCGAGGAGAACTTAATGACTGTTCGATTCATAGGGTTAGCTATCTCCAAGGGCGTTGAACATCAGATAATTAAACTCAGATATTAATATAGCGGTTCTCAGTGACCTCCGGTGCAGCGTTGTTTGAAGAGTCAGGAGTTAGCAACCTGGGTTATGTAGAGCGACAGCGAAACCCAACACTTCCAAGGTCTTGATGTTGTCAGAGTGAAGCATTCCTCCCAGTAGTCAGTAGGCAAAGGACTGGGAGGTGTTGTTGATCAAACAAAAACCCCAGATCAAAAGTTGAACTGGGGAACAAATTAGGGTGCATCTACCATCTATGTATTCCATAGGCGGATTGTGACCATCCGGATTGATTTTGTGGAAAGATTTAAAGAGATAGGGGTTTTTTTAAATTTTTAGTAACCTTTCGGGGCAGGATCCGTGTATTTCAGTGGCTCGTGTCATGATTCAGTAAGAAATTGATAAAGCCTATCTGCTTGAGTCAGTGCATTTACCGAATTTTACGAAAAGCCCCAGATCGAGGTTGTAGAGTGTAGTAAGCAGCCTGTCATAACCTACGATGCAAAACGATACGAATCAATGGCGCTGCGGCACCTTAAAAAGGGCAACCTGGATCTTAGAGTTTTAGCGATCGCGCTTCTACCTGATGCGCTGATTTTTTGGTTGTCTAGGTAAGGGTCAGAAATCGCCTAAAATCGACTGAAAAGCTTGTAAGGTAATGTTCTCGGAGTGTAGCGGTGACCCAGGAATTTCACATTTCTGTGACTCCAATTGGGGATGATGAATATCTGGTGCGAACGGAACGGGTTGCACCAGGGGTGCCGTTGGCGGAAGAACAGGTCAGGTGGCCCGTCCAGGAATGGCTAGAGCGGGCATCTTTATTAATGAATGATCCGCTAACTGGCTTGCTTCGAGGAGATGCCATCCCTTCCTTCACCGATACTTTACAAAGCACTTTCAACCATTCTTCAGATGTTCAGTCTCAACGTTCAACTAACTTAATTTCCCTGGGGCAACATCTTTATAATGCCCTCTTCCAGGGAACGATTCGGGATAGCTGGATGACGGCTCAAGGTATCGCTCAGCATCGGCAGGAGATTCTTCGACTACGGCTTGGTTTGAAGGATCATCGTCTGCCCCGCTTACCCTGGGAAGTTCTCCATGCGGGCGATCGCCCCCTGGCAACGGGAACAGATGTGCTGTTCTCCCGCTATAACTCCAGCTTTGCAGCCATTTCATCATTCCAATTTCAGCCGGTATCAGTCGTTGAACCAGGACAGGCACTCAAAATTTTGCTAGTGTTAGCCGCTCCCAGCGACCAGGAAGTTTTGGCACTGAAGCAAGAAGCCCTGCACCTGCAAGAAGAGTTAGAGGATCTTCAGAATGGGAGTCGGAATGGTCGGTTCCCTGATATTGAACTCACCATTCTGGAGCAACCGGGACGGGAACAACTCACCCAGGCGTTAGAGCATAACCATTACCAGGTCTTGCACTATGCAGGACATAGCAACCTGGGCAGTGATGGTGGCAAGCTCTACCTGGTGAGCAACAAAACTGGGCTAACGGAATCAGTTAGTGGCGATGACCTGGCGGGGTTACTGGTTAATAACGGCATCCGAATGGCTGTGTTTAACTCTTGCCGGGGGGCATATACAGCGACGGCTGAGTCCAGTTCAGAGGTTGGGGAAGGAAACCTGGCAGAAGCGCTGGTTAAGCGAGGTATTCCGGCGGTACTGGCAATGGCAGAGCGCATTCCCGATGATGTAGCGCTCAATTTGAGCCGATTATTCTACCGTAACCTGAAGCAGCTTTATCCCATCGATTTAAGCCTGAGCCGCGCCCGTCAAGGACTGCTTTCATCCTATGGTTCTGACCAGATGTATTGGGCGTTGCCCATCCTCTATTTGCAGCCTGAGTTTAATGGATATCTACAACCGCCATCAGAGAGTGCAGACAGACTCCTATCTATCGCATCGTTTGGTTCTGCTTCTGAAGAGCCAGCCCTAACGGAATATGCTTGGAGCGACCATGCTGCGTTGGAAGACGATGACATTCTCGATAGAGAGTCATTCCCTGAGCCTGATGCTTTTGGGGCTGAAGAGTTGGATGCCCAAGAGTTTGATGTTGAAGGGTTGGATGCTCCAGGATTTGATGCTGAAGGGCGGGACGACGCGCTAAGTGAAGGGTATCTAGACACGGCAGATCTGGGTGAGGCAGATCTGGAGGAAGACACCAGCTCAGAGATGTTTGACTTGGAGAAGGTGACTTCTTCAGGATTTAGCTTAACCAGGTTGGGTGCTGATGAATTTGGCACGGATGAATTTGACCCCGAATTTGATTCCTTTGATGATGACTCCCTGTTGGACCCGGAAGATCTGGAGTTTGACGATCCAGAGTACCAGCCTGAACTGGAAATCGCTCAACTGGTGCAGCAGCTTTCCCAAAGCTCGTCCAGACAGGTTGTTCCAGCTCCGCCCCTGCCCACGACTGCTACTGAAAGCTTGCCTCCAGAGGAGGATATTCATTCAGTAGATTCTCACGTCGTTCTAGATCCGTCTGCCGATATTGCGCCTGCGGTGATTCCCACGCCTAACCGGGTGGCAGCAACCGTGGAAACGGAAGCCCCTACCTTGATTGAGCAGGCAGATGATGGGTCAGTCTACCTGGAACTGGAGCGGCTTTGGGCGGAAACCGGCAAACCCACTGAGGCGATCGCCACCTGTAACCGGGCAATTCAAGCAAATCCGACTAACTCAGAGGCTTATGATCACTTGGGGCTGACGCTCTGTGGACAGGGTTATCTATCTGAAGCGATCGCAGCTTACCAGCAGGCAATTCGGATTAACCCTTCCCTGGCAGAGGCGCACAACCACCTCGGTCTGGCACTTTACCAGCAGGGCAATGTCAGGGAGGCAATTCGGGCATACAGTCGGGCAATTCAACTCAACCCGATGCTGAAAGAAGCTCGACAAAACCTGGACGTTGCTCTCCGTAAGCAAGGGGTTCATCTGTCCCCAGACCAGTTGAACCTTGACCCTGAACCCATAGAAACTCGCCCTTCGGTGGTAGAGATCCGTCCTCCGGTGGCACAGCCTGCCAATGGGATCGGTACAAATGGCGATATTGCAGAAATGGCTCTGCCAATGCCATCGAACCAGATTCCCTTTCAGCAAATGCTAGACTTTCCCCGCACATCCTATGCCCGTGCAAGGGCGGTTTCCCTGGGACAGTCCACCCGATCGCTGCTTTGGGCGGGAGCGGGAGCCATTAGTATTACAGCGATCGTCATGGGTGTCTGGTTTTCCCGCAATTACATCGATAGCTCATTATTTCGCCTGCCTCTGTTTCAGCCCCCGATTACGAATGTTGAAAAGACCGACGAGCAGACCGATAGTACGGAAACCGTTGCTGCCCTTGCCACCAGGCAATTGAACCGGGGAGACATTCTGGGAGCAGAATCGTCCATTCAGACCTTGTTGGATCGGGGTGCGCTAGCTCAAGCGGTGGCTGCGATGACTCCAGTCCTTAGTGAAAAGACCGATAATCCTACGCTTAACTTCTTAATGGGGCGTGCTGTGTGGCAGTATGCCATGACCGGCAACCGGGACTACAGCATTGAAGATGCCCGTCGTTATTGGGAAACTGCCAACCGACGAGAACCAACTCCCCAGCGGCAAAATGCTCTGGGATTCGCTGCTTACGCAGCCGGCGATCTGAATAATGCCAGACATGCGTGGCTACGTGCCCTGGAACTGGCAGGGGAAGGATCTGCGAGTCAAATAGGAACTAAAAAAGCCAATCCCCGCCTATTCCTATGAAGCTTTAACGGCTCGTGCTGGTATAGCACTGGTACTGGTCAAACAGTCAGAAAATCAATCTGCCGAAGAGCGCAACCGTAATCGCAGTCAGGCGGCTCAATTGCGCCAGAAAGTCCTCACCGATGATCCTGCCAATTTCCAACCGGATGCTTTAAGCAAAAATTGGATGTGGTCAGCCCAGGCAGTTGAGGACTGGAAGACAGTGATGAGCCTGAAGTAAGTCCTTCAGGTTGGGTTGAGTTCGTTTAGCAGAAACCGATTTCCCTATCAGCAGAATAGTTTGGTTTACTGGCAACTTGGTTGTCTAGTTTTGTAGCAACTCCATCGTCATTAATGATGCAACTTTTGTGCCAAATGGAATGGCATTGAGATCGACTTGAAAGTTAGGGTTGTGGTTTGAGAAAGGAACCGTTTTACCTTCTGCCCTGGCTTTCGCAAACAAAGCAGGATCGGCAATACCGACGAAGACAAAGCTGAACTGAATATTTTTATGATCGCCCTTGAGCTGATGGATATCTTCTGAGCCTGTAGTGCCGGGAAAGTCAGCGATCAGTTTGTTGGACCCAACGAAACTCGCTAATTGAGGATTGATGCGATCAATCAATTCTTTGTCATTTACCAGTGGAGGTGAGCCGCCTTTTGCTGTCAGGGTTGGCAGTTGATCCTCTGGCATCCCATAGGCACGCGCGATCGATTGGTTGACAGAGACAATTCCTTTCAGCATCGTTTCCCGGACTTCTGGTTTGAACGATCGCAAACTGAGTTTCAGCAAGGCTTCTTCCGGAATCACATTATTGGCTTCCCCGGACTGAAATGAGCCAACGGTAATCACAGCGGCTTCTTGAGGGTCGATCGCCCGCGCTACGATCGCTTGATATTGGACGATTGCATTCGCAGCCATGAGAATGGGATCTTTTGCCAGATGGGGTGAGGAACCGTGACCTCCCACCCCTTTGAATACAATATCAATCGGATCACTCCCTGCCATTCGGGGTCCTGGGGCGCTGGCAATGAACCCTGTGGGACCGGGGGCACTGTGCATTCCGAGCAAATAATCAGGCACAGGCACTCCATGGCGGGTGTAAAGACCATCTTCAACCATTGCTCTGGCTCCCGCAACCCCTTCTTCTGCGGGCTGCCCGACTAAAATCAGCGTCCCTTTCCAGTCCGACTTCAATGCCACCATTGCCTTTGCCAGACCCAGCATCCAGGTTGTATGGGAATCATGACCACAGGCGTGCATCACTGGGGTCTCTACGCCATTTGGGAGCGTTGCCCGTCTAGTGCTGGCATAGGGCAATCCAGTCGTTTCTTCTACGGGCAATGCATCCATATCCGCCCGATACATCACCTTGGGACCATCCCCATTTCGCAAAATGCCCACGACTCCGGTTTTACCAATCCCGGTTTTGACTTCGTAGCCCAATGCCTTTAGTTCCTTTGCCACGATCGCCGCTGTACGGGTTTCGTTGAATTGCAATTCAGGGTTTTGATGAATGTCTTTGAAAATGTTGATCAGGCGATCACCATCTTGATCAACTTCAGCCATCAAGCGATCAAAGTAAGCAGGTTTTGTGGCAGGTGTACCCGTAAAAGGCTGTTGCGCTTGAGCGGGATGCAAACCCAAAAGCGGTATGGTCAAAACCAGGAGCAGGTTAGTTGCAATTATGCCCAAAGCTAGAATGATCCCTTGCTTCAGCCATTGCTTAAGGGCAAACTTACGAAAGGACAGCATTGTCTTTATTCCTCACATCAATTAGGGGGAGCAATCAAGCAAAAGGGGGACATTACCAGAAGTGTTCTCAGAAGGTTGTTTCTTCAACCCAATTGCAGCAGATAAAGAACTCGACCCTAGCATCATCAACGGCTGAACTAATACCTGTGGATTGTATTGAGACAAGGTGTGTAGAACGACCGATGCACAACACGGACAGAGGAATGGTTCCATAGAAGTCATCAGATTCCAAGTAAAAATATTACGATTTTACGCGAAAATAGTGTAATTGAAATATCAATGGTTGCTCTGAAAATAAGTGCGATCGCATCCTCGCGCCGTAGGTTGGGTTTAGCCTACGAAACCCAACACCCATAGGCTTTGCAGCAATCAGTGATTGTATGAATAAGAGTGTAATTATACAGTTGAATCTCACCCTTTTGCGTGTTGGTGATGTTGGGTTTCCTGTCGTCAACCCAAGCTACAAGAATCATCTCACGGCTTAAGCCAGCAATTTCCTTTACATCCAGGAGGAGAGCGATCGCTGCTTGCGAATATCCATCGCGTCTGCCAGACTCGCTTCATTCCAATCCAGCGGGTGGTTTTGTTCGGGGGGAATCACCGTCACCGGAACAGGGGCTGCTCCTCTACGGGGAATAGGTTGAGGACGGCGCTTCCGCTGACGACGGGGATTTAATGAACCGAAGGCTGCACCCGAAGGTTGAGGGCGGGAAGTTGGAGAAGTTGGAGGAGAACGAAATTCATTCTCTACGAATGGTCTCAAACGCTTGCTTGGACGCTTGCCGTGGGTAGAAGGACGATTCCCCGCGTCAGCAGGACGGGGCGAGGGGGAATATCGACCCGAACGACGGGGTCTGGATAGCTTGTGAGTCCGCTCAGTCTGGGAAATGCGTTGGGAAACCAGGATTGAACCCGCTGTACAGGTGATGGCAAGTGCACCAAATAGCCAGAACGGTACCCGATTCTGTCGTCCAGAAGTTTGGACATTTTCTGAACTGGTGCTAGAACCAAATGAAGCGCTAGAAGCACGACGACCGGGCAATCCAGGGCTAACCAGACCGCTGACCGCGATCGCAGCAACCAGTAGAACTGACAACCAAATCCCTGCCCAAAACAGGAGGGGATAATCTTCCACAAGCTGAGACACGCTCTCGATAGCAAGCTTTTTCATCCCAGATGGGCTGATTTCATCGTCGGGTATAGGCGGTGTCGGGTGCATTTGGTAGGTGCTGCTGGGAGTGGTTCTCCAATATGATCGGCTCAGACGTATGAGACGTTACCCCGATTTTACTCATACTCACCAAAATGCAGCACTCAGTCAAAGGAAATTAATGGAATTTTGTTAGTGGGGTTTGGGATGGTTAGGCGAAATTGGGAACAGGTTGGAGGTCAAGGCGATTATGCAACGGCTATAAACCTGGCATAGCGTGTAGGGTAGACTGTGGGAGATGGAGCGATCGCAGCAACTATACCTCACTACAACGCGCTGAATTTTAACAAAAATGCGCCTGTGGGATATTAGCTCAAAGTCATGCCAACCCTACATTTTGCTTCCAAACTGTTCCCTAAACTCTTTATTCGGCGTTGCTGATTTTGGGTATGAACTAGAAGTTGTATAAATTGAAACTTTGCTCCAATTTATACTGCTATTCAGCATTATCCTTTATTCAAGCTCTACAGCATTGACCTCTACTGTGCTTGCATTGGAGGTAGATGCAGCATTCGTAGGAATGCCCTGATCTGTCTTGCTGTTTTGACCTGATTTCAAACGTTCAAGCAGAATCTGGGACAACTCAGCCACAAGTAGCGAAGCAATAATGCCATCGTCAATCCATCCTATGATCGGCAGAAAGTCCGGTGCAATATCAATCGGGCTGAGTAGATAAAGGAACGTGCCCAGAATAATCCACCAGCGGTATTTGGGGTTGCGAATGACGCTACGGTACCAGTTGTAAATTGACTCAATCGAATTTTTCATTGTTTAGCCCTCTATTCATCTCCTATCCTGGCAAGTCTCTTCATAGACCTCCAGTGTGGATATCCTGTCCAAGGCAGGAGAGAAAACTGCACTATAGCTGGTGACAGCTATTCGGTGACAGGTGTTAAAGGGAGAAAGGAGTGAGGCAGGGTTCTACGGTTCCTGATTTGTCCTAGCTCTAATGGCTAACCGCTATAAGCTTTACAGGCGGATACGCTTTATCTTTTGCCCTTCGCCCTGGCTGGACAGGGGATGCCAAACTTATGTCGCAGGCTATTAGCTCGACTTCGACCCCGCCGCCCGTCGGGTACGCTCAATAAACATCCGTGCTGGGATGACGCTGGTTGCCAGCCCACTGCCATCCTCCAATAATCCTTTGTTAATACCAATCATTTCTCCCTGGGCGTTTAGTAATGGTCCGCCAGAGTTGCCGGGCTGAAGCAAACCAGGACTTATTTGCAGACTGCCATGTTTGGTGATCTTGGTAAAGGTGCCCTTGGTAAAGGTCCCTGCCTGTCCGCCAGGACTACCGATCGCATAAACTCTCTGACCGGGTTTAAGATTCATTTTGCCTACCATGCGTACAGTCGGAAGGGATTCTTTGGTTTCTAGCTGAACCAGTGCCAGGTCATATTGCATATCCACGGATGTCACCCACCCCTTGTAGGTTTTGCCCCCGGCAGTTTTGACCTTTACCTGCGGTGAACTCCAGATCACATGCTTATTGGTCAGCACCCATCCTTCTGGTTTGATGATGATTCCCGAACCAATTTCTCTGCCGCTGTAGATTGTGACCACAGCAGGATTCACGGTTTGAAAAATTTCGTCAGCAATTTGCTGTTCGCTCTTGGGCGGAGCCGACTGGGGGTTCCCTGCTTGCAGCTCTGAATTGCTGGCTGATGGGGATTGTTTGGGATTTCCCAAATCCGTCAGTACCTGAGTTGCCGTCTTAATACCTGGAACAGCAACAATTAGCAAGAGGGAGGTAAGGCAAAGCAGCCAATATCGAAGTTTCATATCCAGGAAAATGATGTACATTTAGCTAGCGTTAGCGTCCGTCTGAATGGCAACACCGATCGCTTCCTTTGATTAAACACAGTATTCTTCTTTATGCAAGATGATTTTTAACTACAAAAGCACCTTCCTCATAGCAATTGTTGGGCTTGGTTTAGGAACAGGGATCAGTGGCTGTTCCGTCTCTTCAATGCCGTTTTTGGGAGAGCAGCCCACCGCTTCCAGTGCGTCTCCTTCTCCCATAGCGGCTACTTCCCCCGCCGCCTCGACCGAAACCGCTGCCTCCCCATCGCCTTCGCCTGCTCAGAAACCCAAACCACCATCCAGACCGCCTCTGACGGTGGAAAAGCTTAAGAATACCGAATATTATATTCTGGCAGATGGCCCTGTGAAGTTGGCTAAGGGCACCTTTACAGATGGCAAAAAACGGGTCTTTACTTTGGGAGAGCCTGTCTCCTACGGAGATTTGAACCGGGATGGGATTAAGGATGCGATCGCACCCCTGACCATCAATATTGACGGCAGGAAGTTCACCTATCTGGTCGGTGTGATCAACGAAAAGGGTGAACCCAGACACGCTTCCGCAGAATTTCTGGGTGAACGGGCTAAGGTTAAAACTCTATCTGCGAATGCCGGAAAGATCACCGTCAAGATGGACAAATACAGTTCGGGTGATCCAGATGGATCTCCCAGCCAGACAGTTACCAGAGAATACTCTTTCAAGCCGTTTAAGTCAGTCGAAGAAGAAAAGAAAGAAAAGGATAAGGCGAAGGACGACAAGTCTAAGGATAAAAAGCCTGAAGCCAATAAGTCCTCGGCAGATAAAAAAGAGGAAACAAAATCATCGCCTGCTCCAAAAGCCTCTCCCAAAAGTTAGTAACTTTGTGATCTTGATCCCAAGGTCAACGATTCCGCTTTGTTCTATGCGCTGGGTGGGTTTTTGCAGCGGAGGGAGGCGTGCGATAGCCCCCTAGAGGGCGTTGGGATACCTCCAGGGTTCCAGAATCACCGTTTTAGCGATCGCCCAGTGGAAGGCAATGGCAGATCGGGAAGCGATTATTGATTTGCATGAGTCACCCCCTTTGTTAGTTGTGGAAGTGGTCAGCGAGTCAACAAAACCGGCAGACTACCGTGCCAAAGTACAGTGAATATAGTGTTTTAGAAATTCCTGAGTATTGGATTGTTGACCCGTTACAGGGGAAAGTGACAATCTGCCAATTATATGAAGGTCGTTATGATGAGACTGTTTTTTTAGGGGAAGGTGTGATTCAGTCCCCTACGTTTCCAGAATTGCCCCTAACAGTGGCTCAAGTGTTGACAGGAAAGCGGTAAAGGGTTCACAAGCTCCCTGTTTGCTGATTTTTTAGTCCTTACCGAGCAATCGCTTAGATGTCTTCCGGGTCAATGACTTGTGAAGGCTGGTCGCTTGTTTTCGTAACTTCAACAGTTTCCTTCTTATGGAAGTGAATTCCCAGAATGATGTCGTAGACGAAGCCAAAAAAATCTTTCGTGGTCTGGAGTAACCCTAAGGACTGGTGGGACCCTTTGGCATCCAGTAAGGGCTTGGTGGCAAAATACGCCCGTTCGTAGTTATACCAGGGAATTGAGGGCCATAGGTGATGAACTAGGTGGTAATTCTGCCCCATAATCATCAGGTTCAAAATCCGACTAGGGTAAACTCTGGCATTTTTCCAGCGATCGCGTTCCTTAAATGGGCGATGGGGCAGGTAATCAAAAAATAAGCCCAATTCCCATCCCACAATTGCCAGAGGAACAAACCAAAAATTAAAAATATAACCAATAAACCCGTACTGGTAGCCCAGAAAGACGATGGTTGCCAGAATCGAGCGGGCAATTACCCATTCCAGCAATTCATACTTACGCCAGAGCTGGCGCTGGAAAAAATAAATTTCGTGATAGAAAAAGCGTGCATTGATCAACCATAGGGGTCCCATCGTAGAAACCACATGATCGGGATCGTTTTTCGGATCGTTCACATTCGCGTGGTGCTGCATGTGCACGCGGGTAAACACGGGAAAGGAAAAGCACAACATTTGAGCACTGCCGTGACCCAGGATCGCGTTAACAATCCGGTTGCGGTGAGCAGCACTATGGCAAGCATCATGGATGACAGTGCCAACCAGATGCAGTGCCAGCAAATTCATAACAAACGAACACCACTGATACCAATGCCAGCAAAAGTAACCAAAGGTTGAAACGGTCGCCAAAGCGATCGCTGCCAGGAATATTAGCAGCGTCGGGTTGAAATCACGGGGAGGACCTAACAACTCCTTGGGCACCGTCAGGGGCTTCACTGCCTCCGACATTTATAATCCTGCTCCTCTTCTCAATCACCACAGCGTAGTATACGCTACTCCATTGCGCAAAATAAAGTTTTGTGAAATTAGCTCATCTAATCGAATCGGGTGGTTGTTAGAAGGAACGCTGAGGGGTGGGGTTGAGTGGATGAGGCGTTAGTTGTCAAGTGGACGGCAAAGGGGAACTTTCAAGGCACTTGTGTCGTCACAAGTGATTAGAGGAGTTACAGTTCGGGGTTCTCATCGGCAAATTTTCTGATGCCCCCTCAGAAGCCAGATTGCTATGACAGATGGGTAGAATCTCGACCTTGTGGTGTTGTTTTTTTAGCATGGAACTTTGAGCTGCGCCCTAGTGCAGTCCCTCAGAGTCTATTGTTTTCAAGTCTGGTTCGCTCATTCACTGACCTATCTAGAGGTGATTTTCATGGCTTTACGGGGGTTTAGACCGCATATCAGTCCGGTAGTTATCCTTTTTAAGGGGATAGGCATGTCGCTGGGGTTAGCGGCAATGGTGGGTAGTAACAGCGCGATCGCCAGTCCGCTGTTTCCCAGTGCTGCCCAATCTACTCAAACTGCCCAACAAACCCAGAGAGGAGAAGAACCGGCTTCACCCGATGATGTGATTGTTGATACGGGTTCCTCAACTACTTCCACACCGGGTAGTGGAGCACCGAATACGTTGGCAAATACCCGGTTTACCTGCCAGTACACTGGTGGGCAGTACGTTGTTATGTATCATCCGGAGAGTCAGCCAGGACAGTCCTACCCGTGGGCAAACCCGAACACGATGGGTGGGGGATGGACTCCAGAACGGCGCTGTGGGGAGATCAGCCGTCGGCTAGAGGTTTACCGGCCGGATGGATTGCTGGAGATGCAGACAGCCATAGAGAATGGCTATAACACGGTATGTGTGACAACTCAAAAGGTTTCAGGCTGTCGCATTGTGCTAACCGTTCCCCCCGGTCAAGATCCGACCATCACTCGCGATCGCGTCTTCCAAAACTTGACCGTTGCCGATAGCGGACAGCGAACTGATGCCGTTAATACCTTTGTCGAAGGCGGACGGGGAACGGGAATTCTGAATGATCTGGGTAACATGCTGAACATCGATTTACCCAATCTGGGCGGAGCTAACCTGGGTGGGCGTTCCAGCAACTCTAGTGGGATTGATCTACGTCCCTTCCTGGATCGGGCAGACGGTGGAACAGGTACCTACCTGCGCGGTGGTACGCCAGGTCGTCCGGCTCCCCGATTAAATCCAGATCGATTCCGTTAGGGAGATGATTTCCAGCAAATTAGTGAGGCTATCTGTCAGAACAATGGCACTGACTTAAAACAGAAATCCCTATTTACCTTGTTCTCCAGGCTCAGCCTGGGAATACTGACTGAGAGGCTCTGCCTCTATCAGTACTAGAGGCAGAGCCTCCAGGGTTGCCATTCCAAGGCAGAGCCTTGGAACGAGAGGGATGGATGATGGGAACGTGCGGTCACTCGTATGTTTCCGCTTATTTCAGTGCCATTGATCTGTAAGAACTCGGCTAGCAAGACAGAGCCTCTAAATGGGCAGACTGTCAAACAGGGATAAAAGCGTGAGGAACGGTGACCACTAGGAGGAATTAATCTCCTTCTAGTGGTCGTTGTGCAGGATGCCAGAAATAATTACCCAGTGGTGATGCTGGGGGTAATGGGCGACTGGATTCCCTCACCCTGTCTCCATTTCCCTCACCCCCTGTCTCCTGACAATGGATAAAATGCTGTCCCCTGACTGTATCAATCTCTACCGAACTGAATTTAGTAGATCCGCTAAGGTCACTTCAAGCTGAAATTCAGTGATCTGAACCATTTTATATTTCATGCGCTTAGAACAGTTACAAGCGTTTCTGGCTGTAGCAGAGACCGGGAGTTTTCAGCAGGCTGCTCAACGGTGTGGCGTAACCCAATCTGCGATTAGCCGCCAGATTCAAGGCTTGGAGGCTGATCTGGGCGTGACGTTGTTTCACCGGGCAAACCAGGCAAAGCTAACCATTGCGGGCGATCGCCTGCTGCCCCGTGCCAGGAAGATGTGTCAGGAGTGGCAAAATGCTGTCCAGGATCTGGCTGATCTGGTTGCAGGCAAGCAGCCAGAACTCTGTGTAGCGGCGATTCATTCCCTCTGCGCCTATTACCTGCCGCCGATTCTGCAACGCTTCTGCCAGGAGTATCCAGATGTACAATTGCGGGTAACCGCATTGGGCAGTGATCGCGCCCTCAAAGTATTGAAAGATGGTTTGGTGGACCTGGCGATCGTCATGAATAATCGCTTCCTCACAACAAATGCTGAGATGGTGGTCGAAGTGCTGTATGATGAGCCGATTAAAGTGCTGGTGGCGGTTAATCATCCCCTGGCAAGCTATGAAGCGGTACCCTGGGAAGAATTGGCAAAGTATCCCCAGGTTGTGTTTAAGGATGGCTATGGGATGCAGCGGATTGTGCAGGAACAGTTTGAACGCAGAGGTGCGACCCTCCGGGCTGTTCTAGAACTTAACACCCCCGATGCATTTCGTGGGGTAGTTCGGCAGGGAGAGTTGGTTGCCCTACTGCCTGAAACCGCATTGGTAGAAGCGTATACCGACCCTACCCTGGCGGTACGTTCTATCTTCGCTGGGGTCGATAGTCGGACTGGGGGTGGCACGTTTGCAGACCCGCCACTCACCCGTCAGGTTGTGATGGTAACGACCCGCGATCGCCTGAAAATCCCTCCCATTCAGCATTTTTATCAACTGGTTTCTGAGTTATTGCCACCTCAGGTCAATCATTCACCCCTGTCTACTGCCAATGGGGACGCTCGAATTTAGACTTTAGACGTTGGATGATTGGCTGATTCAACGTCTGTTATCCCATGTCTCAATTTTTCAACTTCAGGAAACTGTCATGAGCCACGCCTTCAGAGAATTACTCCGCAAAGTGGGAAGCGGTCCGCACACTGGAGAAAATCTGAACCGCGAAGAAGCTGCCGCTGCCACCCGAATGATGCTACTTCAGGAGGCAACCCCGGCTCAGATTGGGGCATTTATGATTGCCCACCGAATCCGGCGACCCACTGGGGAAGAGCTGGCGGGAATGCTGGATGCTTATGATGAACTGGGACCTACGTTACAACCCATTTCCACTGACCAACCCGTTACCGTATTTGGCATTCCCTACGATGGGCGATCGCGCACCGCTCCGGTGGCTCCTTTAGTTGCCCTGATCCTGGCGACGGCTGGTTGTCCGGTGATCCTGCATGGGGGAGATCGGATGCCGACTAAGGAAGGGGAGCCTCTAATCAATTTTTGGCAGGGCTTGGGAATAGACTGGACCCAGCTTCCGCTAGCGAAAGTTCAGCATGTGCTGGAAACCACTGGTATTGGCTTTCTCTATTTACCGCTTCACTTTCCCCTGGCACACGGGCTTGTGCCCTACCGCGAGCAAATTGGCAAGCGCCCCCCCTTTGCCACGATGGAACTGATGTGGTGTCCTTATGCGGGAAAAGCTCATGTGGTTTCCGGGTTTGTCCATCCACCCACGGAGGCAATGTTTCAAGATGCCTTCGCACGCCGGGGAATTTCCCATTTCACAACCGTTAAAGGCTTAGAAGGCAGTTGCGATCTACCGAGGGAGCGCACTGCCATTATTGGTTTGAACCAGCCAGAAACCGGCTTTGAGCGGCTACACCTGCACCCCCGTGACTATGGGTTTGAAGGCAAAAATTTTCCCCTGGACTCCTCGATGCAGGTTGTCCAAGCAATGCAGGCAGTGCTTCAAGGAAACCCATCCGATTTAACTGACACCGCTCTCTGGAGTAGCAGTTTTTACCTTTGGCGTTGTGGCATCTGTTCTTCGATGGAATCAGCAATCATAGAGGCAAAGACCCGATTGAGCAATGGACAGGTGATGCAAAAGCTGCGGCAATTGCAAGCAGCGATCGCCCCCCTGCAACTGATACGGTAAAGGAAACATCCCGTATCCCCACAAAACCAATGCCTGACTTTGGACTGACCCACGTGGCGCTACCTGTCACCAACCTGGATGCCAGCATTGCTTTTTACAAAAAGTACGCTCATATGAGTGTTGTTCACTACCGGGTAGACCATCCTGGTATTGCCGTTGCCTGGATGACCGACCTCACCCGTCCTTTTGTAATCGTTCTTCTGCAACAGCCAGATGTCAAACACCCCCTGCGATCGCCTGCCCATTTGGGTGTCGCTTGCAAAACCCGCGAGGAGGTCGATATTCTCTGCCAGGAAGCCAGCACAGAAGGTTGCCTGGAACAAGGACCCGAAGACTTCGGTCCCCCTGTTGGCTACTGGGCATTTCTGCGAGACCCAGATGGACACATTTTGGAACTGAGTTATGGTCAGGTCGTGGCTTTTACTGTTGAGCAGGCACAGGAGGGGTAGGAAGGAAGTAGAGGGGAGGGGGCGCAGAGGGGAGTTGTTAGTTGTTAGTGAGGGGTCATTGGTCATTGGTCATTGGTCACTTTAAACTCTTAGCTTTCATCCTTCATCCTTCATCCGTAACTACTGCCACTGCCTCCCTATTCTGTATCACAGCGAATTTCAATCAAAAAGCCATCTGGATCGTAGAAATAAATCCCGCGCCCTGTGGGGCGAGTGACGGGTCCGTGGTCAATCATGACCTGGTTTTGATGAAGTATCTCCACTGCCTGGTCAAATAGGGCAGGAGCAATGTCAAATGCCAGGTGGTTCGCACGGGTGAACTGTTGATGGGGGTTTGCAGCCGGGGGATTCAGTTCTGGTTCCCAAAACAGGTCAATGACAGTACCGTCTGGTGTGACAAAATTGCACACTTTTCCTGCTGACACCAGATCCTTGAGCGTAGCAGGCACTTCATCCCCTGTTAATTCATGCAGTCCCAATATTCCACCGTAGAAATGGCGGGAAGCCTGCATATCTTTCACGTTGAATGCAATATGATGCACTCGTCGCAGAGTACCCTGGGTAAGGCAGTTGGTTGACTGAGGAATCGCTAACATAGAGCCGTTTTTCCAAATAGGTAGAACAAAGTACTGGGCAAGGGGGTGAGGAGTGAGGAGTTGTTAGTTGGGGAAAAAGTTACAGAGGTTGTCTGCCTCCAATGACTAATGACCAATGACTTTCTACCACCAGTACCTTCAACATTTACCGCATCTATCCAGGAGTGAACAATTTCTCATGCAAATAGGGCATTCTATGAAAGCCTTTTTCGTTTGGGTGCTTCCGCGAATCTAATGTCGGCTAAAATTGCCGAAATACAAACAGCAGGAGTTGCTGATGCATAGGCAATCTTTTATCGGGGGGATTACTGTGTTATCAAATTATGGCAAACAAGCCAGTGCTAGTTTCAAGGTCGCTGCCATTGCGGCATCGTTTGCCCTGGTGCCAGCCGCAGCAGTAGCCATGGTGGTTGAGGATCAGGTTTTTTGTTACTCCGATCGCCCCTGTATTGAGTCTGTGGTCTCGGATACCCGCTTGATTCAGTTAAGCTGGCGGGGAGGTGAACACTATGACTTCTATAACGTTCAGTGGTACCGACCAGGGGTTGATCCTGTCGAGACCCACCGGATGTTAGAGGGAGGCAACCGGGGTAGTCTGGCGTTAACCAAAATTTTGCCCAGCACTCAGTACGTCATCAAAGTCCAGGGGTGTAATACTCAGTTAATTGGTGGTCCTACCTGCACTGCCTGGGAAATGCAGGAAGTGGTGACTCAGAATTTTGAGATTGAGGAGCCTGTCGAGGAAGTGCCAATGGATGAACAACCGCTCGATGCTGTTCCTGCCCCTGCTCCCGGTGTCTCTGCTCCCCGTGCAAAGCCTGACGCTCCCTCAATTGTTGTCCCTACAACGGAAGTGCCCGCTTCGGAAATTCGTTGATGAGTCTGGTCACGGCTTCAAGCTTGGGCAGAGTCTTCTGCATCCAGAGTAAAGCCCAAGACTATGGGGGTTCTCTTCAATAGGGTCTGAAACGCCCAGTTGGGCACCCGATCGCCCCACCCACCGCAGTTTGCTCCAGCACATAATATCGGATGTGAGGGGGTGGTAGGCGGAGGGGGAAGGGGCATAGATTTTTTTGACAATTTAGATTAAGTCAGTAGCTTATGCTACAGAAAAAATCTTATATTTATAAATGGAAAACGAAAAACTGTTTTTACTCTATTTATTCAGATCCTGCTATGGCTAACGTACTTCACGCCCCTCAATTTCTTGCCCAGCACCAGGTAAATATGATGACTTCTCTGGCTCATCGTCTGGAGGTCGCCAGAGCTACCAATAATTTTCAGCTTGTCGAATTACTAGAGCGAGAGCGGCAGCAAATTTCAGCCGGTACCTCTCACATAAGCCCTTTATGGAATGGTGATCGACTAAAGGACTTTGTTCAAAGCATTATTAAAGCGATCGCTCATCGCTCAGAGTTACAGGTGCAGCAATTTATCAATGGCAGCGATCGCTGGTGGTATGCCTTTGACCCCCAAACGGGCAACAGTGTCTATGCCGACTCAGAAGCAGAACTGCGGCTGTGGATCAGGGACAACTATCGGGGGAGGTAGTTGAGAGTTGAGGGTTGAGAGTTGAGGGTTGAGAGGGATGGCTAATTGGTAAATCGGTTGTTAATGGTCATTCGTCCTTTGTCGCTTGTGGATGCTACGACCAATGACCAATGACCAATGACCATTATTTACCAACCTTCGCTCCATAGAAATTTCAGCCTAAACCGCGACAGCTTCTAAACTATAGAAAGGTCAGATCCCGTTCAGTCAGCAAAAAGGGGTATTGCCTTGGACCTTAGAAGCCGTGTTCTTTTTTTCATCGTTCTACTGGCAGCAAATTCTGCCAGTGGTCAAGCTGTCGTTGCTCAGACTGCTTCGTCGCCGATCATCGCTCAAGCCGCTTCATCTCAAGAGCGACAGGAGTTGGATCAGTTGCGGACGGAGGTTCAGGTTCAGCAGCAGGCTCAGGCTGAGGCAAACCGTGCTCTGAACCAGACAGCCATGCTATTTAACATTTTGCTGGCAGTTCTGGTGCTGCTGCTGGGAGGGGCGGTTTATGGTCTGTGGCGCATTCGTCAGGCAGTCATTCGTGAGATTTCCAACAATGTGAAGGCGCGGTTGGATGAGGTTGCAGATCTGGAAGGGCAAGTTCAACGCGCTGGTAAGGAAATTGAAGCGATTCTTCGGCAGGCGGATGATTTTGCCGATGATTTATATCAGGAAGCCGATGACTTTCAGGCAGATCTCAAGAGCCAACAGGAGCGGCTTGTTAGCCTGGTGACAGAACTTACCCAACTGAAGGAACAGCGGGTGGCGGAACTGGAGTCTTACCTGCAACATTCCCAACAGCGGTTGCAGGAGCTAGGAGAAAATTTTACCACCAACCTGTCTGAGTTGCAGGGTGGGGCGCGATCGCAACAGTCTGCTACCCTACAAACGCTTAAAAGTGTTGAAACCGAATTGGCGGCTCAATTAACCCAGTTTCAGTTAGAGATCCAGGGACGCAAAGAGCAGGTTTTTGAACGGCTTAATACCGTGGAGGCAGAATTTACGCCCCATCTTGCCCAACTTCAGCAACAGGCAGAAACCAGGGCACAGGAGCAGTTCACGTCGATGTTGGCGAACCTGAAAAAGCTAGAAGCGGAATTTATTAGCCAACTGACCGACCTGCGAGCCAGGGCTTATGGACGCAAGGATGAGGTGCTGCTGGACTTAACTCGTCTGGAAACGAGTTTTTCCACCCAATTGAAGCAACTTCACTCTGGGGCACACCTTCAGCGCGATCAACTGCTCAATTATTTGCAACAGGTCAAAGCGGAGGTGTCTACGCAACTGGCTCAGTTGCAGGCAGAAGCTCAATCGCAGCGCACCAGCATCCGCCAAACGATTGACGCGCTAAATGCGGAGGCAACTGCCCAGATGGGTGAGTTACAGGCGATCGCCCAACCCCAAAAGGATGCCCTGCGACAGACATTGGCACGGTTAGAGGCAGACTTTACGGCGCAACTAGCGGAACTCCAGTCGAGTGCTCAGACCCGTAGCCGTCAAGCCTATGCGTCGCTGGAGAAAGCGGAGGCGGATATTACAGCTCAATTGGCTCAACTCCAATCCAGCAATCAGACCCGTAGCGGTCAGGCATATGCGTCGCTGGAGAAAGCGGAGGCGGATATTACAGCCCAATTGGCTGATTTGAAAGCATCGCTCCAAAGACAGCGGGGAGAGATCCGGCAGGAGATGGAGTCGTTAGAGGCGGTCTTTGGCGATCGCCTGTCTACTTTGCAGTCCAGTGCAGAAGAGCAGAAGCAGCAAACGCTGACGAATTTGCGCAAGCTGGAAGGAGATCTGGCGGCTCGGTTAGCTGCGATTGAGACTAACGCTCAAGCTCGCAAGGATGCCATTTTGCGAAAACTGGCGATCGTTTCGCCTCAATTTGTTGCCGATTCCTTCGTTGCCGATGCTCAAACAAAAATTCATGTTCTGGGGGCAAACCTGAAACTGTTGAAGGCAAACCATCCCGAACTGTTTCTGGATGCCAGGGACATGATTCAGCAGGGGCATACCCTGCGGTCTGAGGGACGGTTTGAAGCGGCGATCGCTCAATACGACAAAGCCCTCGAAATTGAACCGGAAAATCCCTCGGTCTGGTTTAATCGAGGCTTGGCACTGGAAGAGTTAAAGCGGCATGAGGAGGCGATCTCATCCTTTGACAAAACCCTGGAATTCAGACCAGATGACGTGGAAGCCTGGTTGAATCGGGGCAATGTGCTGAAAACCATGCAGCGCTACGATGGGGCTGCTGCCGCCTATGATCGGGTGACTCAGATTCAACCTTCCCATGCCATTGCCTGGTTTAACCGGGGACTAATCCTGGCACGGCAGAAACGGTTTAATGAAGCGGTCAAGTGCTATGACAAAGCGGTTGAAGTCCAACCTGATTTTCACCAGGCGTGGTGCGATCGCGGCGTTGCTCTGGGCTATTTGCAGCGGGCAGAAGATGCCTTCAAGTCCTTTGATAAAGCGACCCAGGTGAAGCCGGATGATGGAGTTGCCTGGTTTAATAAGGCACTGGCACTCCAGGAACTGGAGCGGTTTGAGGAAGCGGTTGAGTCCTTTGACCAGGCATTAAAGCTCAATCCGACTTCATTTAAAGCGTGGGATAAGCGAGGATATAATTTAGTTCAGTTGGGGCGTGACGAAGCGGCGATCGCCAGCTTTGACAAAGCGATAGAAATCAACCCCGATCACGCCAGTGCTTATTACAATAAAGCCATCTGCTATGCTCTCCAACGCCAACCTGAACTTGCATTAGAGAGTTTACGGAAAGCCATTCAACTCAACCCGAAATACCGTCAAGAAGCTGCCACAGACATTGATTTTGACGAGATTGCCCGCGATCGCCGCTTCCGAAAATTGATTGGCGACCAGGGCGATCGGCTCAATCCCCTGGTACAGGAAGCCCGCATTGTGAGTTAGCGGGCTGTATCATTCTCCACGGTGAGAATCTACAACTTCTACTACTACGACATCGTAGAGGCAAAGGTCTATAAGAACTGCGCGATCGCATCAATGCCTTCGCAACCGTGATCTACCGATCGCAGGCGTACCCTGTGATTGTAACCATAAGCTGTCCGATTCGGACAGCTTATGGTTACAATCACAGAACCCTTTATTGATCGTGCTTTTAGTTAATGCGGATGAAAGGACTTGAACCTTCACGTCCGAAGACACTAGAACCTAAATCTAGCGCGTCTGCCAATTCCGCCACATCCGCATGTCTGGCGTAACTATGATAGCAAAGCCAGGGGAGAAAGTTTTGAGTTGTGAATTTTGAGGGATGAAATTAGTCATTTCAATTCAAAATCCCCAACTCCTCAACTCACCCCTTGATGCCTCCAAACACGGCTAGCTCATACCATTTGAAGTAGCAATCTACCTGCTGAAAGCCGAGCGCCCGCAGCCATTCACACTGAACATCAACGGGAGCCAGGATATTGGCTTTTTTATCTTCTCGGTAGACAAATTTTTCAGCTACGGCTTCCCGTGAATCAGTTCCCCCTTGAGCAAGGTGCCATGCATAGAGCGCATCGACCAGAGACTCATTAAATAACGCTTCGACCCACGGTGTAGCTGATGCCACATGTTCAATATTCAGGAAACAGCCACCCGGGTTGAGCAAGTGATAAATCTCGCGGTAGAGTTCCTGTTTGCGGCGATCGGGTAGATGGTGAATGCAGTAGCCTGAGAGGATGACATCAAAGGGTTCTAGCTCTTTTTGCCAGTCAGACGTGTAAAGGTCTGCCTGGATCAAGGTAACCCGTTCATTAAACGATCGCAGGCGTTGTTTTGCCTGGTTCAGCATTGGCTCAGAGAAGTCAAGGGCAGTCACCTGGGCTTCTGGATAGCGGGTTAGAACGGTCTGGGCGATCGCCCCATCCCCGCATCCCAGGTCTGCAACGCGCTTAATCCTGAGACTGCTACGATCAACGACTTGCAGCGCGATGTTGATCTGGTCTGCGGCAAAGGGAATCGCCGCCCGAACGCCTAAAAAACTTTCAACCAGTGCTTTATCCTGCCAAACAGTATCGGTTCTCATGGGGCAGGATTCCTAATTCAAGCTATCTAAGATGAGGGGAAGCAAGAGTCCGTTGGTGGTTAGTCCCAGTAACATGGGTTCGGTTGGGTAAATGGGTTTACCAGTGAGGGCGCAGCGTTCTTGCTGCTGGGCGGTGGCGGCGATCGTGGCGCGAATCTCGCTTCTGGTGACCTGGGGGGTAAAATTTCCCGCTTTCTGCTGCACATAGTTCCAGAGAATATCTCGAATTAATGCCTGGTAGCCCTGATTGCCGGATAGTTCTTTGAGCCGCTCCTTCAATTCCCGCTCCAGACGAATGCTGGTGACTTCCATTTCGGTGGTGGATGTACGGCTGAGTGTATGCATGATGATCCTCCAGGATTCTATCGATAGGTTTGTAATACAAGTGTAGTATATGAATCGCTGGATTCAACCCTTTCATTGCCGTTCTAGCCAGTGGGTTTTAGCGGCTAAAAGAGCGGTGGCTCCCTGAACCGGGACAGGTCTTGAGAAGAAATAGCCCTGCCCATACTCACAATGCATGGTTTGGAGCCGTGCCAGTTGGGCAGCGGTTTCTACTCCTTCAGCTACCACATTCATACTGAGGCTGTGCGCCAAGCCCACAATGGTCTGGACGATCGCCGCATCATCCCCGGCATCATCCATCCGGCTAACAAAGGAGCGATCGATTTTCAAGGTATCCACCGGAAAGCGGTAGAGATAGCTGAGGGATGAGTAACCTGTGCCAAAGTCATCAATGCTGACCTGGAGGTTGAGGGCTTTGAGGCGGGCAAGCATGGCGATCGCGGATTCAACATCCTGCATGGCAACGCTTTCGGTAATTTCCAGTTTCAGGCTGTGACCATCCAGCTTCGTGTTTTCTAGAGTTTCCTCAATAAACTCAACCAGATTGGGCTGGGTGAACTGTTGCCCAGACAGATTCACGCTCATCATCAGCGGTAAGTCAGTTTCAAATTCTGTTTGCCACTGTTTAATTTGCTGACACGCAGTTTGAATCACCCACTGCCCCAAGGGGGCAATCAACCCGGTTTCTTCCGCTACCGGAATGAACTCTGCCGGAGAGATGAAGCCATTTTGGGGATGCTGCCACCGCACTAAAGCCTCAAACCCAGCAGTTTGCCCCGTTTGCAGCGATACGATCGGTTGATAGTGGAGTTGAAATTCTTGTTGCTCAATTGCCCGTCGCAGATCCGTTTCTAACTGCAAGCGACGCACAATCTGAATCCGCATTCCGGTCGCAAACACCTCCTGCCGTGCCTTGCCCAGGGCTTTTGCCTGATACATGGCAGTGTGGGCATCCCGCAGCAAATCATCTGGTTGGTGCCCTGGTTCACTCTGGCTAAAGGCAATGCCGACACTGACACTGGTAAAAATTTCCTGGGTTTGAATCCAGAATGGCAATGCCATTTCCTGTTGCAGTTGACTGGCAAGGAAGGTTGCCTGCTCTAGATGGCTGATGTCTTTGAGCAGGACTGCAAATTCATCGCCGCCTACCCGTGCCAGGATATCGGCAGGACGCAGGCAGCTTTTGAGGCGATGACTGGTGGTGATCAGGAGGCGATCGCCAATGTCGTGCCCTAAATTGTCATTCACGACTTTGAACCGATCTAGATCGAGAAAAAGCACTGCAAATTGGCGTGCATCGGACTGGTTAGGGCTGGAAATGGTGGGTTTGGTAGCCCGCATGAAGTGGTTCAGGCGCTTTAAGAATAATGCCCGATTGGGTAAGCCCGTCAGCGGATCGTGGAAAGTGTCATATACAACCCGGTAGGCAACGGCGGCTGCCCCTGCAATCACCATTGCCAGCGATGGAGCAACCACTGGCACCCATCCCGCCTGAATAAACATGCCAAAACTGAGGCACCACAAAACAACCAGCGCGGCTCCCGTCGCGGTGCCCAGCACCAGCCAATGACGGACGCGCCAACCCAGGAGACTTCCTACGGCTGCCCAGCCAACAATCCAGGCAATTTCCAGCCATTCTGCCCAGAACCAGAAGAGGGGCTGTCCATCCACAACCGCACTCAACACCTGGCTGACCATTTGGGCATGAACCATCACTCCCGGCATCTGGCGATTACCCTCTTTCCCAGAGCTATAGGGGGTGTAGTGCAGATCCTTCACACTGGGAGCCGTTGCCCCAATCAAGATAATTTTGTCCTGGATCCAACTGGGGTCAACGTCTCCATTCAAAACCTCTTGTAGCGTCACCTGCCGCACGGCATCCGTTGCCCCTCGGTAGTCCAGCAAAACCTGATAGCCGCTTGTGTCTGCGGTGTCATAGCCACCTGCTGTAGACCACAATTTTGGAAAAACTGTCTGCCCCAGTTGAAATTCCTGTTGCGTAGTCAGTTGAGAACGAATTCCCTTGTCCTGCAAATAAACCAGAGCCAATTGGAGCGCAAACGAAGGATAGATATCAGTCCCATCCCCTGCAAACATGAGATTACGGCGAACAACGCCATCGGGGTCAGAGACCAGGTCACTGAAACCGACTCGCTGCATAGGCAAGCCAGGTGGTGGGGGAATATGTTCTTCGGCGGTGTTGCCCAGGTAACTGATAGCAATCACATTCGGACGTTGAAGCTGAACTTTTAATAAGTCATGCCCCGGCGCGATCGCAATATCGCGAAAAATATCCAGCCCAATCACCCGGGGCTTGTGCTGTTGCAAATTTGCCAGGGCAGTTGCAATCACTTCGTCGGGGAGAGGCCAGTGGTTTTGTGTCCGAATATCCGTTTCGCCGATGCCTACTACCAGAAGACGAGGGTCTAAGCGTTGAGCCGGTTTCATCTGCATCATCTGGTCAAAAAACGTCAGTTCAGCAGGCTGCAACCCGCCAAAGTGACGCGCACTCAAAACCAGACCCGATGCGGTCAAGCTGGTAGCCAGAATGACTTTTAACTCAGCAGAAACCAGCAGCCCCATGCCACGATGACACCATTGCTTCAGGTGCTGCAAAATTTTGGAAGCTGAAAGGGGGCTTGTTCTTTTTTTTTCAGCGGACGGTACACCCATTGCAGCACTAAGGCATCAAGGCACGTTAACAAAATACCCGGTAAAGCTTACAGCTAAGGGTTTGGGATATCCCAGTTACGTTGTCAACGTTACTTTACTTTGGCTAAAGAATCCTCACACCCCTATCAATTTTTACACCAAATTCAAAATGGGGGTGTCAGGGGTGAGGAATAGAGGGGCAGGGAGGGGAGGGAGGGGAGGGAGGAAAGTTTTGAATTTTGAGTCGTGAGTGATGAGTTTGGAAATCTTCACCCTTCATGAATTAACCCATTACCAAACCGCACTCTCAACTCTTCACTCTCAACTCTTCACTCTCCCCTCTCTACATTCTTTTGCTTGAAAGCTTCGGATTGTAACAGATTGAGTATACTGTTAGGGCTTTTTTGAACAGGGTGGTGCTGAATAGCAGTACGAATTGGAACGAAGGTTCAATTCATACAACTTGTAATTCATACCCAAAATCAGCAACGCCCTTGTTTGAACAGAGAGCTGTGGTAGGCAGGCAAGCAGAGTGAATGACGGCGGTCCTGCAACGATCAGGGCGGCAGGTCAATTCCGGGGTGTGGTTGCAAGGCTCTCGCGAATTCATCTGGTGCATCTGGAATCGTTGACATGTTCTATTTCCCTCCCCTTCCCCCTAATTCTCCGACAGTTTTTATTTCTCCTGAACGTGAAGCGGATCGAAACCCTTCGGTTGCGACGATTGCAGTTGCCCCTGGGCAGTCTGTAACGATTGAGCCGCTGGGCGAATCCCCCTCTCCCTATCTTGCTCAGGCGATTGTGCCTGCAACAGATGGCGTGGGGACGCAGGTCATCCCTCAAGGCGATCGCTACGATATTACGGGCGGGCAGCTTTCAGGTAATGGTGCCAACCTGTTTCACAGTTTCAGTCGATTTGGCTTGAGCCAGGGGCAGATTGCCAACTTTTTGTCCAATTCTCAAATTCTCAATATTCTGACCCGAATCACGGGGGGAGAAGCTTCCCTGATTAATGGCAGAATTCAGGTCACAGGCGGTAATGCCAATTTGTTTTTGATTAACCCGGCAGGGATCGTGTTTGGTCCCGCTGCCAGTTTGAATGTGGCGGGATCGTTTCTGGCAACGACGGCGAATCGGGTGGGGTTTGGGTGTGGAGTATCGGGCGGGGAGTGTACCGGATGGTTTAGTGCAACGGGGACGAATGACTACCCTGCTTTGGTTGCAACTCCTGCTGCCTTTGCCTTTACCGTGCCGCAGGTGGGAGCCATTGCCAATCTCGGTAATCTGGCTGTGGGGGAGGGGCAAGCGCTTACCCTGCTGGGTGGGACGGTTCTGAATGCGGGTACCCTCTCTGCTCGGGAGGGACAAATTACAGTGGCATCGGTGCCAGGAACTTCCCTGGTGCGTCTGAGCCAGCCAGGTAGCCTGTTGAGTCTGGAGATTGAACCGATCGCCAACCCGCAACCGGAAGCCAGTGCCCAACCGCCAGTTTCCCTTGCCGAACTACTCACCGGGGGCAGTCAACCTGGCGCAACGGAAGTCCAGGTGAACAACCAGGGTGAAATTGTACTCACCCATTCAGGGGCAGCGGTGGATGTCCGTCCCGGTACCACGATTGTGAGTGGCGCGGTGGATGTGTCTGGGCGGCAGGGGGGGAGTGTAACGGTGGTGGGCGATCGCGTCGGGTTAGTGGACGCAACGGTGCAGGCATCCGGTAGCGCAGGCGGCGGCACCGTTCTGATTGGTGGTGACTTCCAGGGTAATGGCACCATACCCAATGCTTCCCGCACCTACATCAGCCCCGACTCTACCATCCATGCCGATGCCCTCAATGCTGGTAATGGTGGCAGAGTCATTGTCTGGGCAGATCAGACCACCGAGTTCTACGGCAACATTACCGCCCGCGGAGCCATTCCTCCTCTCTCCTCTCCCCTCTCCCCTCTCCCCTCCCACGGCGGCTTCTCTGAAGTCTCTGGCAAACAAACCCTGATCTTCCGTGGCATGGTTGATCTGAGTGCCCCTGGTGGCACTCCTGGCATCCTCCTGCTGGACCCGGTGGATATCAACATTGTTGGAGGAGCGGGGGGCGCTCAGGATGGGGCGTTGCCTACGATTCTGGCAGGTGATGCCCCAGCAACCTTTACCATTTCGCAAACGGCACTGCAAAGTCAGGCGGGCACGGTCGTTTTGCAGGCGACCAATAACATTACGATCGCCCCCGGTGTCTCACTTAATTTTGTCCCCGGTGGACCGATCAGCTTCATTGCCGATGCGGATAACAGCGGGGTTGGTTCATTTATCATGGACCCCACCCAGACGATTCAGGCATCTTCCCGTAACCTGACCATTTCGGGAGCTAACCTGACTCTGGGCACCCTGGATACGAGCAGTATTGCTGCCGGTACCAGCACGGGGGGAAGTATTACTCTCTCTGCCTCGAATAACGTCTCGGTGGGTAATATTGCCACGTCTGCCTCGGCAACGCCGCCCGGTGTGCCAGTAGCGACCGCAGGTAATGTTGCGATTAATGCCAGTAGCATTACGGCGCAGTCGATTACCACCTTTGCGATCGCTCCCGCAGCAGCGGGTTCCAGCGCAACGGGGGGCAGTGTGAACCTGACGGCAACCAATGGCAATATTAGCTTCAGTGACATCAACACCACTGCCAGCACTGCCCTCACCAGCATTGGTGGCAACGTCAGTTTGACTGCAAATGGTGTGATCCAGGGAACGACGGCAGGCACCACCATTAACACCGCCAGTTCTACGCAGTCAGGCAGTGTGGCAATTCAGCATGATGGTGGACCGACGAACCAGCCTTTTACAGTGGGTAGCCCTTCCACGAACGGGACGGCCGGAGCGATCGATGCGGGGGGTGCTTCCGTCATTACCACAAATAACTTTCCAGTTCTGCCCACGGGAGGCAGTGTGGTGGTGGGAGCCACACCCAACACGATTACAATTACCTCCGTCAACCAACCGCCAACGCTGACAGTGGTTTCCACCCTGACTGGGGCAACGGAGGGGCAACCGTTTACGTTTACCTATGCCGACCTGGCTCCCGCGATCGCCGATGCCAACCAGGACCAAACCAGCCTGCTTATCTCTGCCATCAACAATGGCACCTTATTCGTCAATGGCGTTGAGGCAATTCCAGGTGTCACACCCCTTGCTGCCGGTGATACGCTCCTCTATCTTGCGCCTTCTACTGCCACCGGGCTATTAACTGCCTTTACGCTGGTTGCTTCAGATGGCGTTTCATCCTCGACTGCCGCTCCAGTCACCATTAATATCCAGCCCATCCCAGTTACACAAGAGCCAGGGAATGGCTCGCCAGGAAACGGATCACCAGGAAATGGGTCGCCAGGAAATGGGTCGCCAGGAAATGACATTCCCCCAACTGTGGGAAGGTTTGACGTATTGGAACAGCCCGTACGATCGCCCCTGCCCTCCAATGCTTTAGCGTTGACCAGCCTCCCCTGTCGCTCTGGCGATATTGGAGTCGCTTCGCTGGATAACCAGTATGCACAGGAGTTTGAGGAATTTCTGGGGAAACGGGTGGGTGCTTTCAGAACCCAGGTTTTGGAGATTTGTAATGTCTTTAATCAGGTGCAGACTGCGACCGGGGTAAAGCCAGCCATTATCTATGTCAGCTTTGTGCCAGACTCGATTCAATCACCCGCTCCCCAGGCAAAGTCTTTGTCTGAACTGCCTGCGATCGCTCAACTGCAACAATCCCCGGCAACGCAACCTCAGGATAGCGATCGCCTGGAGCTGATTGCTGTAGTGCCAGACCGACCACCGATTTATCGACGAGTTTCCGGTGCGACCCGTGCAGAGGTGTTGAAAATTGCCCGTCAGTTAACCAATGCCGTCACTGACCCCACCATTCGCGAAACCACAGGCTATCTGGCTCCAGCGCAGCAACTCTACCAGTGGTTAATTCAACCCCTGGAGGCAGACTTGCAGGAAAAGCAGATTGACAATCTCGCATTCATTATGGATGTGGGGTTGCGATCGCTGCCTATCGCGGCTCTCCATGATGGCAAAGGGTTTCTGATCGAGCGCTATAGTGTCGGCTTGATGCCCAGCCTCAGCCTCACCGACACCCGCTACCGGGATCTCAAAAATACCCAGGTATTGGCAATGGGAGCATCCCAGTTTGAAACTCAAAGGGCATTACCAGCAGTCCCCACTGAACTGGCAACCATCTTCAAAAATCAGTGGCAGGGGAATTCTTTTCTAAATGAAAGATTCACCCTGGACAATCTCAGAGCACAGCGGCAGCAACAGCCCTACGGCATTATTCATCTGGCAACCCATGCCGAATTCAAACCTGGCAGTATCGATCAGTCCTATATTCAACTTTGGGATACCCGACTGGGGTTAGATCAAGTCCCCAAACTCGGTTGGAATGACCCACCGGTAGAATTGCTGGTTTTGAGTGCCTGCCGCACTGCCCTGGGCAATGTCGAAGCGGAACTGGGTTTTGCTGGACTTGCTTACCAAACCGGGGTCAGGTCTGCGCTGGCAAGTCTATGGGCAGTGGATGACGAAGGCACGCTTGCCTTTATGGCAGAGTTTTACCGACAACTCAAAACAGCACCCATCAGAGCCGAAGCCGTGCGCCAGACCCAGTTAGCCCTGATTCGCAAGCAGGTACGCCTCGAACGGGGACAGTTGATTACCCCCACAGGCACCATTCCCCTGCCACCCGAATTGCAGGAAGCTGACAAAGATCTGTCCTTTCCCTTCTACTGGGCAGCCTTCACCCTGGTGGGCAATCCCTGGTAGGAGTGACAGGAAAGCTGCCTCTGGTAGTCTTTCTTGTGGAAAATAATTCGGCTTAGACCTCCGAGGTTTTCGGAAACCTCGGAGGTCTGGAGGCTTTGAGTTTGAGCTGTGTCCGCTGCGATCGCCCAGGCACATTTCACCCATCTACCCGGACTGATGATTCAGTTTGTCGATGCTCTGATGCAGGCGGGTCAGCCTCAACGTGCAAAGCATTCAAGAGATTACCAAGGGCATGGTTAACAGCCATTTCAGGAGCTGGTACAAGCGTAAAGTATTAGATTCTGCCACTGAATCCGATCTGAGGGTGGCACTCCGCAAATTCTTCCAGTTCCTTGCCTCCGAAAAGGGCATCACCAATCAAAAGGCATTGGATGCACTGAAGTAGAGTCAAAACTCACTCATGCTTGGGGTTATTTAATCAGGACTGAACAGAAGCAAATAATTCTTGACAGTTCACCAGGCGGTGCTGCATCTAGTTGTATTAACTGGATAGGATTAACACTATGGTTTAGAAGTGGTTCTGATCGCTGGAACAGTTACAGCAGGCGTAATGGCTTGGATACCGAAGTATCCAAACCCAGCAAAATCAAATGAGCAGTAGTTCTGGGAGCTGAGTCGTGCAGATCGCTGTCATGGAGATTGTAGGGTCAGCAAGGTTTAACTTACTCGCTCTAGACGTTCAGCCAACCAGATCTTAACAATCGATTGGCGAGTCACCCCTAACCGTTTAGCTTCCCGATCCAGGGCATCTAGCATCCATTGAGGAAATCGATCGTTATCCCTTTAGATGCATGCCCTGGACGACGTGTTTGATCTAAATCTAGAAATTCTATGACTGTTTCGCCCTGGTCAAATTGGGTATCAAACGTTTCTGCTTTCATAAATCTCTATCTCCTCATCTCGCGCCCGTCTCACAGATATAATACGAATCCTGTCTCCTCGATTTGTTATCACTGCTGACCAATGTTTACTACCCATTTTTCCAATCACCACGATTCTGGGTTCATCCTCGGTTCTTGCAGGAATCTCAACTCGGTCAGGATCGGTCCACAGGTTTTGAGCCTCTAAAAAATCCACTCCATGTTTTTTTTGGTTAGACTGGCTTCTCTTTAGGTCAAACTCAAACTCCATGCCTCTCACAAGCCATCAATGGCTACCCAGCCAAATTCCATTACCATCCATGCTGACCGTAAACGCAGCAAAGACAAGAATTCTACCAACTCAACAAGTCCCTCTGCCTCCTGTCGTTCTGCTGGAGACAACGTCTTCCCCCCCATCCTGACAATCTCACAAAAATTGCAAGCGTGCTTGAACCGCTTGGGGAAGTTGAAATCGAGCTAGTTCAATCGGGATCTCAATTACTTCAGGCATGGAGCATTTCGATCAATGTAAGCTTGTTCTAAATTTAGAGTAGGTGAAAGTGCCTGCGAGATGACTTGAACAAAATGGTAGGTTGGTTTGAGAGACGATCTCCAGATCCCCCGGTGTGTGAAAGGATGATTTAGTCAACCAATATTATGCTCAACAAGACACGGGGATCTTCGCTACCAAGTTACCCATTGCATAGCTCCTAAGAAATTAGATTTTCGATAAGCATAAATACTCATCTAGCAAATTTAATTTCTTTCACTCTGAAGGTGCGCCAGCGCGTGAAATGCTAACAACCAACAACTAACAACTCCTTACCCCACCCTACGGGAACGCCAAAGGCGAACACCTCTCCCCTCTTACCAGTGTGCTGGTCCCCGCCCAAACAGCCAGGTAATTTTCGCCAGCCGATCGCGCACCTCTCCAGCCAACTGGTCATCCTGATAACGCCACTGCCAGTTGCCCTCTGCTGCACCGGGACGGTTCATGCGGGCATCCTTACCCAGTCCCAAAATGTCTTGTAGGGGCGTGATGGCAACATTGGCGATCGAACTCAGCGCCAGCCGAATCAGATCCCACTGAATTCCGTCTGGACTGACCCCACCCAGGTAGCTCAATAGATTCGTCCGTTCATAATCGTTCAGATCGTTCTCAAACCAGCCAACTGTGGTGTTGTTGTCATGGGTGCCGGTGTAAACCACACAGTTACGGCAATAGTTAAACGGCAGAAAGGGATTTGCCGGATCGGAGCCAAACCCAAATTGCAGCACCCGCATACCAGGGAATTCAAAGCGATCGCGCAGTGCCTCCACTTCTGGGGTGATCACCCCCAGATCCTCTGCCATCACAGGCAATTCTCCCAGTTCTTCCCGCAGGGTTTCAAAAAAAGCTTCCCCCGGTGCCTTTACCCATCTGCCTTTGATGGCAGTCGTTTCGCCCCTGGGCACTGCCCAGTAACCCTCAAACCCGCGAAAGTGGTCGATCCGAATGTAATCCATATATTCGCGCAGGACTCGAAACCGCTGAATCCACCAGGCAAACTTAGTCTTTTTCAACCGCCCCCAGTTGTAGATGGGATTGCCCCACAGTTGTCCTGTAGCGCTGAAGTAATCTGGGGGTACGCCTGCCATCATCGCGGGTTCCCCTGTTCTCACATCCAGGGAAAAGTTGGCAGGACGCGCCCAGACATCGGCACTGTCATGCGCCACATAGACAGGAATGTCACCCACGATGTAGATACTGCGAGAATTAGCATACTGCTTTAGCTCAGACCACTGGCGCGCAAATTCATACTGGACAAACTTTTGAAAAAAGACCGCTCCTGGCAGACGGAGCCGAGCTTTTTCCATCGCATCATGGGTTCGCTTTGCCAGGTCCGGTTCCCAGGTATGCCAGCTTGCCCCATTCTGCTCTTCTTTAAGTGCCATAAACAGGGCATAGTCATCCAACCATTCCGCTTTTTCCTGGCAAAACAGATTGAACTCCTGCCGCTGCTCATCGGCAGCCTGGGTCCTGAAGTTTTCACAGGCTTTCTTTAACAACGCCATCTTGTAGGGTTCTACCGAGTCGAAATCGACCCCATCAGCGGGAAATTTGGGCAGATCGGCAAAGTCTTCCTGATGCAGCAGACCGCGATCGCGCAGTAATTCTGGGCTAATCAGTAGAGGATTACCTGCCATCGCGGAATAACACATGTAAGGAGAGTTGCCAAACCCCGTTGGTCCTAGCGGTAAAACCTGCCAGATTTGTTGTCCCGTATCTGCGAGAAAATCAAGAAATCGCCGCGCGCCCGGTCCCAAATCACCAATCCCAAATGGGCTGGGGAAAGAGGTGGGATGTAATAAAACACCGCTGACTCTACAATGAGCCAGTGTCGGTTTAGAGCCAGAAAAATTCATAGTTACCAGATAGGAGTACAGGAGAGCAGGGATGAGCTTGCCGGATACAGACTACAGGGGATAGGGATTCAGAACATATAGATAACAGGTACATAGCAGGCAACTTTTGAAATGCCCGATTTCAAATTACCGTTAAATCATCTGTCAGTCTCGTAGGAATTCAGGCTCAGGTCAAGCGACTGAGGTAGAGAACCACAAAATCATAAGGCTGGCTTAAGGTGTGAGGTTTCTGGTGATCTTTGATACTTCAGAAATTCATAACTCTGAATAGGGGTGTATATTTGTCTAACAAATTCATTGAAATCTATTGTTTCGTGGTACGAAATGAAAGACTCAGTGTCAATATTGGTAGTCTGTGCCTGATTGATGGTGCTGGAATAGCAGTATGAGTTGGAACAAAGTTTCAATTCATACAACTCTCAATTCATACCCAAAATCAGCAACGCCGTGCATGATTGATGGTTAGTTCGTTTGGTATCGCTTGACTGGTTAAACTGGACTGGTTAAATCAATTTCATAAAATCAACGAAACAAATTTAATAACTCCATATATGATGGGTATCGTCGCAAGGCGCTGCGCTTAAGGATTTCTCACCCTGCAGGACTAGAGCTATGAGTGAAGCTGAGAGAGTCAACAACGAACCTGGTTTGCCTGAATCTTCCGATCCAGTTCCTTCTGTTCCTCCCTATATCATGTCTGAGATGTCGGAGGCATCTGAATTGTTTTCCTCCCCAGGTGCCAATGATGAGGAGGGCTGGGAGACGGTTGATTTTCCTGGTGCCTTAAGTGTGGATGCAATTCCCAGGGCGACGGAGTTGGTTTCTCAGGTTGCATCCGAGATTAGCCCCGATACCAGTTCGGAAGTGGTTGCCGCTCTAGCGGCTTTGGGTGAAGCGCCCTTAGATGGAGCCAATTTAACTGCCGACCTGGTGACGGCACAATTGCATCGGTTTCAGCAGGAAAATGGAGAATTGCGCGATCGCCTGGCTCAGTTAGAACAAGATCTGACTCAGCAACAGATTGAATTTCAGCTAGAGGTGGCCCGATCGCTCCATAATGCTGAGGCAATAGTTCCCCAGCCAGTATCCCCTCAGCCAGCAGCATTGGACTCCCAGCTTGGACAAGAACTGACCGTTGCCCAAGAGCGAGTGAACGAGTTGCTCCAGGAATTAGAAATTTCCAAGCAAGTTGCTCAACGTCAGCGCATTTTGGCAGAAACCCTGACAGAGCAGTTAGACAGTAGTCAGGAACGGGTTGCCCAGCTAGAGCGAGACTGTGCCCTTGCCCAACAACGCTATAACGAGCAAGTACAGCAGCTTTTACAAACAGAAAATACCTGCCGCGACCTGCGGATGCGCCTTCATCGCCAGCAGCGGCAAACCCTCCAGTTCAAAGCAGCGCTGGAAAAATGCCTGGAAATGACTCCCGCCCAACGCCAAAGCCAATTTATTCCCAGCCTGACTGAGGGAAATAGTGCCTCTGCTCCGGTCGTTTCGATTCCACCCACTTCGCTGTCCCAGGTTCTAGCACCTAAAAATCAGCCTGTGCGTCCCTGGTCTGCCGCAGCGGAAGCTCAGTCTGAAGCGGATGACACGGGCAGTATGGCTTTGCCAAAACCGCTGTCTAAGCTGTTGCATCCCAATGCGCCGGATGACGGGGATGGGATGGCAGGTTTGGTAGAGGATCCGCAAACCTCAGAGAACTGGGTCAGTCAGATTTTTCATGATACTTCGGCAACTGAGCCGTATCAGCCCGTCGATGGGCAACCATCAAATACTATTTTTGACTTAACTCCATTTCTTGACGATCAAAGCCTCGGATCTGAGATGTCCCTGGGTGAGACGACGGTAGAGGAGGTCGCTTCCAGCAGTCAGGTGTCTCAGCAGGGGGACAGTCAATTGTTGCAAATGCTGGCGGCGGTTCCGTTGGATTCAGACGAACTGGGTAGCCCTCTAGAAGCTTTTTCTTGGGGTCAGCCTGCCGATGTTGAAGATGGTCTGTGGGATGACCTGGCGAAATTGATTGAGCCTCCCGCGATCGCAGAGAAGGATGCCGCTTCAGTCCCGTCCCCCCTATCCGTCGAAAGTGGCTCAGGTGTGTCAGCCGCCGAGGGTGAAACAGGGGTAACTGTAAACGCCCCTTCGCCAGTTCCCTTGGCTGAGGCTGATCAAGCAACCGCTGGTAGCGAGCATAAGCCGCTGGAATTGGTCAACTGGGCTGCCCGTTCTGGCACGCCTCGGAGCAATCGACGTTCTGTTGGAGTGGCACCAAATCAGGTAGACGCGGAAGTGAAGGCTTCGCCAGTGGCGATCGGCGCTGACAGTTTACCTGAATCAGCTAATCCTGCCAAAAACCAGGAGATGCTTTCAGGTGCCTGGCCCTCTCCCGTCGTTTATCCTCTGCGTCCATCCAGAAAACTGAAGTCTCTAGCAGCAGTTGATCTACCGTCTTTTCCCAAAGCACGATAGGACACAGGTAGGAGAGCTTTAGGCAACCTTCCTGACTGAACTGCACAGAACGAAAAAGCTTTAGATCCCCGAAATCTCCAAGATTCCGGGGATTTTAGTTTTAAACCCCTCTCCACAAAACCAAAAGTTTGCAAGTTAAGGACTAAACACTTTTCCGCCTTCTCCTTCTGTAGCCAACTGAAGCTGGTAGACCGGCTTTTGTAAAGATATGTAACTTTATGCACAATCCCTGTTGTTGAGTCAGACAAATCCTCAACGGTTCAAGCGCCACCTTTGGGGGTGAATGGGAGCCGTTAGTTGCATTTGCCCAATTTCACTATCTGACTCTAGTAAAGGCAGGTTAAAGCATGTTTGCCCCTAACAAACTATCGAATTCCGTTAATGCTTTTAATGACTACTCCCCTGATGCTGTTCCCTTAAGCTCCAGAGTGAAACCTGGAGCTTTGTTGGGTTTAAGTACTCCTCTGCAAGAGGGGGCTAAGGTTTCCCGGTCGAGCGCTCCGCCTCCGGATGGCGGATTTGACTTTGGAACCCTTTCTTCCTCTGCCATTTCAACCAGCATCCTAGACTCTTCGCTGCTGTTTCCGATCTTTTCGGATAACTACATGTTCTGGGCGAACAACCTGGGCACCCTGGATGGCACACGCACAGCAGTCAATTTTGTTGGTAGTAGCGATACTCAGGATTATTTTCGGTTTTATCTCGATTCCACCAGTCGGCTTAACCTCTCACTAACAGGGCTGACGGCTGACGCAGATGTCCAATTATTCGACGGCGATGGTAACTTGATTACCGGTTCCTATCGGGGTGGCACCAACCACGAAGCCATTAACCGGGCATCTCTATCAACCGGAACCTATTATGTTCGCGTCTATCAGTACAGTGGTGACACTAACTACACTCTTAATGTTTCTGCTCTTTCTACCAGTAATTTGTTGCCGATAGAAACGAATTTTGGCACCCTGACTTCAGGGGTTGCCAGCAATTCCAGCGGTTTTATCAGCACCAGCAACACAGCAGATGTCTATCGGTTTAATTTAAGCGCTAACAGCAACTTGAACCTGGCACTGAATGGTTTGAGTGCTGATGCCGATCTACGAATCATTCGAGATGCCAACAATAATGGTGTGGTGGATACGGGCGAAGAGATCTTCCGGTCATCCAATGGCGGCAATATTGCAGAATCAATCAATCTCCAGGGGTTGGGGGTGGGTACCTACTTTGCCCAGGTCTATCAATGGTCTGGTACAACTGCCAGCACCAGCTATAACCTGAGCCTGACTGCAACTGCGGGCTTAGGTGTGGCAACGGAGCCAAATGACACCCTGGGTGGAGCTTACAACATCGGCACCCTCAATGGCAGCCGTGGCTTTTCCGGCTGGGTCAGCGGTAGTGCTGGACTGTTCCATGATCCCAATGACTATTACCGCTTCAATTTGGGAACGGAGAGTAACTTCAGTCTTTCACTGACTGGCTTGAGTGCGGATGCTGATGTGCAACTGATTCGTGACTCTAATTTCAATGGTGTCGTGGATCCGGGTGAAGTGATTGCCCGTTCAACCTGGGGTGGTTCTGCTTCTAAATCGATTTCCTTGAGCGGCTTAACGAGCGGCAGTTATTTTGTCCGGGTTTATTCTTTCGGCTCCGCCTCCACGCTCTACACGCTGAACCTGTCTGGAACTCCCGTAAATCGTTTTGCGGGCTTTAGCGTTGCTGATGCGGCTGGCGATAGTTCTGCCCAGCAAGTTTTTGAGGATGGGGCACTGCGGTTTAACTATAATTTTGCAGGCACCGCTTCGCTTGCCAATGTGCGCTTAGAAGCCCTCAGCGGTAGCAGCATCATTAACTTAGGCACCTGGCATGGTTCTAGCCTCACCAATGGACTCGTGAACCTGGCGAACTTCTCCAGTATTACGGCTGGGGATTACCAGATTCGGGCGATCGCCCAAACTACCGGAGGTACTGAATTTATTTCAGCCACCCAAGCTATCCAGATCGTTCCCTGGGCAAGATTTAACGGTACCTTTGCGGCGGATACATTGAATTACTCGGCGGCTAGCGGGACGGGGGCTGTCTACCTGGGACGCGGTGGTACGGATACCCTTAACCTGGGAATTGCCCGCTCCAGTGTTGCCAGCGTTAACGGACTCAGTCTCACCTCCTTCAATCCGTTGACCAACTCCACCTGGAACCAGGCATTCTTTGGCGGTACCAGCTTCGATTACCTCTCCCTCACCGATGGGCAGGAAATCTACTTCCAGGGGATTGAAAACCTCCGCTTCAACGATGGTTCGACCCTGGAACTGCAAGTCCGCCCCAATGACACTTCCTATGGGCAGCAGTGGAACTTGCATGTCTCGGATGTCAGCAGCGCATGGCGCTTTAGTCGCGGCTCCAGCAATGTCTTGTTGGTTTCCCTCGATACGGGTATCCTAACCGCCGCCGGAGTGACTGGTGGTGGTGGCATCCATGACATTTCCACTGCCCGGTTGATTACTGATTCCACCGACGATGACAATTACAGTCCCACCTCCGGTTCCTATGCTCATGGGCACAAGGCAATCAGTGTCATGTCTTCCACCGCGAACAATGGTTCGGGAGTGGCTGGAATTAACTGGAACAGCAATGTGTACGTGACCGATGTGTATAACGGGGTTTCCTTGCAGACCGCTATCAGCGATGCGATCGCCTATGCCCGTGCCCGGAATCAGCGAGTCGTGTTCCAGGGTGGCATTCAGGGTGAGGGTTGGCTCAACAGTGGCGGCACCCAGGCGCAACTGGAGCAATTAATTCGGGACAACTCAGACATTGCCATCTTCGCGATCGCTGCCGGTAACGGGGGACCTGGAGGTAACTTGAGTGACCCGAACTACCTGACCAGTGTCAGCGGGGTTGCCAAACTGCAAACCACTCACGGAAACGTGATCTCAGTCGGTGCCTTGGCACGTACCAGCAGCAACACGGTTAATGGGTTGACCAATGCTACTGCCGTAGATCTGGCAAGCTACTCCAATCGCGGTTCCAACCTGACGATGGTTGCTGCCACCAACTCTCCGGCATTGGATAAGTTTGGCAATGTCACTACCTTCGGTGGGACTTCCGCTGCCAACCCCAACATGGCAGGCATCGCTTCTCTGGTCTGGAGTGTCAACGGCAACCTGGATGGCAACGAACTGCGTCGAGTCTTAACCGAAACCGCTATGGATCTGGGAACTGCTGGTCGAGATAACACCTTTGGTCAGGGTTTGGTCAACGCCGATGCCGCCGTGCGCCGCGCCCACGCCCTTGGTCGCCACTACGACTTAGCTAACCTCTACTCCGGTGCGTCTCTGTTTACGTAAGGTGTAAGGGGAAAGGTGTGAGGTGCGAGGTGCGAGGGGCGAGGTAAACAAGTTGCTGGTTGTTAGTTTTTAGTTTTTAGTTGTTAGAAGCTCAAGCTAACAACCAACAACTAATCCCCATTCCCTCACCCACCCTTAACTCAAAACTCTCAACTCAAAACTCTCAACTCAAAACTCTCAACTCAAAACTCCTCCCCTTCCTTCCCTTTCGGGAACCAATTATGTGGAATTCCATTCAATATCTGATGTCACTCCTTGCACTCGTGTTCGCCCCCCTTCTCAGCCAAACGGAGCCTAAAGCAATGCCCCCTTGCACTCCCAGCATTGAACCCGCCATTACCGTCGTTGTCTCTGATTCCAGAACCGAAAAACCTCTGGAAGCGACTATTGTGATTAAAGACGGAACCTTTCAAGAAACCTTAGAACTGAACGGTGTCACCCCTACAGGTCAGACGATTTATGGTGGAGCCTTTGAACGTCCTGGTCACTACACCATCACGGTTTCGAGAGATGGATACGCTACGTTTGTGATGACCGGCGTAAATGTCGCTAAAGACGACTGCCATGTGATGACCCGCCAGCTAAAAGTAAACTTGCAGCCAGTGAAACCCAGACGGGATGGTAGATGGTAAGTGGTAAGAGTTTTGATACCGAAAACGGACTTGTGGACACATCAAAGTACTGGAGGGGCTTAGCAGTGCCAAGCCCGTACCGGGATCTGCCGTGGTTTCAATTCAAATTGGTATGAGTTAAGAGTTGAGAGTTTTGAAGTTAATGGGAATGAAGAGAAGCTAGAAGATAAAAGGTATCTGACCCTGGTACCTGACCCCTACTCAATCTTCCAGACCTTAATCGTGCGGTCTTCGCTGCCGCTAACTAAGGTTTGTCCGTCGGGACTGAGGGCGATCGCTAAAACGGGTTTTTTATGGTCAGTCAAGGTATCTAGCAGCTTTCCAGAATTGACACTCCACAGCTTGATCGTAGAATCCTTGCTGGCGCTGACTACTTTGGTGCCATCCGGACTAAATATTACTTTTCGCACCCAGTCTTTATGTCCTGTTAGGGTTCTGACCAGTTTTCCCGTTGCCAGATCCCACAGCTTAATTGTTTTGTCAGCACTGCTGCTAGCAAAAAGTTGCCCGTCTGGGCTTACCGCTGTAGATAGTACCCAGTCGGTGTGTCCATTGATCGTTTGCCGCAGTTGCCCGGTTGCCAGATTCCAAATTCTAACGGTTCGGTCGGTTCCTCCACTACCACTGACCAGCCACTGTCCATTTGGGCTAAAGGCAACGGATGTTACAAAATCACTGTGCCCAGTCAGGGTGGTGACCAGTTCGCCCCTGGACAGATCCCAAAGCTGAACCGTTTTATCTAAACAGCCCATTGCTAACGTCTTGCCATCCGGACTAACAGCCACCGATCGCACCACTCCCTGAAAGCCAGTCAGCGTGCGGATAGGTTTTCCTTCGCTCAGGTTCCAGAGCTTGACGGTTTTATCGGTTCCAGCGTTGACCAGCGTGTTGCCATCCGGGCTAAGTGCCAGCGCATTGACCGTGCCGCTGGAAAGGGTGTTCAGTACTTCGCCGGTCCCCAAATTCCAGAGCCGAATGCTGCGGTCAGCACTGCCGCTAATCAGGGTATTGCCGTCTGGGGCGATCGCAACGGCATTGACTGTATTGCCATGCCCAGAGAGGGTTTTCACCAATTGAGCCGGAAGCGATTTGGTGCCTGCGGCTAGAGTAGCAGGCTGTGCGCTGAAAACCTGAGGGGAGGGTGCCAGGGATAAACCACGTTCATTAACAGCAACCAGTCCGACTGCCACTGCCAAAAGACCCAGATACCTATAGGAAAGTCGTTGGCTCATGATTTTATTTTGAGGAAAAGTTTTTCCTCTATTAAACCATACGCATATTTACTCATGTGATTTGCCCATGAATTTGCCTACTTAATTTGCCCACTCAAGTTACCCACTCAATTTGCCAATGATGAACTCATAGCTATAAACGCTATTTATCTACCCGAATGCAGAAAGTGTCAATCAGCAAAAAAGCTGACCTTATTAGCCCTTGATTATTAGCCTTGCCCCTACCACCATTGGATTTCCCCAACAACTCCATGCAAGAAATCTAACCCGAAACCGGAGCGCCACTGTTTTTAAAACCTGATCGATTCCCTGGATTGTGATTGGACAAATCTATAAATTCTGCACAGGTTTCAATAAATGGTGCATTTTTTTAAGAACTTGTTATAAACTTACGAATGCTCCATCCGGGGCACACAAAAATTTAAAAAGATCTTTTAGAAAAAGTGAGCGTTTTCGCAAAACTTTGCTAAAGTTGGAGGCAATTTTACGGCAATTTCTGAGAGTTTATGTGAGCGAGTATGAGTGCCAACTTACCTTCTGATCCAATCGAACCAGATATTATTGAATCGGATCCTATTGCTGATATCGACTTCGCGATCGATTTAACCGAAATTGAAGAGATGGAGGTGGTCGATTCAGGCAGAGACAAGTCTTCCTATAAACCAACTAAAGCAGAACGGTTGGGGCTAACGGATGATTCCGTGGGTCTATTCTTGCGAGAGATGGCACGTTACCCACTGCTAACTCAAGCTCAAGAAATTGAATTGGCTCGGGAAATTGCAAAGGGAGGTCCCGGCGCAGAACAGGCAAAGCGGAGATTAGTCAGAGCTAATCTTAGATTGGTGGTTTCAATTGCCAAAAAGTATCTGAATCGTGGGGTTCCTTTCCTTGATTTAATTCAGGAAGGGGCAATGGGGCTGATGCGGGCGGCTGAAAAATTTGACTATGAGCGCGGCTACAAATTCTCAACCTATGCGTACTGGTGGATTCGTCAGGGAATAACGCGGGCGATCGCGTCCCAATCCCGTACAGTCCGTCTGCCCGTTCACATGGTCGAAAAGCTAAACCAGATTCGCAAAGCCCGTCAGGTGCTTTCGCAGGAATTGGGACGCAAACCGACTAAACAGGAGTTGGCTGCCGCTCTGGAACTGGACGAAGATAAGTTAGAGCAAGTCCTGGATGTTAGCCAGGGAACTCTTTCCCTCCATGCGTGGGTTGGTCGGGAAGAAGACACTGAGCTGATGCAGTTAATTGAAGACTCTGATAACGTTGCCCCCAATGACAACCTGGATCACAAGCTGCTTTGCGATCGCCTCAACTCTGTCCTCGATCACCTGAGCGATCGCGAACGCGACATCATCAAGCTGCGATTTGGGCTTACCGATGGACAGCACTACACCCTGACTGAAATTGGCGAACTTTATCACTTATCCAGGGAGCGGGTCCGTCAGATTCAAGCGAAAGCCATGCGCAAACTTCGCCATCCCCGTCGTCAGGCATTGCTGAAGGATTGGATTCGGTAAGGCTTGGAGCTTGATTGTCCCGTGACCAGGCTCCAGCTTGGTCACGAACTGCGTCAACTGACGAACCCCAGCTTTTATCGGCTAAAACGCGGAGAGAATTAACTCATATGATAGAGGCGGGTTGTCATCCGTCAGCTTAAGCTTGGAAAAGACTCATTCGTGAGTGGATTCCTTCAGCAGATGGCAGTGTTTTGCATGTTAACCGACGACAAATCGAAAGTTCGTGTTTTAGTTGTTGATGACCATGAGCTGACTCGGTTTAGTTTAAGTTTGGCTCTCCGTAGTCAGCGAGATATTGAATTAGTTGGGTTAGCAAGTAATGGCATGGAGGCGATCGAATTGACTAAAAAATACCATCCAGACGTAATTATCCTAGACTTGCAGATGCCCGTCATGGATGGCTTGAGTGCTTCCACTCAGATTAAAGCCACCTATCCAGAGATTCAAATTCTCGCCTATTCTTCCCTGGATGATCCTCAAACTGAAGTGATGGTGCAAACAGCAAATGTTGATGCCTTTTGTACCAAAGACACGGCAACCAACGACCTAATCAGTATGGTCAGGCAGTTGAGTCAGCAATCCCCTGACAGTTATTAATGCAATGGAGGAGTGGGGCTTTTTCCACTCCTCGTATCCTGAGAGGATAATGTTTAATTAATTTCTAGCTCAGGAAAAGTGAGCTTAAATTCATCCAATAAATCGTCCATTTCCTCGATCGCCTGATTCACATCAATTCTCAAGGTGCCGAGATCGGGTTGCTCTAGTAGCCGTACCAGTGCCTCCCGTTTGCTTTTAATCACAGAAACCTGTTCCCGAATTGTTTCAGGGGTCATAAAAGTCAACGCCTCCCTTCACTGCTATATGGATCTAAAACGACAGCGCCAAACCTAACCCTAACGCAAAAAAGGCGGGCGTTTTACATCCGCAGGCTTACTTTTGACCACTTCATCAATAAAGCGTTTGAGTGCCTGTTCCCGGTTTTTCATAAATGCAGCCCAAAACCCTGGTTGATACTCATCCATTGTTTTTGCCAGTGCCCAAATATCAACTGCCAGAATGTTGTACAGCATCTCATCCTCTCGCTTGAGCGAGTCGAGCTGTTCTAGTAGGGTGCTTTTGTGATCCGTGGGGCAGGTTTCATTCTTGAGCATAGGGGAAATCCATAAAGGAAGATGCAGCAGAGATTAATAGCATACTGAGTTTTTTTTGTTTTTTGGGTTACAAGTGATAACTCTGAGCTATTGAGTAAGCCAATCAACCATAGAGGTGCTTAGGTCTATCCTCTGTACGATCGCCAGAGAGCAGGGATAATAGACTATAGACTAAGGATGACGGTATGTGAACTTGAGCAAAACTTTCTTCTATGTTACGTCAAACATCTCTCGGTATGTTGGGGCTGAGTGTGGGAGGGCTGCTTACACTCATTGGTTTTGTAGCTTATTTTACGAATAATCCGACTCTCAATCTGGCTGGCTTCTTCTATGGCATTCCATTGCTATTGGGTGGACTTGCCCTCAAAGCGGCTGAACTGAAGCCAATTACCTTTAGCCAGCCGACCCCTGATTCAGTATTAACACTACGTGAACAACAGGCAACCGCTACCCTTAATCAGATTCGGCAGGATGTCACCCGCTACCGCTATGGTCAAAAAGCTCACTTTGATACCGCTCTCAACTATCTGGGCTTAAGTCCTACTGATGAAGAACGTCCAGAGCTAATTGGGCTGCGGGAAGAGGAACGGGAAGGTATGTACACCCTGGTGTTGGAATTTGATTCACCTCAAATTTCGCTGGCAACCTGGCAGCAAAAGCAACAGAAAATGACTGGCTTCTTTGCCCCAGGAGTGCAGGTCGATATTAGCCAACCAGAGGGCGATCGCATCGATCTGGCACTGACAGCGGTTGAAAAAGGGTAGATGAACAGAATTTTTGTGCTGCTTAGACCTCCGAGGTTTTCCCAAATCTCGGAGGTCTTTGTTGGTTAGTCAAAGTTGAATTGGTTCAACCCCCATCTGTTCAGCTCATTCACCCCATGCCCACCGCAACATTTCCGAAGCAGTTCTCAACAGAACTTAAAATATGCTAATCTATGCGTAGTCGTTATGAGTTCGTTCAAAACCTATGACAAATCCTACCGTTGAGAATTTAGTAATTATTGGTTCTGGACCTGCTGGATACACGGCTGCTATTTATGCGGCGCGTGCAAACCTCAAGCCGTTTGTGTTTGAAGGGTTTCAAGCTGGGGGACTTCCTGGCGGGCAGCTCATGACAACGACCGAGGTCGAAAACTTTCCGGGTTTTCCTGAAGGCATCACTGGACCAAAGCTCATGGATCGGATGAAGGAGCAGGCGATTCGCTGGGGCGCAGAACTGTTTACAGAAGATGTGACTTTTGTTGACTTTAGCCAGCGCCCGTTTGTCATCCGTTCGGAGGAGCGGGAAGTGCGTGCCCATAGCGTCATTATTGCAACGGGGGCGACCGCTAAACGACTGGGGCTGCCCTGTGAAGGTGAGTTTTGGAGTCGGGGCATTTCTGCCTGTGCCATTTGTGATGGGGCAACGCCTATTTTTCGAGGGGCGGAACTGGCAATTATTGGTGGCGGTGACACGGCGGCAGAGGAAGCACTCTATCTGACCAAGTATGGGGATCATGTCCATATGCTGGTGCGGACGGAGCAGATGCGTGCCAGTAAGGCAATGCAAGACCGGGTATTTAAGAATCCCCGCATTACGGTGCATTGGAATACTGAGGCGGTGGATGTGATTGGCGAAGGGAGTGTGATGAATGGGGTGAAAGTTCGCAACACCCAGACCGGCGAGGAAAGTGATCTGGCTGTTAAGGGATTGTTTTACGCGATCGGGCATACTCCCAACACTTCCCTATTTAAGGGACAGATTGAACTGGATGATGTGGGCTATATTGTCACCCATGAGTCGGTAGAAACCAGTGTAGAAGGGGTTTTTGCCGCTGGAGACGTGCAGGATCACGAGTTTCGGCAGGCAATTACGGCAGCCGGTACGGGCTGTATGGCGGCAATGCTGGCAGAGCGGTGGCTGTCACTGAATGGGCTGGCGCAGGAGTTTCACCAGACCGAAGCTTCTGAAAGACCTGCTGAAGAAGCGGTACAAAAGAAAACCGAAGAAGAACAGGCAGTTGGGTTTGATGTGGATGCGACGCGCCATGAAGGCAGCTATGCCCTGCGTAAGCTCTATCATGAGAGCGATCGCCTGATTATGGTCAAGTATGCGTCTCCCCAATGTGGTCCCTGCCATACGCTGAAACCTATCTTGAGCAAAGTGGTCGATGAGTTTGATGGCAAGATCCACTACATCGAAATTGACATTGAGCAAGATCCGGAGATTGCTGAAGCCGCAGGTGTAGCCGGCACTCCTACCATCCATTTCTTTAAGCAAAAGGATAAGGTGGGCGAATTGAAAGGGGTGAAGCAAAAAAGCCAGTATCGAGAAACCATCCAAAGTTTGATGTAAGACCGTTCCACTGGACTCGTCAATAAAATCCCCGACTTCACTCAGAAGCCGGGGATTTCGGTTGTATTTCGGGTAGGCTTTAAAGCCTGGTCAACCAATAGGATAGAAGCAGGGGCAGACAGTGAGCGTTTGAGCAACTGAGCAAGTGGGTAAGGAATATGTGGGCACACTGGTTAAACCGGGCCATTCTCATCTGGACGATCTGTTTTGCCCTCCTGCTGGGCATTAGCGGTACTCAACCCGCGATCGCCCAACCGGAAGCTGACTCTATTTATCAGGAACGGGCAATCCATAATCTGAATGGGATTGGCAAATTTTACCTGGGGCGGGAAATTTCTGAAGTTATGGGGCATTTAGGGTCTGGTTGGTTGGAGCGTCCCACCCGTGACCTGGAAGAACAGCCCCAGATGCTAATCGATGACCTGCGCCTGAAACCCACTGATGTTGTGGCTGACGTTGGTGCGGGCACCGGCTATTTCAGCTTCCGTCTGGCTCCCTTGGTGCCCCAGGGAAAAGTTCTGGCAGTAGACATTCAGCCAGAAATGATTGACATTTTGAATGCGATCGCAGAGGAGGAAGGCATTACTAATGTGGAATCCGTGCTGGGCAGCGAAACTGATCCTCAATTGCAACCAGACAGCATTGACCTGGCGCTGATGGTGGATGCATACCACGAATTTGAGTATCCCTACGAGATGATGCAGGCGATTGTGCAGGCACTCAAGCCGGAAGGACGGGTTGTACTGGTGGAATATCGGGGTGAAAACCCATTCATCCCGATCAAGGGGCTACACAAAATGACCCAAAAACAGGTCAAAAAGGAGATGGCGGCAGTGGGGCTGGTCTGGTTAGAAACAAAGAGTTATTTACCTCAGCAGCATGTCATGGTGTTTGGTAAACCGCGCGATCGCCGCTGATCCGCCCTGATCCGCCCCGATGAACCTGATGTAATCAGAATCAATTTGGCTTCCTATGGAAATTATAGTCATCCTTCTTTCCAGCTTAATCACGCTGATTTCTCCAGTCGGAGGAGTCAGCGATCGCCTGGCGGCAACGGCTATTCGCAAGCAACTTGCCGCTGTTGAGCAGATTCAAGTCCGAATTGACAATGCCCCCAGCTATCAATTGGCGCAGGGAAAAGCTGATCGCATTCGCATTGCTGGAAGAGGCGTGTTTCCCCTGGAAGGGGTGCGCATCGAAGCGCTGGAAGTTGAAACCGACCCCGTTCAGATTGATGCGGGTCGCCTGCTGCGGCGCGGCAGAACCCGGCTGGTGCAACCTCTAAGAACGGGAGTGCGGGTTGTGATTAACCAGGAAGACATTCTGCGAGCATTCCAGTCTCCTGTTGTGGTCGAACGGCTGCGCAAAGCCGGAATCGGGGTGCTGGGGAGACAGCAAGCCAGACAGGCTCAACGCTATGAGTTGATCAATCCTCAAATCGCCCTTTTAGATAGCCAGCGATTGCAAGTACACGTTCAGGTCCGGGAAAAAGATGATCCGGCAACTCTGGACATTTTTGTTGAGTCAGGGATTGAAGTGGTTGCAGGACGACAACTACGGCTGATCAATCCGCTCATTCGGTTGAATGGTGAACCCGCACCCGATAACCTGGTCAGGGCGATCGCCGATGGTGTATTTGAGCGCTCAGACCTGCGTCAGCTAGAGAAATCTGGAATTACTGCCCGAATTCTGCAACTTAAAATCGACCCAAAACAGATGGAAGTGGCAGCCTTTATTCAGGTTGCACCGGGAACAAATCCCCGTCTGACTGCTTTCTAAAAAGACATTGCAACTTTCATTGCAATATTTCCAAAAACGTTCAAGATCAGGTGTAATAGTCAGGCATCCTCTCTTTTCCAAAAACTGCACTTCATCTTCAGGAGGAAACCCATGCAAGACCGTGAACCATCTACTCGCCGCTTTCCTCTAGGTGTGGTTGCAGGCATTTCAGTGCTAATTCTGGCAACCGGAAGTGCCGTTGCTTTATGGGGATGGCATACCACTTCCCGTAATGCCTCTACCCCAACCACAACCCAGCATTCCACATCCCCAACAGAAGAGCCAAAATTTCCTCCAGTCACTGCTGCACCAACTGAAACCGGGCAACCCCAGACTAAACCAGCACCCGCTGGGACAGAGAAAACCCTGCAAGTTTATTGGCTTAAAGGTTCGGGTGGCGAAATTGAATTAGCTCCTACTCCAGTCAAACTAAGTTCTACGGGTGACTCGGGTTCCTTACTTAAAGCGGCGTTAGAACAGCTTTTAGCTGGACCCGCCAACTCAACTGCGGCTACAACTATTCCCCGCGATACTCAACTCCAAAGCTTTACAGTGCGGGAGGACGGTGTTCACATTAATCTATCAAAAGAATTTACAACGGGAGGGGGCACTGCCTCAATGACGGCAAGGGTTGCTCAGGTTCTCTATACCGCTACTAGTCTTAATCCTAATGACCAGGTCTGGTTATCGATTGAGGGGGAACCCTTAAAAACACTTGGTGGCGAAGGGTTACTAATTGAACAGCCTTTGACCCGTAAGAGCTTTGAGCAGGAGTTTTCGTTTTGAGGTGTGAGGTGTGAGGGGCAGAGAGGAGTAAAGGATCAGATCCGAACTCTCAACTCCAGACTTACCATTCTCAACTTTCCACTCTCAACTCTCAACTTCTCCCTCATCGCTTTCCGGCAAAGCTAAAGGCACGAAAATGAATGGCTTGTTGCTCGATGCGACTGGCGAGGCGATCGCAGACGAGATTACAGAGTTCAAAAATCAGTTCGTCTTTCACACTGTAGTAAGCCAGGGTGCCCTTGGTTCGACGGCTGAGAATACCTGCCTGCACCATCACCTTCAGGTGTTTGGATACGTTTGCCTGACTGGTATTGGTTGCTTCAACCAGATCTTGTACGCATTTCTCGCCGTCTCTCAGCAGGTTCAGGATTTTCAGGCGCATTGGCTCACCTAAAACGCTGAAATATTCAGCGACTTGCTGTACGACCTCTTGGGAAACAGGCATTGCAGTTTTCATTCAGTTTGTGTGAAAGGGGAACTGATCCCCAGATTTTAGCCAGTGAACCCTATCATCGCAATAGCCAAACGACTTAGAGACGACATTTTAGTCAGAATTTCATGATTATTTTTTGGGGTTTATTACCTGAGGAGGATGAAGAAATTACAAAATGACGAATAGCTGATTATCCGTTCCCACTCTTTCCACACACTCTGCGATAAAAGGTTTCAAGCGCAGACATACAAGCGGTGTCATCGTAAAGATAGGAATGGCGATCAATCATGCGTTTAATGATGGCGGATCTCCAGGCATTATCCTTTCCCAGCCGCACAGCAATGTCGATATATTCTGAATCGGTTTGAGCAATGGTATCGGTAACACCCATCATGGCAAGAATGGCGTAGGATTGCCGACCCCGCATAAACTCTCCTGGTCGTGTGACGATTGGCAAGTTGCAGACTGCCGCTTCCAGCGTGGTTTGTCCACCACACCAGCCAAAGGTGTCCAGAAACACATCCGCTAGCTGGTTCAGATTCCAATAATCCACCTGATTGAGCTGGGACAACATGACACAATAGCGATCGCTATCCAGTCCTACTTCAGAAAATGCCTGCTGCAAACGGTGCTGAAACTCGTGGGCAACCGTCACATTTGGACGGGCAACAAAGACAAATTGGGCATTGGGAACTTGTTGGGCGATAGTGGTCAGTACCCTATCCTGCTCCGGTAAATATTTACTTAACATCTGATTAGTCAGATAAACCACCGCATTCTCCCGCAGTTGAAACGCAGAGCGGGGCTTGGTCGGTTCAGGGATTTGAGGCTTGGCAAAGGAAATGCCAATATTCGGCAGACGAATTAGCTTTTCGGAGTAATGCTCCTGGGCGTTGTCTGGTTCCATCAAGTCATTGGACAGAAAATAGTCGATAGTTGGCAGTCCAGACGTGATGGGATGCGCCCAGGTCGTACATTGCACGGGTGCCAGACGCAGAGCCGCTAACTGGGTCATTAAAGGGTGCAAGCCCAGATCAAAAAATACCAGGATGTCCAACTGATCTGCCAAAATTTGCTGGCAAATGGCTTCTAAGTTATCTGGAATTTGATGGAAGGCATCGCTATAGTGCTGGAACTGCTGTGTCAGAGAATCATTTTTGTCTGACAGGGAGTAGCTATAGATTTCAAACTGTTCTCGGTTGTGGTGCCTGAACCAACCAATGATTATCTTGCCAACCGTGTGTTCCCACATGCAGCCTGAGATGTAGCCAATACGGATTTTGTTGGGTGCTACGTGGTAAGTGCTAGGTGTTTCGTTCTTGTCCCTCGTCCCTTGCGCCTCTGCGCCTCCACGCCTCTGCTCCCCTTCCCCTCCACTCCCCCTCGGCGCGATCGCCTTCACCCACTGTGGGTAATTGGCTGCCATGACTTGATGAACAAGCTGTCCGTACTGTTTTTGGAGTTCGACAACATTCGCGTTTTGGTACGGTAGAAAGAAATTAGTATGGCGACTGAGGGCATCTTCAAGGATCCGTTGTGCGACGGTGCCTCTCTCGCTGAGAAGCGGCAGGGTTTCCTGAATCAGGGTTGATAAGCCTTGAGTGAAGTGGCTTCGATAGCGTTCGATTTCTTCGGTGGTTTGATAGATCAGGGGAATGAGGAGGTGTTGCTGAAATCTGAAGTAGGGGTTGTCTGGGAACTGCTGGGCATAGTGAGTTGCCTGGGCGATCGCCTCCTCGGTCTGATTGGTCTTTTGCAGGGCTTGAATGAGTTGGATAGATAACTGTTCAACCTGCTCAACCGGATGGTGCAAAATTCCTTGCTGACAAGTCCTGACGACTGCTTCATACTGATGGGTTTGCTCATAACAATCCGCTAGAACCGTATAAATATCTAGGTCTGTTTGTTGCAGATCGAGTAGCCGTTGATAGTGGATGGCGGCTTCTCGATACCGCTGACGCTGATGGAGACTATTTCCGGCAAAAATACAGGCTTGCACTTCATCTTCAGAAAATTTCCGAGCCAGCTCTAAATTTTGCCGAATGTCGATTGCATTAGGTTTTAGTTGCAAGGCGGTTTCATAGGCAGCGATCGCCGCTTCCACTTTCTTTTGAATCAAGAGTGCATCGCCCAAATTCAGGTAATTATCCAGGTGTTGCGGATCAACCGAAATTCCCTGCTGGCAAATGATCTCTACCTGAGCAGGATCGCCGTGTTTGAGCACCAGGCTGCCCAGTTTGCTGTAGGCATTAACCAGGTTGGCATCCAGGACAATCGCGGTTTGATAGGCGATCGCCGCTTCAGTAAACTGTTCCAGGACTTCATGCACTAGCCCCAGGCTGTAATGGTATGGAGCATTAGATTGATCCAGTTCCAGCGCTTTGGACAATGCTCCAATTGCATCCCCATACTGCTGCATCTGGAAGTAAACCATGCCCAATGCGTGCCAAACCCTTGCCAGATTACTGTTTTGCTGAAGAATGGTTCGGTAAACCTGTTCGGCTTCAGCCAGTTGTCCGGTTGCCTGCAAGTGCTGGGCTTGCTGCTGTAAAGATTCCAGGTGGGTTGCTTGGGGTGTTTGATCCAGGGGTGGAATCTCGCCAATTGCCTGGATTAATCTCGTTTTGCGCTGTTGTGCTAAGGCTGACCAGTCATGGTGATGGCTGGCATGGGTATCCCACCTTAACACCTGGATGCCGTTTCCAAAGGTGGGATGGGCATTGCCAGGGGTGGGCAGATCTAACAGCAGGTTACATTCGCGGTGGGCAGCAATGAAGTCCCAGGTTGCCTGCTGTACCCCATCCCAGTTGCTATCGTTCAGAATGATCAAGGCTCGTTCTGCCAAAAACGGTCTGACCAATAGCAAGCCCATGAGATGGGAGCGGTAATCGTGGGCACCGTCATAGAAGTAAACACCGATGCGATCGCTACTTTCTAATTCCCGTAAATCAGCAAAGAATGCCTCAAAATCCTGACTGCAAAAAAACACCTGTTCTTCCAGGTTAAAGCGCACCAGGTTTTGTATCAGGCTTTCCTGGTTTTCGCATGGTGGATCAAATTCTGTATCAATGGCATACGCCATGCGGTTGGGGTGATTTAGCAATGCCCCAATCAGATTAGAGCCAGACCCGCAGCCCACTTCACAATACACCTCATCTGGTTCCATGCAGGCAACCGCAAAATTCAGCAATTGGGCAATATTGGCGGTGGTCATTCCGTCTATCTGCTCGATCACTGCCTGAAACTGCCCAACCTGGGGACGAATGGACTCCTGCCCCCAATCGTTGTAGAGTTTGGGAAGTTCTGCAATAAAACGTTGATAGTCCATTGATGTTCACCCGACTGACTTTTCTATCATTCCCATAGATGGAATTGTTCGGTCAAAAACTTTAAGATAGCGAACGGCATAGTACGCTATATTAGCGTCGTCTCTAGAGAGAATTCCTATTTCTCGTGATTGGGATGTCACCTCGCCTGAAAGTCGGTTACATATAGCAATTCCCATTGGTGTGTACGGTTAAACTGCTTATTCACAAGGCTTTTTACACTAATTTGTACCGCACTCGTCTGAGAATCGCTAAAAGGCTGATTAGTTGTTTCCAATGAAACAGCCAGCCTCAATCGTTTCGGTCAAGGAATGTCCCTGTGGTGTGCTCTGTAACCCTGTTGACTAATCCGCTCAAGTTCATCATTCATCCCAATGACCTGGATGCCAGTCATCGTCTACATCGACTGGGGTTCAAGTCTATCCCCTCCGTACCGCAGCTTTTCTATCGTGCTGTAGAAAGCCGTCAGCTTTCCCAGGTGTTTTTGCAGGTCAGTCAGGCTCTTTCTGAAAAAAGTCTAACCAGTTCGCGGTATTGTATTACGCGATCGCCCCTGGACTCGACGGCTCTGCTGATTGAGTTTCTGGATGCCCCTTCATTAAGCACCATCACCGACTCGGTCAAACATGCCTGGTTCCTGCAAGTTCTGGCGAAGCAGCAACTTTTCTTCAACTACCAACCCATTTTTGATTTGCAGCAGGGGCATGTGGTCGCCTATGAATGCCTTGCGCGGGCGATCAGTGACCAAGGGGCTTACTTTAATGGGCAACAGCTAATCGATGCGGCTCTGTCGATGGATCTGACCCGCGAATTTGATGAACTGGCTCGCGCAAGCTGTTTTCAGGCGATCGCCCAGGTACTTGCTGTTCACTTCACTACCAGCCAAACCCCGCCGCGTTTTTTCATCAACATTTTGCCCAACGCCATTACAACCGATATTCATTCCCTGGAGCAAAGCTTCCAGCAAGTGCTTGACCTGGGGGTTCAGCCCCAGCAAATTGTGTTTGAGCTAACCGAAGTTGAAGCCCTGGCAAATTGTCCCCAACTGCGTCAGATGGTGGCTGAACTGCGGCGCTGGGGGTTTCGGTTTGCGATCGATGATTTGTGCGGCAGTGCCTCGACGGATCACTTCTTCATGGAGTTTCGTCCGGATGTGATTAAGCTAGATCGGCAACTGGTTGCTGGTTGCAGCCGTTATCATCTCAAGCAAATTCTGCTCAAGAGTCTACTCCAGTCTGCCCACGAGCTAGGAATTTCTGTTCTGGCAGAGGGACTGGAAGAGCTTGAGGACATCGCTTTCTGTCGGGATCTGGGGGTGGACTATGGGCAAGGCTTTGGGCTTGCCTTACCCGAACGCACCCCACGGCTACATTCCTTAGAATCCCTCAAGTTGTCTAATGCTTGCTGAGCCTGGTTCTTGCCTGCACTCTCCATCCTGTCCCTTGTTCACCCTAAATTTCTCTGGGCATACTAGAGGTATCGGTTCAAGTATTTTCTCTGCCTCCTATGGATATGCCAATGGACGAAGACATTCCATCGTCCAATCCAATTGATACTGAAAGTATTCTTTCAAGGCTCCCTTCAGAGGCAAAAAGGTGGGCTGAAAGTTTACCCTGGATCCAGCGACGTTATTTATTGTCAATCTGCCATTTAATGGTTGCTGCTACGTCAGAAATGCGGGCGGATTTTTTAGACGACTATACGGCAGATGGGCTGATTTCAAAAGTCTTAGAAGACCGGGATACCAAACAAAAGGTTAGAGATTACTTAAAGGAATTTCGGATTGAGACAGAGTTAACCACTGCTTTGCTAAGAAGCTATATTCGGCAATTCTATATTCATTCAGCCCAGGATGTGCGCTGCCAGCCAGAGCTGTATCTAGAATCAGCCTTGCGCCTGGTTATGAGTACTGAAGAACGCAACAATGTGTTCAACTATATTCTGGGATTTGAACTGATTAAAATGATGTTTCGGATGACCTGGTATGAGCATGAAAAGCTCTATCGCCTCCAAAGAAACCAGGATGAATTTATTCAGACTTACGTTAAGCCCATCCAACACGCGCATAAAATCAATAAAATTATTGTTCCTAAGGATGAGCATTTATTTTTCGCTCGACGAGATTACTATGTGCAGAAACCTATCATTGGGGATAAGAAATTAGTGGAGTTGGCGATCGCAACTTTCACCACAGAAACCACCACTAATTTTGGATTTTCAATCATTCGTCATGCTCACTCCCTGGCGTTTGACTATGACTATGTGTTTGGAGCGGAGCAGGAAGTATTTTCCTATAGCGAATAAGTATTTTCCCTGTTATCCAGCCTGTGGCGTACCCCCAACTCTGCCCTCACCCTAGCCCTCGCCCAAGGGGCGAGGGAACAGGAGTTCTGGCTCCCTTCTCCTTGGGGAAAAAAGTTGGGGATGTAGCTTGCTTCCCGTAGGGTGGGCAATATACAGGTTACAAAAAAGCTTGTCTGAATTTGCACTAGCTACCATTCCGTAGTGCAGTCGTCTCGACTGCAAGCAGGCAAGCCTGACCTATAGTTGCTGAAATGTCAGGTGTCAGGGCGCAGGTGCTAGGGAGAGAGTGCTAGGTATAACAAGTGTTCTAGCCTCCAGCCTTTAGCCTTTGCCTTCACTGATTTCCCTAAGCTTCCAAACTCTCAACTCTCAACTCTCAACTCTTATCCCTCCCCCTCCCTCTTCCCGACTTCTTCTCCATCCTTTCTTAACCTGAAACATATCCACCCAAAGCTCTTGTTCAATCCAGAGGTTTTCAATGAGCGCTACCTACGAATTTCCTGAGGAAATCGCTTCCACTTTGACCAATCCGGCATTGTATGAAGGAGATTTTGGGACGGCAGTGGTTGAGTTGCAAAAGCTCCTGAATGCGAGGGGAGCCAATTTATTAGTGGATGGCTTCTTTGGTCCAGCGACGAAAGCCGCTGTTATTCATTTCCAGAAGCATTATGGGCTGGTGCCTGATGGGGCGATCGGTTCCATTGTCTGGAAGGAGTTGCGCAGCAGAAAACTCCCTGTTCGTTTGGATGATATGTGTTTGCTTTATAGTCCGCAAACTCTGCCTCATCAGGCTGAAGCTTTGCAATGGTTGCAAAGTCAAATTCCTGCCAAAACCTTAGACGAGTTTCTCCGTCGCTGGCAGAGGCAGGCATAGTTCAGGGTCAAAAAGTCCCCAGCCTGAATGCCTGTGGTCTACCGATTTCAAAAAATTGCTGTCAGATCCTCTGCCCCAAACGCCCCTTTTGCTGGCAGTCTACCTGTAAGGAGTTCCTCCATGATGAATACAATTTACAGACTTGGAACTGCTGTTGGAGCAACCGTGGCAATCCTCATCACTGCCAACACATTTAGCGGACAGCCTGCTTCCCTAAACTCAAATGGGCAGCATTTTTCGCAATTGTCCATGCCTGTACCCCCGGCACCCGCGATCGCCCAAGTTCCTTAAATCAGCTCAAGTTGGGGTTGATACCCAGTGATCTGCCCCGACGAATCAAATCATGCTCAAGCTACCCAAATCCCCATCCAATTCCACGGTTACACCGACGGGCAGGGTTGCATTTGCCCCATCATGTCCAAAGGGAAGACTGGCGACCACAGGGATGCCCAAATTGCCCAGGCGATCGCGCAGCACCTCTTCAACGGTGAAACTGGGAATGTTCGCAGGGGGATGGCACTGGCTGAACCGCCCGATGGCAATCCCTTTGATCGGCTGGAAAAACCCACCCAATCGCCACTGGGTCAACATCCGATCAATCCGGTAGGGTGCCTCTCCCACATCTTCAATCGCGAGAATGACCTCGGAGAAATTGGGCTGAATTGGGGTACCCAACAGATTCGTAGCCACCGTTAAGTTCACGGGTAAAAGGATGCCTGTGGTTTTGCCACCGCCCCAACCGGTTCCTTTGAGGGGAGGCAGCGATCGCCCTTCTACCCAGTCGAACAGGCGCTCAACCGACCAGGCGGGTTCTGCTGCCAGGGTTGTCAGTAAGGGACCATGAACGCCTGAGATTCCCTGGTGGCTGAGGCTGAGCAAGAGGCTGGTGATGTCAGAAAACCCCACCAGCCATTTAGGTTCTGGCAGGTGCCATTCCCAGTTCTCCAGCAAGCGGGCACCCCCATAACCACCCCGCGCACACAAGATCCCGCGACAGTCTGGATCATTCACTGCCGTGAGAAGCTGGTGACGGCGATTTTCGTCTGTACCTGCCAGATACCCCCAACGGTCATCAAAGCCGGGAGTCAACTCAACCCGGTAGCCCCGCGATCGCCAGATTTCTACCCCTTTGTGAAACGCTTCCAACTCTCGCAAAGTGCCACTGGGAGCAATGACACGCAATAGGTCACCCGGTTTCAAAGGAAGGGGAGGGGTACAAAGTTTCATAAAAGAACAGGGTAAAACGAGTTCCAAAAACTGTACCGCTTTATGGGGAAGGGCGTTCACGAGAATGGTATCGTTTAATTCTTAATGCCCAATGCGATCGTGATGGAAAGTCAGGAGTTTAGGGATCACAATGAAACGATTCACTTCCAGCCCCCTTCAACCCGGTAGAGCAATCATTCTGGCAACGCTGACTCTGGTGACGGGTATTCTTGCTGCTGCCTGTCAGGAAACCGCCCCGCCCCAGCAGGGAACTTCCCCAGCAACAGGTGATACAGGCGGGTTAAAGATTGGTTCCCTACTCCCTGCAACTGGCGACCTTTCCTCCATTGGGCAACCGATGCTGGATGCGGTACCCCTGTTGGTAGATGCGGTCAATCAGTGTGGTGGAGTCAATGGTGCTCCTGTGACATTGGTTCCCAATGCCGATGACCAGACCAGCCCAGAAGCTGGGCTAGAAGCGATGACCCGTTTGGCTGAAGTGGAAAAAGTGGCAGGGGTGGTTGGCTCCTTTGCCAGCAGCGTTTCAACGGCTGCCATCCCTGTAGCCGTTCGCAATCGGGTCATGCTAATCTCCCCCGGCAGTACCAGTCCCGTTTTTACAGAGCGGGCGAAAAAGGGTGAATTTCAAGGCTTTTGGGCACGGACAGCCCCACCAGACACTTACCAGGCACAGGCATTAGCAAGATTGGCAGGCGAAAAGGGAGCCAAAACCGCCTCGACGATTGTGATTAATAACGATTATGGAGTTGGCTTCGAGCGGGAATTTGTGCAGGCATTTCAAAAAGCGGGTGGCAAGATCACGAATGCAAGCCGCCCCACTCGCTATGATCCCAAAGCAACGACCTTTGACACTGAGGTACAGGCAGCCTTTTCTGGCAATCCCGATGCGGTGGCAGCCGTTCTTTATGCTGAAACCGGCAGTTTGCTGCTGAAATCAGCCTTTGAGCAGGGGCTTAGTAAAGGGGTACAAATTTTGCTGACCGATGGGGTTTACTCTCCCGACTTTCCTGAGCAGGTTGGCAAAACAGCCGACGGCAGGTTCATTCTGGCAGGGGCAATGGGAACCGTGCCCGGTGCTGATGGCAAAGCGTTAGAGGCGCTGACGAAACTTTGGCAAGAGAAGAAAAACAGACCCGTGAGCGCTTATGTCCCCCATTCCTGGGATGCAGCCGCTTTATTAGTCCTGGCAGCCCAAGCCGCAAAGTCTAATACGGGTGAAGGGATTAGCAGCAGAATTCGGGACGTTGCCAATGCTCCTGGAACGGAGGTCACCGATGTTTGTGAAGCCTTAAAACTTCTGCAAGCAGGACAGGAGATCAATTACCAGGGAGCCAGCGGCAACGTTGATATTGATGAAAATGGAGACGTGGTTGGCAGCTACGATGTTTGGCAGGTGGGAGAGGACGGCAAAACAAACGTCGTTGGCAAGGTGAGTCCAAAATAAAGGATAGGTGTGGGGTGAACAGTCGGTCGTTGTTAGTTGTTAGTCATTAGAGGTCTAGTCTAATAACCAACAACTAGCAACTAATTTCCCTGTACTCGACACCCACTGGTTGCCCTTTGCCTTTTGATCCCTGATCTATCGAGCAAACGGTCCAAAGGTATAGGCAAGCCCTAGCAGAAAGCCAATGTCAAACGTATCAATGGGACCGATGTTAACGCCGAGGGTGGCAGCAAATTGATCACTGATGGGAATATCAATCCCGCCAGTTAACAACATATCGGCATTGCTGTCATCTCCTGTGGAGAAAGAAGCGCCAATCCCAGCGTAGGGAGCAATGCGGATGTACTCTGACAGGTTAATTACATCAAAGTCGTAGGTGACGGGCAGCAGGAACGTCACATTGCGTGAGATGAGAAGACCTGGTCTAAATGAGAAATAAGAACCCAGAGCAATCTTGCTGTAAATAGCTCCACTGATCCGTCCCAGGGCGCTGTCACCCCCGGCTCCAAAGTTGACCCCACCCCCCAGATAACTTGGATTTTGACGGGGTGGTAGATCGGGAACGATGTCACCAACGGCGATCGCCGGTGTTGTAATTGTTTCAGTGCCAAAGGTATATGCCAGGCCAATGATGAAACCAATGTCAAACTTGTTGATCGGAGAAACATTGACGGAAACGGTGGCTGCCAGTTCAGGGTTAAGGGGATAGTCCAAACCCGCGGTCAATAACAAGTCGGCATTGCCACTTCTGCCGGTTGCAAAGGTTACCCCTGCGCCCACATAGGGAGAGATACTGCCCGGACCCCGATTTGGGAAATCGTAAGTCACCGGAAACAGAAAGGACACATCATTAGAAACCAGGATGGCTGGGCGGAAAGAGAAATAGGGGCTGAAGGCAAACTTACTGAAGGCAGCAAAGCTGACTTCTCCTAAAGCCGTATCGCCGCTACCTGCTCCCAGGTTTACCCCGACCCCAACGTAGCTAAATCGGTAACGGGTTTCTACGGCAGCGGGAACCTCTAATGGGGTAGTCTCTACCGGAGCAGGCTCAAGTGGTTCTCCGGGAGTACCGGGAACAGGTTCTGAAGACTGAGCATAAAAACCAGATGTAGACGTTGAAGCAGTGCCTGGGGCTGGAATCGAGGCGGATGGCTGGGTAGGCTCAAATTGAGCGGCTTCAGCAGAAGCTTCTGGCTCGGGGGCTGAAATCTCTTTCAGGCTGGCGGCAACCGAGGCAAGCTGCTCTAAGTTGATTGGACTTTCTGTAGCCTCGGTGTTTGGTTTCACTGCATTCTGATCAATCACTTGAGCAGTCGTTTGCAGTCTATTCCGAAAGGTTTCTGATGTGGTTGTCTCAGAGACCTGAGCCTTGGCTGAAAACTGCCCACAGGCGATCGCAGAAACGGCGAGGCTAACTGATAAAAGCATCCGTTTGAGCACAAGGGTTTCTTTCACGTTCACTTCTCCACACACTAATGAATTCGCTTGACTTTCACCCCACAGGATCTAGTCCAAATTGATAGTAAACTTCACCAACTTAGAAACCCGTGGGTTTTCCTGGAAAAAATCTCCAGTTCTCAATTTGGATGAGGTTTAGTTCGGATTTAGATACTGGGACTGCTTATGTTCAGACTGCAATATTTGAGCTTAGTCAGATATTGAACATTTCCTGTTAAAAGCGCCTCGCCCATCGGGCAGATACTTTCAACCCTGATTTGACTGAACCTATCTAAATGATTTGTACCTAACTGTCAGAATTTTACAAGACTAAAATCAATCCAACGATCTATATTCATAGTTTGTTGTAGGGGATCATTGATTGAACTTGCTGGTAAGCAACTGACCAAGCCTTAGCCTGGCAGATTTATTGATATTAATTCTCAGCTACTGGTCCCTGTCCCAGGAATACTACCGCTTCCGCAACCCATCGCGAGATCGATGGCAAAATCGCTTCATTCTGGCTATGTTCCGTGCCTTCAATGAACACAACTAATAGGTAAGGACGAGCATTGGCAAGTTCAACGTAGGCAGCATCATGACGAACCCGGCTCATCAGACCTGCCTTTGACCAGATGCACGTCTCTAGAGGCAGTCCTGCTCCTAAAAAGCCAGTGACTTGATTTTCGGGATCGGCTGCCAGATGTTCAGGATTCAGCGATCGCCGCATCAGTTTCATCATCGCCTGCGATCGCGCTGGGGATACCGCCACTCCACCGACAATACTGTGCAATAACCGGGCTGTGGCGATCGTCGTTAGCATATTGCGATTTTCCATCAGTTCGCCATAGAAGATCCGTTCGCGCCCGTAGGGACCATCGCACCAGGTTTTCTGGTTGACGTTAATCGTCTCCAGTTCTTCCCAATTGAGGGACTGAAAGTAGCGATTCACCAGATTACGCTGCTGTTTCCACGTCTCAAACGGACCAGAAGGTAATTCAGGACCGCTGGTGGTACCCGTTAGCACATCGACTACCAGACCCGTTGCATCATTGCTGGAATCTACAATCATGTCGCGAATTGCCCGCTCCAGTTCTACCGAAGTCTGCACCATACTTCGCTCTAGCCACTCGTGGATAGCAACCAGATAGAACAGTTTGACCACACTAGCGGGATAAATGCGCTCGACTCCCCGATAGCTGTAACCACGGGGTGAGTATTGCCAGAATTCTGTGGCACTCAGCGCCCCACCCGTGTTGACCGGGGCAGGGGGATCGTAGACCAACCAAGTCAGTGATATCTGATTCCGAGCAAGTCCCGGAAACTCTGCCCAGGTACTTTCCAGGACGCGATCGCCTAACGCTTCCAGTTGCTCATCTTTATGGAAAAACATGGATTAGTGGGGTGAGGGGTGAGGAATTTTTAGTTGTTGGTTGTTAGGGGAGGGAGGGGGCGATAGGGTTGGTAACAGTGGTCAGTAGACAGAGCCATACAGCCTTCAGCTTCCTCCCCATTCCCCATCAACTTTACAGATCAAAACTCTTAACTCAAAACTCTCAACTTTGAATTAATTCCCAACCCCTATTTCCTCATCCCTTCAGGTAAAACTTAAACCGTTCCCACAGTTGCTCCGTCGTTAGAGACTGGGTGAAGTATTCGGTGACGGCGTGACCAAATGCCCAGGCGTTGCGATCGGGAGGGGTGTCGTTGTCTAGCAGAAGAGTCCAGAGGGAGAGCATATCAAAACTGGGGGCGTTGGGGTCGCTTTCGCTGAGTAGGGAAAACAGGTCGTAAGCCATTTGAAGTTTGCCGATCACCAAGGGGAGTTGCTCAACCGGGATCTTTTCTGCCAGTAGATATGCCAGGGTTGGTGAACCCGTGGTTAACGTGGAAAGAAAGGTCAGGACAGGACTCTTGAGCAAACTGGTAAGCCCCTGAGTAGTCGTCATCTGGAAGGTGTAATGGTCAATAATTTTGGCAGCACCCACAGTGCGAGCTTCCAGGTTGCGGAGAAAACGGGCGAGGCGCAACTGCTTGGTGGGGGCGATCGCCTGTAATAGCTCTAGCGATAAAATATCGGCATTCCAGGAGGGACGACCGCTAACCGAATCACTTGTAACAATAGGCACAACCGCATTACAAAAATTACCTAGTAGTTGGGTCCGGTACTTTGTGGCTTCCCGGATAGCAATTTCCTTTGGGCGATCGCCCCTTTCCCAATCATAGGGAGGATCCCATTCTCGGATGGGACGCAGACGATCTACCTGGGTCACAACGGTAATGATCGGTAGGTCAGCCACGATATCCCTGGCATCTTTGAGGAAATCCCCGTCCATTTGGAGGGCAGGGTCAAGGGCAGGCGTAACTAGCAGTAGCAGATCTGCTTTTGTTACATAGTCAAGCACCTGTTCGCGTAAATCGGGGCGATCGACTTGTTCGTACCCGGGACTATCCCACAGAGTCATAGTTGCTCCGGTTTCTGTCTGCCAGTGATAATCCTGCACCTGTTCTGTACTGGGCAACATATCTACCGCAGCCCGGTAATCTACAAACAGGGTGTTAATCAAGCTACTCTTACCTGCGCCGGTTCGTCCAACCAGCAAAAGGTTGAGCGGTTTTTGTTCAACGGTTTCTGGTGGCTCTGCCCGGGTCAGAATGTCGCGTAATGTTTGCGTTTCAGCCTTGGGTAGGGTGGGGGTTTGAGTCGGGGCTAAATCCAGCCCAGGGAGTGAGGTACCCCCGTAGAGGGCGATCGCCTGCCTGCCCAAATTTCTTAAGGCTGCTTCTCGTAAGAGCTGGCTCAAGTTTGCTAGAAGTTGCTGATTTGCCCGCTCTCCGTAGCCTTGAGTAGCGGTTTTGGCAACAGCGGCGGCGGGGTTGAGGAGCCATTGTGACCAGTTCCAGACTTGCCAGATTTTGCGGGCAGACGGCTCTAGCTTTTTATAAATCAGATATGCCTGGTAAGCTTGTCCCACAGTCACCTGGTTCAGGGCAGGTGCTAGCTTCTGCATCCACTGATCCAGGTCATCCATAGTGCCCCGGATCAAGCGATATGCCTGAGGTACATAGATATTCAGCAGGGGATGTTCGACTTGGGGATAGTAAGCACGGGCGATCGCCTCAACCAACTGTTGACAACGCTGCCAAAACTGATTCCCGTTTTCCCACAGGGGCGCATCGTTGCGGGCTTCCTGCAAAATCTTTTCAAGGGCGGCTTCTGCTTCCTGGGCAGCTTTACCAGCGGGCACCGTTGAGGGTGCAGCCGTGGTGGCTTCCAGTTCTTCCGTCATTTCGTCTACAACTGCCTTCACCTGTGCCAATGCTGGTTGAGTCCAGGTGACCAATAGCCAGCGCCAGCCTACGAATAGGACAACAAAAATTCCCCAGACCCAGCTAATTCCCCACTGGTGAATCTGAAGTCCTGCTGCCACCATCAAAAAGCTGACGATTACTGCGATCGGAAGTGCCAGTAATAGCCATTGCCAGAGCTTGAGTCGCACCATTGCCTTCGCCTGCGTGACCATTTCCCTATTGTAAGAGCCATAAGAGACTCGTGCAGGTTGGCAACCAGGCAGTTAAGGACGGAAACCAAATTGAATTGGATTGAAGTTGGAATTCAATTTGACTTGGTGAGGTAATGAACCCAATCGGAGTTGACCAGAGAGGATAGCCAGGGCAGCGGTAATGGCGATCGCGTTCACCACAACTGCGCTTTTGTTTAGTAATGAGTCAGACATGGCGATTTCAGGAAGATATTCAGGTGATCTAGTTATGTCATCTTCCTTAAGTCTGAGACGTGACTGATAACGGGATTAAAATAGGATCTTAATCACCTGAATTCATGATTGAAATCACATCTAAATCTAGGAAGTAGAGCCTGAGAAGGTTCTGTTTAGCCCTATCGCTATTGGCTTTCTAAAAATATTGTGGGGATATCGGATTTCAACCCCTGATGAACTCTACCTTAAAGATTAAACTTGATTTAATGTAGGGTCTTACAAGAGTTTCGCTGTATCCTATGGCAACGATGGGGGGAACAGTTGTACAGATATTGCGGTAATTCTTTGCTAAATCTTTTTTCGCAATTTTTTGAGGACATAGAGTTCTACCTAATGGACTGCTTGTAATTATGCTTGGTAGCGTTAAAACTGTCCTTGGAAAAGCACTTGAGAATGTTTTGTTTGCGGTTAACAGCTAAAAGGAACCCTCGGCAATGCCTGATCTCAATCTCCCTCCTGATGATTTACCGCCTGCCCAAACCACTACCTCTGATGAAGTCCTACGACACCAACTGGAAGCTGCTGTTGCCCGCTGCTTGTACGAAGCCTGTGATGGGGTGACCCAGTCGATTCTGATCGCTTGTGAGTGGTACATGTCCATCAATACTTCTGCTCTAACTCTGGTGATTGCTTGTCCCGATGGCTCAACCAACTGGCGAGTGCTAAACAATCTCATTCCTTTGGGGCATCAACTGGCGCGGTTCTGCGAAAATGCCTGGATTCGGATCTGTCCTCTAACAGGCACGGACATGCCGCTTGAAGTGCATGTAGACGAGATTGATATTTATCGGCATGAGGGGCAATGAAAATCAGCTTTGGATCTCAAAGGTTCAAACGGAGGCAAGACTGCCAACACCGCATTTGTTAGAGTTAGCTTAAAAAATAAACCCTAACCTCAGTTCCCAGTCGGTTTCCTGCCTGACCAGTTCGATTTGCCGGAGGAATTCACGGAAGTAAAAGCGCCGTTCCGATTCGGAAAGGTCGAGCCAGAATTGGGGAATGGAGACTGTTTGGGCGATCGCTTTCAGATTAACAGGGGGCAACTGGGAGAGTTTTGCTTGTAGTTCAGCCATTTCGGTACGGAGTTTGTATGCCCTCAGATCGGCGGTTTCCTGGTCTAAAACGCCAGTGGCAAAGAGGGGGGGAAGTTGCTCCAGAATTGCCTGTTTGGCAGCGATCGCCCCTTCAATCCCTTGCTTGATCCGATCCATGTCGGGCAATGGAGCACCGGAAACCGCGCGGGGCAGGTCTGTACAGATGCGCTCAATTGTCTGCTGCAAAACCTGCTCATAGGGGATGAGTTTGCATTTGGGTTGTCGGGTGCAGCCGCTGGGGCGCAGATAAAGATACTCCTGGTCTTTACGGGGGGTGGTAACGCGGGTGACGGTCATGGGGGACTGACACTCGCTACAGGTAACAAGTCCAGCCAGCGATCGCGGGGCACTGGCGGTACGGGCAGGCAGGCGGCGGTTCCGACGCAACAGGCGATCGACCTGAGCAGCTTCGTCCCGCGAAATAATGGCTTCGTGAGTGTTCGGCACAATCTCGCCATTATGATATTCCAGGTCACCCCGATAAACCGGATTCGTCAACCAACGGTGCCCAGTCGAGACTGAAATCTTCTTGCTATAGCGCTTTGCTAAGTAACGAACTGCTCCACTGAGAGAACCGTAAAGCAAAAACTGCTCGAAAAAATCCTTCACAACGGGGGCAGTGGCGCGATCGACGGTGTAACGGGTTTTGCTGCGACGGTAGCCATAGGGAGCTTTTCCTGGCGGTGGCATCGCTTTGATTCGGTTGCGGGCGTGACCTTGCCGGATACGACGACTCTGCTGTTGCTGTTGCAACTGTTGCAGAAGCTTGAGCAGGTCTGCCTGAAGGTCAGTAGTTTGGAGCGGGTGCGGGTCTGGGGTCGATTCGAGCAGGATCAGGCGGATGTTGAGGGCTTCGAGTTCGGCAAGGCGATCGCCCAGTTCCTGAACGGAGTCCCCCAGGTTATCTAACCGTTGCAACAGCAGGTAATCGGCGGGCTGGCGCTGGCAGTCCTGCAATAACTGTCGCCATTGAGGACGGGAATGATGGGTAGTATTTTTTGCCTCTTTCCGTTTACTGGGGTCAGGTGTAATTTCTACTGCCCTATCTTGATACACCCTATCCACTTCCCAACCCCAGCTAGTGGGGTCTGGTATGGCTTCGAGCAGGGGATTGCTGTAGAGATAAGCAATGATTCTCATGCAAAAGGAAAGGAACGGGGAGGGGTAGCGGATATCGGTGGCGGGTGTACTTTAGCAAACTAGAAACCGCTGCCTATAAAGAAAATATTAAAGAAGAGTGTTTCCAAACTCAAATCGATTCATGAATAACCCCAACCCAATGTCGAGCATTCTGACGGACTTGGAAAAGCAAATCGTTTCGCGGGCAGTCGCTTAATGCGAGTTCGCAACGTCAAGGGCTTGCGCTCGATCGCCTAAGTGTTCCGTTTGCCAACGGTGTGCTTGGACGGCTCTAAACGTCTTACAGCCATTTTCATTTGTGTATGCCACATAAATCTTTCGTTTTGTCTGAATGCACAGGCATTCGCTGTGTGGCACTCGTCTGAAAACCGCTGTAAATAGGCTCCCCAGCCTAAGCCTGCGGCACGCTACGCCAACGCTATAGTCATGTTGGATGCCAAACGGCTCAAGCAGATTCTGCAATTGATTGAAGGCATCATCTTTATGGTCTGCTAGAACATAAGCTAAAATTTGTCCCGTTTGATGGTTGATAAAGGCTACGCCCACACGACGTGACCGCTGCCATTTCCATTGACTGTCCTATCACTAATCGGTTGCTTAACCGTTGGTCAATAACCTTGATAAGTATAGTTCGGAATAAAGCTTTGATGTGTGCAATTGGAGTTGCAACCCTTGTAGCGCTACTTGCCTGCGGCTAATTTTCCATGTTTGACGATCTGAATTCAACCACAACTCGGACAGTATACAGGTTATAGCACCACTGGCATCTTTTCTACCTTTAAGATCTCATTTGCAAATTCTACTATCTCTTTGTAAAATCCACACCTCTACAACACTACCAAAGTCCAATTAATCAATACGGAAAATGCTGTGTTTTAAGATAGTGCATCGCATTAGCGATCGCCCGTCTGTTTGATAGGCACAGACTCTACCAGTGCAATTCGTTTCACCCCATTACAACTCTGGTCAGAATTAAGAACAGAGTTGCTGCATGGAAATTCAGTAAATTCGCAGGGAGTTCCTGGCAAACACTTCAGGTAGCTGATTTCACAAGAGTAGTTACCGTCTTTGAACAGACTGCTCACGGCATAAACCTGATCGCACTTAAAGTTAATCGCCTGAGCAACGGTCTTCACTTCAAAAATTCGGCAGTGTTCTGGTTTCCTAGAACGATCTTTGTTTAATGCATCCGTGGTTGTCACCGCACACACTAACACTCTCGCTGCTGGCTGAATTTGCCTGGTTTGGAGAGCGATGACGGGTTGAGTTGGGCTAGAACTGCGGTTGACTGGAGCGCTACTTTCTACCGGCTGGGGTTGATTGGGAGAACTGTCTGCCGCCAGGGGATTTCCCCGCAGAGTGGACTGATAAGGAGTTGTGACACTTCCCTGACAACCTGCCATCATCAAGGCAATCAAAGCCACGAACAGAGTCGAGCGCTGCATCTTCTTTCCTCCAGAAGTTCTGTTTATTGATGAATTCAATTCGATCGTCAGGAACCACTGAGTCAGCGATCGCTCCAGAACAAGCAGCAGGTACTCCGAATCTGTCAATTCTAAACAGATGGCTATGGGCTATGACAGACTAGGACGCTTCGTTCAACTCAATCACGTTACCATCCGGGTCTTGGGTGAACAGGGCTGCTCGACCAGAAGCGCTCATTTGAATTGGACAGCCATGAGCCAAAAGATGTTCCTTCGTGGCAGCTAAATCTGTGACAGAAAACGCAACATGCCGATTGCGTCCCCATTTTTCCAGGTTGTTCAGCGTTCCCGCTCCCGAGTCAGCAACCATCAGGTGGATTTGGAAACCTGCGATCTCATACCAGGCTCCTGGAAATTTCAGCACCCGGTCTACTTTGGGTAACCCTAGAACATTGCCATAAAAGTGTTCTGCCCGGTCTAGATCAGAAACGAGGATAGCAGCATGAAGGCAGCGGGTGATTTGCATTAAGTTCTTCTCTGACTAAAAATTCCCTGAAAGGCAGTTTGTTCGGCAGCCATCTTTCCCTCGTTCAGCAGATAGTCAAAAAATGCCTGGGTAATGATAGATAACTGTTTTCCAGCCGGGTAAATGACATACCAGTAACGCTGTATTGGAAAGTTTTCTACATCCAGGATGGTGAGGGGACTGTTGGTGCCTTCCAGCGCCAGTGTGTGTAGAGAGAGGACGGAAATGCCCAGCCCCCCTGCGATCGCCTGTTTGATTGCCTCATTGCTGCCCAGGTCAAGCTTCACATTCAGGCTCAGCCCCTGGTCATCAAACAATTTTTGTACAGATTTACGAGTACCTGATCCCGGTTCTCGCATGATAAAAGGTTCTTCCGAGATGCGCTTAAGGGCAATATTTTTTTCCTGCGCCAGAGGGTGGTTGCGGGATGCCAGAACTACCAGAGGGTTTTCCAGAAAGGGATGCACAGCCACGTCTAAATCGTCGGGTGGCTGGCTCAAAATGAAGAGATCATCCCGATTGTCTATCAGGCTATCGATAATACGTTCATGGTTGTCCACCGTCAGGGAAACATCAATGCCGGGATAGCGTTGACAAAATGGACCCAGAAGCCGGGGAATCACATACTTCGCCGTAGTTACCACTGCCAGCCGCAGAGTTCCCTGCTTTAATCCTTTGAGATTAGCAACCGAGATCTCAAACCGGGACAGTCGTTCAAAGACTTCTCGACAGGTCGTATACAACTCCTTCCCTGCTTCAGTTAAATAGAGCCGCTTACCGACTTGCTCAAACAAGGGCAGCCCCACCGCTTTAGACAATTGCTTGACCTGCATGGAGACGGTCGGCTGAGTCAAAAATAACTCTTCAGCCGCGCGGGTAAAACTACTGTGACGAGCAACCGCTTCAAATACTTTTAATTGGTGGAGCGTTGCGTTTTTCAATCCCTGACTCCTTTAGGAACCGAAATATAGCGTTTCTGAAGCCAGCGAAGTACATGAATAGTCATGAAAGCTCACATCTGCTGGATAAGCTGTATTTCACCAAGCAAAGAAATGCTATATAGAAAATTATCTATCCTAAAGGCTTTATATCAATCTATTTTCCTATAATTTTTATGATCAAACTTTTCCGTGAGAAATCTCCGCCTCTAGCTTCAAAAGAGTAGTAGAACTTAGCGTATCCCTCTTTAATAACTTCGGGAAGAGTGAATTTTAGAGAAAAAAGGCGGAAATTCTTCTATGGCGTGAGTCTTAGAATTTACAGCTTATTTCCAATAATTCAGCGCTTTCGACATTACAGTGTATATGCCTGGATTCTTTGCGTTCCAAAATGGAACTGACTATTTGCAAACTAACGGCTCAAATCAGCGTCAGCAGATAAGCTTGAACATCCACTGATAACCTCTGTTCCGTCTGCACCAACGCAGTGTTAGCTGGCTGTCATAGACACATACCTAATTTTGCTACCAATGTTCCAATATCAGTCCATCCACACAATCAAAATCAGTATCATCCATCATTATCCAACCATTTTCTAGGCATTGAGCAGCAATCCATACATCATTCATTGGAATTGGTCGCCCCTTACGCTTCAATGCTAACCGTGTTTGGGCATACGCTGCTGCTTGGCTCTAGCACTTCATAACCCTGGGTAACGAAAAGGATTATTTGCCCTAACAAATGCTTAGTGGTTTGCTTGTCATGACTAATTTGCGCCTGCACTTCATAAAGGGCAGTGACAAATGAATCAATTGCTTTCTGATTATCAAGATACTCATCAAGGTGCAACAAAGAGCATCCATTTGGCATTTCGGCTAATTCTTTATTCCAATATTCTGATAAACGAGCAAGGCTTTGAGATGTAGAGTTAGAAACTACTCTCTCTAGGGTTTCTCCGATATTACTTAACTACGACTCACGGCAATTCACCATCAATCGTCCACGATACTCAATAGCTCCCTGACCCATTAATGCCTCCTATCATGTCTAACGTTCCTGCTGAGCGGCTGCAAGCAACCTTCGCAACACCACCAGGATCTATCGACAGTCCGCTCCAGCAGGGTTGTTAGGCAGAGATTGATAATGATCCTAAATCGGTGGAAGCTCTTCCCTACTGGTATCCACTATCAAAACTTCACCATTTTGACCATATACCACTCCATCTTTTTGACGATATCTTCTGCCTCTATCTACAAGCTGGGAAATAGCCTGACTCACCTTAAATGGGCGACAATCAAGTTGAGAGGCTATTTCATTATGTATGCCAGGTTTCCAAGGTTGTTCTGGAAGAATTGCGTCCACGGCATTTAAGAAGTCCTCTGGTAAAGGTTTAGATGAAAAATTATCATGAATTGTACGTTGCCCGACCACTTGAGGTAGAGCAATATCATAGGTATCTGAAGCGATTTGAATACAACGCTTAACAAGACTAGGACTCTTGTAATCTTTAGCTTTGGGCTTGTCTCTTCTTTGACTTTGGATGAGTAACCAAACCTCTTTAATTGCAGTAGGATCGATCCGACCAACATCTAGTTGAATAAGCTGCTTTGAGGTAAATACAAATGTTTTAAACAGACGACCAACGACAATTAGTGCTACAAGGCTACGCCACTTCCAAAGAAATCGTTCCTCATTTGTACGAACTGTTTCCAATCCTTCATCCACCCGCTTAAGAATTTCAACAATTGAAACCCATGTTTGCAAAGGTATAGAATCTGAAAAGACTTGCGAGTAAGTATCATCACGCTGCATAAATCGTGCTCGAAGACCTGCCGCTTTAGCTGGATTTTTTAATACAAGGGATACCATGCCGCCCGCAAGATATAGGGGCGTTACAAACTTAGCTGGTGGTTTTCCAATATTTCGGTAGTAATTTTTTCTACGTTCATAGAACCAACCATATCTTTCTAGAATTTCTTCAATATCGCGCTGAATTTTATCAGTAGCACGTAAAGAAGCTAGTTCAACGGCAGTTTGATTATTAGTTGCACGAATAACACGATCACGAACAGTTGCATCAGAAGATACTAGAACTTTAACTAGTAAAGATCGGCTATATGACTGGGAATTATTTGCTTGAAAATGCTTATAGATACTCTCAGTTGTTTGAAGTCCATTAACAATTTGAATATCATCAAGGTGGATCACCTTTCCTGACACATTTGCATTGCTAGACAGCATTGTGACACCATTATTTAGCCACCAAAAATCAGGAGCGGTTTGATCTGAAAGAGATGCCATAATGTCTTCATTTACTCTATTTGATCCCAAATAGTCGCGCACATTAGAATCAAATAAGTATCGACGAATGTTGCCATTTTCATCAGATACGAAGTCGTAATAATCTTCTATTCTTGCCAACAAAACATAGCTTGCTTGCTCAAGAGAAAGAATTTCGAGAAAGCGAAGCGATATAGAAAAAGATTTAATACGACGATGAAGTGCAATAAGTTCTGTAGAACCTAAAAAGTCAAATTTAGATTTACATACACTAAAGAAATTTTCTGTAAGAGCTACGATCTGATCAGCTCTAGCTCGGATATTGTCAGCAACAGAACTAGAATCACCGCGTGAAACGTAAGCAAATCGTATTGTAAAAGTCGGGTTGGCTGATGAAAGCTTTCGATATGCCTGACAAAGACGTTCTCGTGCATCCAGTAACTCATCAGAGTAAACCCCATGAAGATTACTGCGATCCAAGCTTAAGTCAAACAGCTCCTGAACACTTGCAAGAAGAGCATTGAGCGGTGCTTGCTGAAATGTTTCATGTGATTTGCAAGTAATAACATAAACGAGAATTTCAGCATTCCTTTTTGGAAAAGAAAACCCTTCTATATCTAGAAGTAAATTTCCATTTACAAAGATAAAGAAACCATCTATGCCTCCATCATCACGACCATCAACCCATCCAGAATCAATCTCATCGAAAGAAAGATCAAAATCCTTGAGAGTTTGTTCAAAGGCAAAAAACTCAAACACTTCGTCGCGTCTAGAAGATGGATAGCCATCAGCTAGGCGTTGATCTATTAGTCCATCTAAGAGAATGACATCATTCTTTGCCATAACTTCAGGTCGGAAGGTCGTTAACTTCTACGTATTACTCAATATTATTCATGTAAGGATAGAAAAATGTGGGTGGTGTCTGCCTAACGGTGAAGTTGTGCGGCGGCTAGTAGCCTATGATACCTACAGACAACATTCGCTCCGTCCGCACCAACGCATTGTTCGACTGATGGCTCACGCGATCTGAATTAATATGGTGTGAGAGCCTTCTGACATGAGATGTTTGCGCGACCATATTGAAAATATTCTATAATGAAACCCAATCACTGATTCAGTTTCACTCCAAAATGTGGCAAAGGTAAGAGGATATTTAGATGACCTTACAAGATGAGATTGATTTAAGAAGTACTGAGGTCAAGTCTGATAGCTACTCAATGTCAATAGGTGAGTTGACTAACCTCTACCAAGATAAAGAAATAGACATACATCCTGAGTTTCAGCGTTTTTACCGTTGGTCTCCTCTACAAAAGACTAAGTTAATAGAATCTATCCTGCTGGGAATTCCTCTCCCGCCTATTTTTGTATCCCAAAGGAAGGATGGGGTTTGGGATGTTGTAGATGGATTACAAAGATTATCCACTATTTTTCAGTTTATGGGAATTCTTCTGGATGAAGACGAGAAGAAAGTTGAGCCTCTCACTCTGGAAGAAACAAAGTATTTGCCCTCGCTCATAAATAAGAAATGGGATAACCCGGAAGATCTTGAGAACGCTTTCACTGCGGCTCAGAAGCTTTTCATCAAGCGATCTAAGTTAGATGTCAAAATCATATTGAAAGAGAGTGATGAAAAAAGTAAATATGAATTGTTTCAGAGATTGAATACAGGGGGTTCACCGCTTTCGGATCAGGAGTTGAGAAATTGCATTCTGATTATGGAAAATCGCAAGATGTTTTCCTGGTTATCTGAGCTATCTAAGGATGAAGGATTTGAACAATGCATTGTCTTAACAGATCGTGCCAAAGAAGAGCAATACGATATGGATCTTGCACTTCGATTTGTAGTCTTTAGGACACTTGATGCTGAAGAAGTCAAGAGAGCGAAAGACATCAATGAGTTTGTTACAGATAAAATGCTAGAGATTGCGAGGAATCCCAATTTTAACTTTGATCTGGAAGCCAAGGCATTTAAAGCTACTTTCAATATCTTAAACGAAACTATAGGAGCAGACTGCTTTCATAGATATGACGTTCAAAAACAAAGGGGCACCTCGAAAAATCGAAAAATGGGTGTCTCAACTTGAGAATGAGCAGCTAAAATGTCGGCAGTTAGGCTATCCGAGAACAGCAATGGGGCAAACAGGTTTCTGGGATTTAGAGCAACGCCAGCAGAATTAGCAGC